>NZ_KV827856.1:591496-617160 GCF_001836235.1 Bacillus sp. HMSC036E02 | reverse complement strand
GCCCGTGTTACCTCGAGGCCCAGTGGCACCAGTAGCGCCTGCTGGTCCAGTAGGTCCGGTAGGTCCTTGAATGAACGAAGCAGAATTAACTAGAGCAGTTTGTAATGCTGCTATTAATTTAAGGAGCTCTTGAAGTGTGCAAGGGTCAATTCGGAATAATTTTGTAATGTATAGTAAATAGTTAATGAGATTTTGAAGCTCAATAAATACAGCGCTTGCTACAAAGGTTGGATTTCTTAATATAGTTATTAAGTTTTTAATAATAGCTAACCCTTGTGCTTTCAGGGAGGAAGTAGCGTCTAGTGAACAAATAAATTTACTCAGTAGGTTCAATGTATCGATTAGGTCTTCAATATTTTGGGGAGATGGATTTGCGAAAAGTTTTGGGATTATTTTTGTTAAATCAATAATAATCGCACGAAATGTTCTAAGTTGAGCTTTAGTAATTGGGATTGATGGAGTATTCGGGATTCGTCCGGCGCTACTTGGAAAGCATGGTTTGGAGAATTTGTTTTGATTGTCGTTATAACGAGACATTAAATCTCTCCTTTCTCACGAAAATGTGAACGAAACTCATCATAGTAGATGCAGAAATTAGTTAAATGGTCATAGTAAAATCGTTTGTTTAAAGAAAAAATAGAAAAAACGCCTTACAATAAGGCGTTTTTTCTATTTTCTGCGTATTGATAATATCGCTTTAAGGAAATTTTTGATTTGAATCCAGCGAGTTTTATAATTTCTGATTCAGGAGTTTCTTTTTTTATTAAGTTTAAAATATAGGTGTTACGAAAATGTTGTCCTGAAATTCCTTTACGTAAATTGGCTCTAGCCACTTCGAGGCGAATCATTTTTTGTATAGCAATTTCCGTTAATGCCTTTGGTGCATCATTTTCATATACCCACCTGTATGTTCCACGGTTAAAATCGAATGCGACAAATAATGGATCATCACTATGGTATTTAGGACGAACTGGTTCTGGGATGCTTTTGTAATAAGTATATAGTTGTTTTTTGTCTTCTTTTGCTAATGTAATTGTTCTTTCTACACCTGCGGTTGCTGGGATTGATAATGTATTAGTTTCAAAGTGAACGTGATGCATTGTTAATGCTGTAAGTTCCTGTAAGGATAAACCGTAGTCTATCAATAGATTTAAAATAGCAATATTGCGATCCATTAATAAAGGGCGCACAGGAAGTTGTTTTTCTGAAAGTCCTTCTAATGAAGTGACTATATACTTTAATCTTTTTTCTTCATCAGGTGAAATGAAATCTTCGTTACGAAGTGTACGGTCTGGTTGAATAGATATTTCCATATTCTTCAATGGATTGGGAATGTTTAGAAAGTGATGCATTCTATTTAATACAGTAAATACACGATGCATCGTTTTTTCTGAGTAATGTCGATTCGTTTTTAAATCGGAAAAGTAATCTTCGTAGTCTTTTGTACAAAGTGTAGCCCATATATTACTGGAAGGGAGCTTTTTGTTTTTTTCTAACCAATGTCCGAAGTCTTCAACGTCATAAACATAACGTTTAATAGTTGAGGGTTTTCGGCCTTTATTCAATAAAAAAATAGAAAAGGCTTGTATTGTATCATGGAATTCCGTTGTCTCCATAGTCCCACCACCTTAATTATTTCTTATATTATAGCAAACTTTTCTGAAAATAGGCATTTACAAGGGGGACAGGAATAATAATATTTGGTGAGTGGATAAAGTGAAACTATAATCAGTGGGGATTTTGTTCATCCTCTGCGATTATTAGTTGAACCAATCGGGCATTTACGGGCGGTTATCTCCCGCTTAAATACCAAGCGTTTGCTGAATGTCGAGGTGGGAGTCTTACTGCTCGCAAATAGCGGGATAAAATGAGGTGATTGTATGGAACAATCGATGCGAAAGAAAAACAACAATCAAATTAATATTGTGTTAAACCATCGAAAGAAAATTTCTTTGCCAGCCGCAGAAAATAAAACGGTAATTTCAAATGAAACTACAATTAAACATGAAATGCTGCAGAGAATTGAAGAAGAGATGGGGAAGCTTGTTGGGATGGATGATATAAAAAAGATAATAAAAGAAATATATGCTTGGATTTATGTGAATAAAAAAAGACAAGAGAAGGGATTGAAGTCTGAGAAGCAAGTGCTTCATATGCTGTTTAAAGGGAATCCGGGTACAGGGAAGACAACTGTTGCTAGAATGATAGGAAAATTGCTGTTTGAGATGAATATTCTATCGAAAGGCCACTTGGTTGAAGCTGAACGTGCTGATCTTGTAGGAGAGTACATCGGCCATACAGCTCAAAAAACAAGAGACTTAATAAAAAAAGCAATGGGAGGTATTTTGTTTATTGATGAGGCGTATTCTTTAGCTCGAGGAGGAGAGAAGGACTTTGGAAAAGAAGCAATTGATACGCTTGTAAAACATATGGAAGATAAACAACATGGTTTTGTATTGATTTTAGCTGGATATTCAAGAGAGATGAATCACTTTCTTTCATTAAATCCAGGGCTGCAATCTCGTTTTCCATTTATTATTGAATTTGCGGATTACTCGGTAAATCAGCTATTGGAAATTGGAAAGAGAATGTATGAAGATCGTGAATATCAGTTATCAAAAGAAGCTGAATGGAAATTTAGGGATCATTTACATGCGGTGAAGTATTCGTCGCAAATTACATCGTTTAGTAATGGGCGATATGTACGGAATATTGTTGAAAAATCAATTCGTACACAGGCGATGCGGTTGTTGCAAGAAGATACGTATGATAAAAATGATTTAATTGGAATATCGAGTATGGATTTGATGCTCGAAGAGGAGACGCACAGTACATAAACTGTGCGTCTATTTTTGTGTATAAGTTCGTTTACTCTTTTTTTGCTTTTTCTTGGTGCGCTTTATGGAAGCGTTCCATTTTAGCGCTCTTTTCGTGTGCTGAATTAGGGTCGTGTCCAAATTGGTTTACTGAACTTTTTTGAGCTCCTTTATTAACGTGGTTTGTCATTTGTATTCACCTCACTTTAAAAATTAGTATAAACATTATATAAAGAAAAAATCGTTAGAAAAGAAAAACCTCTTTACGATATGTAAAGAGGTTAGATTGCTATTTATGCATTGAACGTTCTTTCGTTTCGATACGTCTGTGCGGTAAATGCCATTTGTAATGAATAGAAACCATGCGGAAGCAAACAATTAAAATGAATAAAATGTAAAGGGCCCAATCGCTAACAATAATTTGAGCGCCAATTAAGAAACCTGCTAAAATTGTCCAAAAGGCATATACTTCAGCTCGAAGAACGAGAGGTTTTCTGCGGGCTAAAAGGTCGCGAATGATACCGCCGCCGATACCAGTTAAAACAGCTGCCACGATTGTGGCACTAATTGGTAAATTTAATTTTTGAGCATATAATGCTCCTTGTACAGCAAATGCTGATAAGCCGATAGCGTCAGTGATATTTTCCCACTTTTTCCAATGACTAATTAACTTATTTGGAAAAAGAAAAATAATAGTCATTGATAAAAGTGCGATTTGGAATAACATGTCTTGTTGCCAAAACGCGACAATCGGATAACCGATTAATAAATTACGAAGGGCACCTCCCCCAAATGCGGTTGCCATTCCTAAAATATACACCCCGAAAATATCATAATCCTCTTCCATTGCAACAATGGCTCCGCTTAGTGCGAAAGCGATTGTGCCTATGATGCTAAAAATCTCCCATGCCATGAATTTTCTCCCCCGCTAACTAGATGAAATGTGCTTCCTCTGCTATTATATTAGAAGGTTTAAATTTCGAAAAGGATGAGTGAACATATTTGATGGAAGAAAAAGAAAAAGTCATATTAGTAGGCTGTCAATTGCCGCAAGATGATGATGAAAAATTTATGCATTCCATGAAAGAGCTTGCATCACTAGCTAAGACTGCGAGAGCGGAAGTGTTAGCTTCAACAACGCAAAAACGACCAAAGTTTCATCCGGCAACTTACATAGGTAAAGGGAAATTAGAAGAGCTTACAATGCTAACTGAAGAATTAGAGCCGGATGTTATTATATTTAATAATGAATTAACGCCGAGTCAAATTCGGAATTTATCCTCAGTATTAGATGCGAGAGTAATTGATCGAACGCAACTAATACTAGATATTTTTGCGCAACGTGCGAAGTCGAGGGAAGGTAAGCTGCAAGTGGAATTAGCTCAGTTGCAATATACAATGCCACGTCTTATGGGGCAAGGGTTGTCCTTATCACGTCTTGGTGGTGGTATTGGAACGAGAGGACCGGGTGAGACGAAACTTGAGACGGATCGTCGTCATATTCGATCGCGTATTGATGAAATAAAGAAACAACTTGCAGTTGTTGTGGAACACCGAAAAAGATATCGTGAGAGAAGAAAAGACAATAAAGTATTTCAAATTTCATTAATAGGCTATACAAATGCAGGGAAATCGACACTGTTTAATAGATTAACGGAAGCTAATACGTTTGAAGAAAACCTTCTGTTTGCAACACTAGACCCAACGACGAGGAAGATGCCGTTACCTTCTGGTTATACAGTATTACTAACTGATACTGTTGGTTTTATACAAGATTTACCCACTTCATTAATTGCTGCTTTTCGTTCAACACTGGAAGAAGCGGGGGAAGCAGATGTTATTTTACATGTAGTTGATTCTGCGGATCCTAACTACATAGGGCATGAAAAAACAGTAAAACGATTATTATCAGAACTTGAAATTAATCATATTCCTATTATTACGTTATATAATAAAAAAGATGAATTACATCAAAACTTTATTCCGTTTCCGAAAAGTGATTTCTTAATGACTAGTGCTTTTGAAGAAAGTGATTTATTGCGTATAAAAGAAGCGATAGAAATGAAAATGAAGAAAGAAATGGATCGTTATCGAGTAGAAATCCCTCCGAGTGAAGGTAAGTTATTAACGCTTTTAAAGACGGAAACGCTATTAGCAAAGATGGAGTTTCTGGAAGATAAATTTGTATATGATTGTGCAGGGTATATTTTTACTCATTCATCGCTTAATGTGCAATTAAAGAGATTTTTAGTGGAAGAAGGAGAAAATAAAAATGTTTGATCGTTTGAAAAATGGAGAAAAAATTGCTCCAATCGTAAAAGAAGTAGAGAATCAGATTACAGAAGTACATAAACGTGCGGATGAAGTAATTGAAAGTAATCAGTTTCGTGTATTAGAAAGTTTTCGTAAACATAAAATTAGTGACTCGCATTTTATCCCGACGACAGGTTATGGTTATGATGATATTGGCCGTGATACGTTAGAAAAAGTGTATGCTGATGTATTTGGGGCGGAAGCTGGACTTGTTCGTCCGCAAATTATTTCAGGTACTCACGCTATTTCTACAGCGTTATTCGGTATTTTACGTCCAGGAGATGAGTTATTGTACATTACTGGGAAACCGTATGATACGTTAGAGGAAATCGTTGGTGTGCGTGGGAAAGGTGTAGGTTCATTTAAAGAATATAATATTGGTTACAATGCAGTTCCGCTAACTGAAGGTGGGCTTGTTGATTTTGAAGCTGTTGCAGCAGCGATTCATAGTAATACGAAAATGATCGGTATTCAGCGCTCGAAAGGTTATGCTACTCGTCCATCGTTTACTATTTCTCAAATTAAAGAGATGATCGCGTTTGTTAAAGAAATTAAACCTGATGTTGTTGTGTTTGTAGATAATTGTTATGGGGAGTTTATTGAAGAGCAAGAGCCGTGTCATGTTGGTGCAGATTTAATGGCGGGTTCGCTTATTAAAAACCCAGGCGGGGGAATTGTAAAAACTGGTGGTTACATTGTCGGTAAAGAACAGTATGTTGAAGCGTGTGCATATCGTTTAACATCTCCGGGAATTGGTGCGGAAGCTGGAGCGTCTTTATACAGTCTGCAAGAAATGTATCAAGGGTTCTTCTTAGCGCCACATGTTGCAGGACAAGCGCTGAAAGGTGCGATTTTTACAGCTGCGTTTTTAGAAAAGTTAGGAATGAACACGTCACCAGCGTGGAATGCACCAAGAACAGACTTAATTCAATCTGTTCAATTTGATGATAAAGACCGTATGGTTGCCTTCTGCCAAGCGATTCAATATGCATCTCCAATTAATTCGCATTTTACTCCGTATGCAAACTATATGCCAGGTTATGAAGATGATGTAATTATGGCGGCGGGAACATTTATTCAAGGTGCAAGTATTGAATTGTCTGCTGATGGTCCGATTAGACCACCGTATGTTGCATATGTGCAAGGTGGATTAACGTATTCGCATGTTAAAATTGCGATTTGTTCTGCGATTGATGAATTGATTGAAAAGAATTTATTAACAATTTCTTAAAGGGGAGCTGTCGATATCGGCAGCTTTTTTCGTATAAAAGTAACGATTTCTGCGATTAGAAAAAAGAATGAAAAAATTTATAAAAAATCATGTAAGAAAAGCTAACATCTATTGACACTAAACATAACATGTTATAAAATGAGAAGCAGTTAAGGCGAAGGAGGAACTGAAAAATGAAAGAAGATAGACGTTCTGCCCCGCTGTTTCCAATTGGTATTGTTATGGATTTAACACAATTGTCTGCACGTCAAATTCGCTACTATGAAGAGCATAATCTTGTTTCTCCAACCCGTACAAAGGGGAATCGTAGATTATTTTCATTTAACGATGTAGATAAGTTGTTAGAGATTAAAGATTTGTTAGATCAAGGCTTGAATATGGCTGGTATTAAGCAAGTGTTACTAATGAAAGAAAATCAAACAGAAGCAGTGAAAGTAAAAGAAGAAACGAAAGAAATTTCAAAAACTGAGCTTCGCAAAATACTTCGAGATGAACTACAACATACAGGTAGATTCAATCGAACTTCATTGCGACAAGGTGACATTTCAAGATTTTTTCACTAAAGATAACTGATTCTGAAGGCGATTAGAGGGACTAAGGAGGAATTTATAATGTCTAGATACACAAAAGAAGATATTTTCCGTTTGGCGAAAGAAGAGAATGTAAAGTATATCCGTTTACAATTTACGGACCTTTTAGGGGTAATTAAAAACGTAGAGATTCCAGTGAGACAATTAACGAAAGCTCTTGATAACAAAATGATGTTTGATGGATCTTCGATTGAAGGTTTCGTACGTATTGAAGAATCTGATATGTATTTATATCCTGATTTAGACACTTGGGTAATTTTCCCTTGGACAGCTGAAAAAGGTAAAGTAGCTCGACTAATCTGTGATATTTACAATGCAGATGGCACTCCATTTGATGGAGACCCACGTAACAACTTAAAACGTGTGTTAAAAGAAATGGAAGCTTTAGGATTTTCAGACTTCAATCTTGGACCAGAGCCAGAATTCTTCCTATTTAAGGTTGATGAAAAAGGAAATCCAACATTAGAATTAAACGATAACGGTGGATACTTCGACCTTGCGCCGATGGATCTAGGGGAAAACTGTCGTCGTGATATCGTTCTTGAACTTGAAGAAATGGGATTTGAAATTGAAGCATCTCACCATGAGGTTGCTCCAGGGCAGCATGAAATTGACTTTAAATATGCAAATGCAATTCGCTCATGTGATGACATTCAAACATTCAAACTTGTTGTAAAAACAATTGCTCGTAAACATGGTTTACACGCAACATTTATGCCGAAACCACTATACGGTGTGAACGGTTCAGGTATGCACTGTAACTTATCATTATTTAAAAATGGTGAGAACGTATTCTTTGATGCAAACGGTGACTTACAACTAAGTGATGATGCTCGTCACTTCATCGCAGGTATTTTAAAACATGCACCAGCATTTACAGCGATAGCAAATCCAACTGTAAACTCATATAAACGTCTAGTACCTGGATATGAAGCGCCTTGTTACGTAGCATGGTCTGCACAAAACCGTAGCCCGTTAGTACGTATCCCTGCATCTCGTGGTATTAGTACACGCGTAGAAGTACGTAGTGTTGACCCAGCTGCAAACCCATATTTAGTAATGGCTACATTATTAGCTGCAGGTCTTGATGGAATTAAAAACAAATTAACTCCACCAGCTGCAGTAGACCGTAACATCTATGTAATGACAAAAGAAGAGCGCGAAGAAGCAGGTATCGTTGACTTACCAGCAACATTAGCGCAAGCGTTAGTTACATTACAATCTAATGAAGTAGTATGCGGTGCACTAGGAGAACACTTACTTGAGCACTTCATCGAAGCGAAAGAGATTGAGTGGGATATCTTTAGAACACAAGTTCACCAATGGGAACGCGATCAATATATGTCTCTTTACTAAGAGGCTTGAACCCTTGATACAACTCGTATCAAGGGTTTTTTAATTCCCTATTATTACAATTTTATATGGTTGCAAAATGAAAAACAGCCACATAAAAGCCAATAATTAATAACAAGTAGTGATATCATAGAAAAACATTATCAGATAAATGTAAGTTTTATATAATTTGTGAAATGAAAAAGCCTTGATACTACGGTATCAGGGTTTTTTTAGTGAAGTTATTGGATATGTTAACTACTAGATAATGGATTGTTTTTGGTTATTTTGAATCATGTTACTAAGAAAATCTTTTCAAAAGAATTGATCTTATCTTTTTTAATCACTTGTGCTAAAACTTAATAATTCTTTACTGCCTTGTACAACGCGAGCGATGATTTTTATGTCCTCATCTGCAAGGCTATAAGTTTGTGGCTTGTGAATCAGATTATTACTCAATGATATTAACGTAATGATGCTCAGTTATAACACAGTCTTATTCAGAATTTCGTTAGTTCATTTTCTAAATTTAGGGAATAAATATAGCTTAGTACCTTGCAATAAACAATACTAAGTGGTATATTATGGATAAATCAGGTACCGTGTATTGAACAGTACTAAGATAGGGAAGGAGGATGGCACTTGAACGTTCAGTTTAAAAAAGGTGTGCTTGAACTTTGTGTATTAGCACTTGTAAAACGTAAAGATAGTTACGGTTATGAACTTGTTCAGCAAATTTCTAATAAATTTTTAATATCGGAAGGGTCAGTATACCCTTTATTACGTCGTTTGACGAAAGAAGGGTATTTTCAGACGTATTTAAAGGAATCTACGGAAGGGCCACCTCGTAAATATTATCAATTAACAGAGCAAGGGGAGACGCAATTTCATTTGTTAGTAACAGAATGGTGTGATTTTGCGAAAGGGGTACAAGAAATTATTGAAGGGGTGGAATGGGATGAGTAAAGAAGGGTTTCTTAAAGAATTATCAAGTTATCTTAGAAAGTTACCAGAGGAAGAGAGGCAAGATATTTTATTGGATTATGAAGAGCACTTTCAGTTTGGACTAGAAGAGGGGAAAACTGAATCAGAAATAATACAAGGCCTTGGTTCTCCGAAAGTAATAGCGAAAGAATTACTTGCGATGTATCGCTTCGATGAAATGAAAAAAAATCCATCGACTTCAAATGTGACAAGAGCTGTTATGGCAGCGATTGGACTTAGTTTGTTTAATTTTATTATTGTGTTAGGACCGTTAGTCGCAATTATTGCTTTTATATTTTCTTTTTGGATCGGTGGTATTGCTAGTGTAGTAACACCATTTTTCGTTATTGGAAAAGTATTTATGGGTACTTTTATATGGTTGGATCTTTTCGTTAGTATAACGTTTGTTGGAGTAGGTTTATTGTTATGTATTATCGCTTTTTATAGTACAAAGTGGTTTAAGAGATTGTGTGTACGATATGTAATATGGAACTTCAAAATGATAAAAGGAGAGTAAATGATGAAAAAACTATTTTTAATCGCTATTGCTTGTATCATTATTGGAGTAATAGGAATTTCCCAAACATATGAAAAAGCAGTACAAACTGCTACAAAAGGTGATAAAGAAAATGTAATTAAAAACGAAACATTAAAAAATATAGAAGTTAAGTTAGATGCCGGGGATATTATTGTCCAAAAATCTCCTGACTCTTCTTTTTATATCAAGCAATCAGGAGATGTGCGTAAACAAGAGATTCGTATCGCAGAAGATGGTGACACATTAAAAGTTATTGGGGAAAGAGAAAAAGGTGCTTCATTTGATTTTTCTTTTTACGATTTTAGGTTTCAAACGTCTAAATTGACTCTCCTTGTGCCCGAACGCTCTTACCAAGATGTAAAAGTAAATTCATCTGCTGGACAAATCGAAATGAGTGATGTGAAAAGTGATAGCGTAAGTGTTAGAACACTTGCTGGAGAAGTAGAGTTGAAACAAATAACGGCTAAGAATGTGGAGGGATCGACAAAAGCTGGTGAGGTGAATTTTAAGAAGGTATTAGGGAAAGTGACCGCAAAAACAACAAGTGGGGAAATAAATATTCAAGATCATGATTCTAAGTATAATCTAGAAGCAAGTTCAACTGCGGGAGATATAGATATTACTTTATCGGAAAAACCACAAGATGCGGTAATTACTGGGCAAAGTGCTGCCGGAGATGTAACAATTTTTAATGAAGAAAATAAAAACGTAACAATTGGAAATGGTAGTAAAAAGATTAGTGGTAAAACGGCTGCTGGAGATGTGACGATTAAAACTCGTTAATAAGAAATAGAATGCATGGAAATCTATCAAAATACAAAAAAGAAGATAATTACCGTATATAAATAAGGTAATTATCTTCTTTTTATTATTTTTTAATGTAAATCACGATATACGCCAATTACTTTCCCGATAACTGACACTTGTTTTAAAATGATAGGTTCTAATGAAGAATTTTCTGGTTGTAAACGGAAATGGTCTTTTTCTTTATAGAAACGTTTAACAGTTGCTTCATTATCTTCTGTTAAAGCGACTACAATTTCACCATTATATGCAGACTGTTGTTGGCGAACAACAACTAAATCTCCATCGAAAATACCAGCTTCAATCATACTATCTCCAGAAATACGTAACATGAACACTTGGTCTGCTCCAGCAACAATACTAGCTGGAAGTGGGAAATGTTCCTCTACGCTTTCGACCGCTGTAATTGGTAAACCAGCAGTAACTTTTCCGACAATTGGAACTTGAATAACAGATTGTGTTTCCGTATCCATTCGGTCTTCACCTAAAATTTCAATGGCACGTGGTTTTGTTGGATCGCGTCGAATGTATCCTTTTTCTTCTAATCGTGATAAATGTCCGTGCACTGTAGAACTAGAAGCGAGGCCGACTGCTTGACCAATTTCACGTACGGAAGGTGGATATCCTTTTTCTTGTACTTTTAGCTTAATAAAGTCGAGAATGTCTTGCTGGCGTTTCGTTAACTTTTCCATGTTTTCTAACACCTCGTTTTCTTTCATTTTTCTTATTAATAAGTATAACATGTGAAAAAACATTCTACAAACATAAGTTCGAACAAATGGCGGATTTATGTTACACTATAGGGAAATAATAGGGAGAAAGAGGGGTTCAAAATGAATGCAATTATTTATGCACGTGTGAGTACAACGAAAGAAGCGCAAGAAACATCATTATTACGTCAAAAAGATGAATTATTGCATTTAGCTGAGCGCTATCAAATGAATGTTACTAAGGTGATTGAAGAGCAGGCTAGTGGATATACAATTGAACGTGACGGTATATTAGAGGTGTTGGATACAATTCGAGACGAACAAATTGATGTGTTACTTATACAAGATGAAACGCGTCTTGGTAGAGGAAATGCGAAGATCGCGTTAATGCATTGTTTACATAAAGAAGGCATAAAAGTATATACGCATACACATAATGGTGAATTACAATTGTCGGATTCTGATTCGATGGTATTAGATATTATTGGTATTGTTGAAGAATATCAAAGAAAGATTCATAATATGAAAATTAAACGAGGTATGCAACGTGCAGTAGAAAAAGGTTATCGTCCAGAAAAAAATTTAAAAAATCGTCATTTAAGTGTAGGAAGAGAGAAAAAAGAAGTGCCAATTGAGGAAATTGTACGTTTGCGAAAAAGTGAACTCACGTTTGAAGAAATTGCAGCAACATTACGTGGATTTGGTCATAATGTTTCAAAGGCAACTGTACATCGTAGATATGTAGAGTATACGAAGCAATTGCTTGATAAAGAAGAGTAACTATTGTATGATAATAATCAGTTTTGATTAGAAGGGGGATTCGAGATGATTAATCACGAACTCGTTGAACGCATTAACTTCTTAGCGAAAAAAGCAAAAGCTGAAGGTTTAACTGAAGAAGAGCAACGTGAGCGTCAATCGCTACGTGAACAATATTTAAAAGGATTTCGTCAAAATATGTTAAACGAACTTAAAGGTATTAAAGTTGTTAACGAAGAAGGTACAGATGTTACACCGACGAAATTAAAAGCTTTAAAAAAGCAAGATAATGCAAAATTAAATTAAAAGATGGGCGAAGCCCATCTTTTTTATTTGTAAAAATCGTTATTTAATAACTTTCCAGTTGTTATTAACTGTTGCTTCTATCGTTTTATGTTCCAATATATAATTAGCGATAAGTTCAGACATATCTGTGGGTATATCTTTTACTACTGGTTTGTTTTGAAACATAAAGAAATTTCCCCCGCCACTTGCACGATAATTATTCATTACAACGTCATATTCTTCATTCATATTAAGAGGAGCACTGTCATGCTGTAAAGATTCTACTCTTTCACCAATTGGTTTTGAAATGTTTAATACGTATGAAATCCCTTCCCACATATCATAATTATAATGTTGTGGCTTTGGTTCTATGTAGGTAGGACTTACGGTGATGGATCCATCTGTTTTTAATGTGAAATAAGAAGCAGAGAGTTCAAGAGCGTTTTTTATATCTGCTCCAGTTATTCTAATTACTTTTAATGTGTTTGGATAAATATAATTAGAAACGATGTCACGCATTGTTACATGTTCCGGGAAACCTGGAGATGTATTATGGAACAAACTTGTACAAGAAATTGATACATTAGCTATATCCATCTGTATTTTATTTATGAATTCGATAAAAGGATGATCATGCAAACGAGTTTGCATAGCATCTGAAATTTGCATGCCCCCTTGAATGATTCCAATAGGTTGATCAAGCCACTTTTGTGTTTTCTCTTCGTAATCGGCTACCAATGAAAGTACATCTTGGTCCGCCTCAACTCCTTGTACAGATAATAATTCAGAAGAACTCTCTTTTTTCACCCATTTATGTTTTGTTTTTTCGAATGTTATTTTTACTTTTCCAACTGAGTGTCCATTGCATCCAGTCTGTAAAATTGTTACACCGTTAGCCATTGTGTGAGAAATTTCTCGGTGTTGATGACCTGTTAGTAAAAGATCTATACCTTCAATTTCATGGCACATTGCATATCCTTGGTTTTCTCCTGTTAACACTTCAGTCGGTACCCCGGTTTGTAAATCTCGTTCAACTCCCCCGTGATACGCTACGACTAGTAAATCTGGTTTCTCATGTTTGCGAATGTAAGAAACCCATTCTTTTGTAGTCTTTAATGCATCTTCAAATAGTAAATCTTTAATGTGATGGGGTTGTTCCCAATTGGGAATGTAATGCGTTGTCACCCCTAAAATAGCAATTTTTATATTTGATTCAATATGTTTTATTACATATGGTTTCCCGAAATAAGGTTTTTTACTGTTTTTATCTAAAATGTTTGCTGATAGGTACGGGAAGTTCGCAGTAGTCACAGCATTATTTAATATATCCATCCCGTAATTAAATTCATGATTGCCGATAATTGCAGCGTCATACTGTAAGTAATTCGCTAATAAGGACATTGGGTTTTTTTTGTTTTTTTCGTATGTAACATAATGATAAGTAAATGGTGTGCCTTGAATAAAGTCGCCATTATCAATTAAAAGAACGTTTCTATTTTTGGAACGTTCTTTTTTTATAAGAGTAGAAATTTTAGCTAAACCAAGTTCTGCTGGGGAGTTATCTTGGTAGTGAATAGGATAAACAGTGCCATGTATATCGCTTGTTAATAAGATGTTTAAAGTTACAGTTTGATTTTGTTCCAATATGACTCACCTTTTCTATTGTTATCTTCCAATTCATCATATCAAATATGTGAAGAGAATTTTAATGTGAGTGTATAGAATGTGTAAAGATTCTGTAAATAATCAATTATTTGTAAAAATATGTGATATATTTCTTCATGTTTATGAAAGGTTATTTTATAACAATGAAAAATGGAGGCATTAACATGTTGAAAAAAGTTTTTGCAATGAGCACAACAGTTGTACTAGCAGCGGGATTATTAAGTGGCTGCGGGACGAAAGAGTCAAGTGCAAGTAAAAATGAAGATACGAAAAAAGGGTATGTACCGAAGACTTTAAATGTTCAATTTGTTCCTTCTCAAAATGCGGATACGTTAGAGGCGAAGGCAAAACCGCTTGAGAAGCTATTAAGTGATAAGTTAAATATTCCAGTAAAAGTTAGTATTTCAACGAACTACAATACAATTGTAGAAGCGATGGCATCTAAACAAGTAGATGTAGGATTTTTACCGCCAACAGCGTACGTATTAGCACATGAAAAGAAGGCTGCAAATGTAATTTTACAAGCACAACGTTTTGGAGTAGATGATGAAACGGGAGCTCCTACAAAAGATTTAGTAGATTATTATAAATCTGAGTTTGTTGTTAAAAAAGACTCTAATATAAATAGTGTAAAAGATTTAAAAGGTAAAAAGATTGGTTATCAAGATGTAACATCATCAGCAGGGTATGTATGGCCTGCAGCTGTTCTATTAAAAGAGGAAATTGATCCGTTAAAAGATGTGAAACCTGTTACATTAAAAGGTCACGATCAGTCGCTTATTGCTCTTTTAAATGGTGACGTAGATGCGGCTGTTGTATTCCAAGATGCTCGTAATATTGTAAAAAAAGATTATCCGAATATATTTGATCAAACGAAAATAGTGAAATTTACTGAGAAAATTCCGAACGATACAATTTCTGTACGATCTGATTTAGATGCAGAGTGGAGCAAGAAATTACAAGATGCTTTCATTGAAATTGGAAAGAATGAGGAAGGTCACAAAATCATTAAAGAAGTATATTCACATGAAGGATATGTTAAATCTGATGATAGTAAATTTGATATCGTTCGTGAATATGGGAAGAAAGTAAAAACGCAATAATACATATGAAAATGGCAGCTAGCTGAAAGGGGATGTTTTCAGTTATTTTGCCATTTTGAATACATAGAAGGTAGGTAAGATGTGTGATAGAGTTTCGAAATGTCTCCAAAGTGTATCCAAATGGTACAAAAGGATTGAATAATATAAACTTGAAAATTCAAAAAGGTGAGTTTGTTGTAATGGTAGGGCTGTCTGGAGCTGGAAAATCTACACTTCTCAGATCCGTAAATCGTCTTCATGAGATTACCGAAGGAGAAATCATTATTGAAGGTGAGTCTATTACTGCTGCGAAAGGAAAAGAATTAAGGCGTATGCGCCGGGATATCGGTATGATCTTCCAAAGTTTTAATCTTGTAAAGCGATCAACAGTATTAAAAAATGTATTAGCTGGTCGTATTGGATATCATTCCACATTACGTACAACGTTAGGTTTGTTTCCGAAAGAAGATGTGGAGCTCGCATTTCAAGCGTTAAAAAGAGTGAATATTTTAGAAAAAGCATATGCACGTGCTGATGAATTATCAGGAGGACAACAGCAACGTGTATCAATAGCTAGAGCATTGGCACAAGAAGCAAAAATCATATTGGCAGATGAGCCTGTTGCATCGTTAGATCCACTTACGACAAAGCAAGTATTAAATGATTTGAAAAAAATCAATGAAGATTTTGGAATTACAACAATTGTGAATTTGCATTCTATTGATTTAGCTAGGCAATATGCGACACGTATTATTGGATTACATGCAGGAGAAATTGTTTTTGATGGTTCAGTAGAAGAGGCGACAGATGAAAAATTTGCTGAAATTTATGGAGATGTAGCACAGAAAAATGAATTGTTAGAGGTGGCAGTTAAATGAGTGACGTAACGATATATTCGAAATCGATACCGAAGCCGCCGAGTAAGTTAAAACATATGTTAACGTTTATTCTAGTCATTTTACTGTTGTGGGGAAGTAGTATACAGGTCGACGCATCATTTTCAAAGCTAGTAGTTGGTTTTCCTAATATGATGGATTTGTTAAAAGAAATGGTGCCGCCAGATTGGAGTTATTTTCAAGTTATTACAACAGCAATGTTAGATACAATACGTATGGCGATTATTGGGACGACTTTAGGAGCGATTTTAGCTATTCCACTTGCACTGATTGCGGCAAGTAATGTGTTTACTAGTACATTTTTATACAGTCCAGCTCGATTGATTTTAAATTTTATTCGAACGATACCAGATTTATTATTAGCGGCAATTTTCGTAGCTATTTTTGGAATAGGACCACTTCCGGGTATTTTAGCTCTTACTTTTTTCTCAATTGGGCTCGTGACGAAATTGTTGTATGAATCAATTGAATCAATTGACCCGGGCCCACTAGAAGCGATGACAGCTGTAGGGGCTAATAAGGTGCAATGGATTGTTTATGGAGTCATTCCACAAGTAAAAGCACACTTTGTTTCCTATGTACTATATACATTTGAGGTGAATGTACGTGCAGCGGCTGTCCTAGGTTTAGTAGGAGCAGGTGGTATTGGATTATATTATGATCGTACACTTGGATTTTTACAATATAAACAAACTGCTTCTATAATTATTTATACCCTTATTGTTGTTTTGTTAATTGACTACATTAGTACATTGTTGCGGGAGAAACTATAATGAATAGAACGACGATGATTGTGCCAAAACCGAAGAAACCGAGTATATATCGCTGGATTATTTTAATAGCACTTACAGTTGTATATGCATGGGCCTTTTCAGGAGTGCCATTAGAGGGGATAAAGGACACAGCAGGTGAAATTACGAAAGCAATTATGACAGGGATATTGAATCCAGACTGGTCGTATGTATCTTTGCCAGATGGTGAAGATTTATTACATGGATTAATTGATACGTTGGCAATTGCAATATTAGGTACATTTATTTCTGCATTTTTATCTGTTCCGTTTGCCTTTTGGGCGGCAACGAATATGAGTAGTGGAAAATTAACTTCAGGATCTGGGAAATTTGTACTTAGTTTTGTTCGTACGTTTCCTGAATTAGTTATGGCTCTTTTATTTATAAAAGCTGTTGGTCCAGGCTCTTTTGCAGGAGTATTGGCCTTAGGATTACATTCTATTGGAATGTTAGGGAAACTATATTCAGAAGGAATTGAAAACATAGATAATGGACCGACGGAAGCGTTACTAGCAACAGGAGCAAACCGTTTTCAAATACTTTGGTATGCAGTGTTACCACAAGTGTTACCGGATTTTCTATCGTATACGTTATACAGATTTGAAATTAATGTACGATCCGCTGCGATTTTAGGGGTTATTGGAGCAGGAGGGATTGGTACACCTTTGATTTTTGCGCTGAGTTCACGGAATTGGTCTCGTGTTGGGATTATTTTATTAGGTATCATTTTAATGGTAATTATAATTGATTTGATTTCAAGTTCGATTCGGAAAAGGATTGTTTAACTTATTTGAAAAGCATCGAAGTTAGATGCTTTTTTATGTTTTTAAAAACGTAAGTATAGAAGAAAATTGTATAAATATACAGATAATTCCCTTTCTTTTTAAAATAAAAACAATGAAAAAGTATGTCATATTGAATGCCCATACATTCCCGGAAACATTGATTTTTTTATAAAAAATCAAAAAAATATCAACATATTTGTCGATACATGTTGTATAATCTTGCGTGGGAAGCTATCATATAAATGTATAAAACGTTTACTAATATAAGCGAAGGGAAGAATAGCATGTCACATTCAATCGAACAACTTTCTATCAACACGATTCGCACATTATCCATCGATGCGATTGAAAAAGCAAACTCTGGTCACCCAGGAATGCCAATGGGTGCAGCACCAATGGCTTATACATTATGGACTCAATTTATGAAACACAATCCAAATAACCCAACGTGGTTTAACCGTGATCGTTTCGTATTATCTGCAGGTCATGGTTCAATGTTATTATACAGCCTACTTCACCTATCTGGTTATGATGTAACAATGGATGACTTAAAGAACTTCCGTCAATGGGGAAGCAAAACTCCAGGACATCCTGAGTACGGTCATACAGCTGGTGTAGATGCAACGACTGGTCCACTTGGACAAGGTATTGCAACTGCTGTAGGTATGGCAATGGCTGAAAGACATTTAGCTGCTAAATATAACCGTGATGCGTATAATGTAGTAGATCATTATACATACGCTATTTGTGGTGATGGAGATTTAATGGAGGGCGTTTCTGCTGAAGCATCTTCATTAGCTGCTCATTTACAATTAGGTCGTCTTGTTGTGCTTTATGATTCAAACGATATTTCATTAGATGGCGATTTAAATCGTTCATTCTCTGAAAGTGTAGAAGATCGTTACAAAGCATACGGATGGCAAGTAATCCGTGTTGAGGATGGAAACGATATTGAAGCAATCGCGAAAGCAATTGAAGAAGCGAAAGCTGACGAAAAACGCCCAACGCTAATTGAAGTAAGAACGACAATTGGTTTCGGTTCTCCAAACAAATCAGGAAAATCAGCTTCACATGGTTCTCCACTTGGTGTAGAAGAAACAAAATTAACGAAAGAAGCATATGCTTGGACTGCTGAGCAAGACTTCCACGTAGCAGAAGAAGTATATGACAACTTCCGTAAAACAGTACAAGATGTTGGTGAAACTGCGCAAGCTGAGTGGAGCACGATGCTAGGTGAATATGCACAAGCATACCCAGAATTAGCAAACGAATTCCAAGCAGCAATGAACGGTCAACTTCCAGAAGGTTGGGAGCAAAACCTACCAACTTATGAATTAGGATCAAAAGCAGCAACTCGTAATTCTTCTGGTGCTGTAATTAATGCAATTGCAGAGTCTGTACCATCATTCTTCGGTGGATCTGCTGACCTTGCTGGTTCTAACAAAACATACATGAATAACGAAAAAGACTTTACAAGAGATGATTACAGCGGTAAAAACATTTGGTACGGTGTACGTGAGTTCGCAATGGGTGCAGCAATGAACGGTATTGCACTACATGGTGGTTTAAAAACTTACGGTGGTACGTTCTTCGTATTCTCTGATTACTTACGTCCAGCAATTCGCCTTGCAGCATTAATGCAATTGCCAGTAACGTATGTATTCACACATGACAGTATCGCTGTTGGTGAAGATGGTCCAACACATGAACCAATCGAGCAATTAGCAGCGCTTCGTGCAATGCCAAACGTTTCTGTTATCCGTCCTGCTGATGGTAACGAATCTGTTGCAGCTTGGAGACTTGCTTTAGAATCTACAAACAAACCAACTGCTTTAGTATTAACTCGTCAAGACCTTCCAACATTAGAAGGTGCAAAAGATGATACGTATGAAAAAGTAGCAAAAGGTGCATATGTAGTTTCTGCAAGCAAGAAAGAAACGGCTGATGTAATCTTACTTGCAACTGGATCTGAAGTAAGCCTAGCTGTTGAAGCTCAAAAAGCATTAGCAGTAGACGGCGTTGACGCAGCTGTTGTCAGCATGCCATCTATGGATCGCTTCGAAGCTCAAACTGCAGAGTACAAAGAATCTGTATTACCAAAAGCAGTAACAAAACGTTTCGCAATCGAAATGGGTGCTACATTCGGATGGCACCGTTACGTAGGTCTTGAAGGAGATGTGTTAGGTATCGATACGTTCGGTGCTTCTGCTCCTGGTGAGAAGATTATGGAAGAGTATGGATTTACTGTAGAGAACGTTGTTCGTAAAGTAAAAGAAATGCTTTAATGATTTCAGAAAAATCTCTCCGGCATGGAGAGGTTTTTCTATGTAAATGAGTTTTTTCGACAGAAAAAGTTTTTTATCTCTCCGCAGTCAGACAATCATTGCAAATTTTCTTATATATAATGAAGAGAAAAGGTTGTCCAGATTGGGAGTGGAAAAATGAAAACGTATGAATTGTATTTAATTCAAGAGGATATTGCGAAAGCTTATTTTGGTCGTGAATATTTGTTTTTTGATTTATTTGCTCGATTTTCAGAATCTGGGTCCCTTTCGGAGAAAAAAGTGTTATATAAGCAAATGATGTATATAACGATGCCATTGCAAGTAATGAAAATTCATCATAAATTAGAACAAGCTTTGCGCGTTCTTGGTAAATATGATAGAACACATCATACACATACACTTTATACGGGAGCGGAGTACGGCGAAATAATGGTGAAACCGCACTATATTCGTATGAATACCTCTGGAAATGTCTCTATGGAAACAACATTCTTTGAGGTGTTAAGAAAGTGTGAATTAACATTTTTAGCTATGGATTATGAAAATACAAAGTACGGATGGCTGAACCCTCTAAAACAAGTACGAACATATGTGTAAAAAATGTCGAATTGTATCTTGTCTTATTGAAAAGGTTTTAGTACACTGTAAGGTAGACAACATGAAGGAGGAAAATATATGCCAATTTGGTTAGGTATTCTAGTGGGCGTAGTAGCACTAGTAGCAGGCGTGGCGTTAGGATTTTTCATTGCCCGCAAATATATGATGAATTACTTACAAAAAAATCCACCAATTAACGAACAAATGTTAAAAATGATGATGATGCAAATGGGACAAAAACCTTCCCAAAAGAAAATCAATCAAATGATGAGCGCAATGAACAAGCAACAAATGAAATAAGCGCTAAAAGACACTCGCTAAGAGTGTCTTTCTTTTTGTTAGTTATAGTTTTTAAAACTTTTAAAAATTCTGTATTTTTGGTAAACTGAAAACATCGCTCATTTTAAGGGAGGAGGAAAAAAATGAAAGTGTTTATGAATTTAGCGTGGTTTTTTAAACAAGAAAAACGAGCGTACATAACTGGAATTATTTTATTGTTTGGCGTTGCACTTTTAGAACTTGTAGCACCAAAAGTAATTGGAATCGTTGTAGATGAAATTAATGATGGAACATTGACGACCGATAAGTTACTAAAATGGGTTGTACTATTAGTAATTGTAGGCATTACGATGTACATATTACGTTACATATGGCGTATTATGATTTTCGGGTCTTCGTTAAAATTAGCTCGCCAATTACGAAAAAATTTATATGAACATTTTACAAAGATGAGTCCATCTTTCTATCAGTCAAATCGAACAGGTGATTTAATGGCACATGCGACCAATGATATTCAAGCGATCCAGCAAACTGCTGGAGCGGGTGTTTTAACGCTTGTTGATTCATTAGCTGTTGGGGGATGTGTACTCGTAGCGATGGGTTTTACAATTAGTTGGAAGTTAACATTGTTAAGTTTAATTCCGATGCCGATTGTAGCCATTTCGACAAATTATTATGGAACGTTATTACATAAAAGGTTTCATAAAGCACAGCAATCGTTTTCGGAAATTAATGATAAAGTGCAAGAGAGTATGAGTGGAATGAAAGTGATTCGATCGCTTGGACAAGAGAAAGAAGATTTGCAGGCGTTTCGAAAAAAATCAGAAGATGTTGTGCATAAAAATGTGTTAGTTGCACGTATTGATTCGTTATTTGATCCGACAATCGCTCTTATCGTTGGATTTTCTTTTTTAATTGCAGTATGTTACGGATCGGTATTAGTTGTAAGAGGTGAATTAACAGTAGGTGATCTCGTTACATTTACGACATATTTAGGTACCCTCGTTTGGCCAATGTTAGCGTTTGGATGGTTGTTCAATATTATGGAGCGTGGGCGTGCTTCATATGACCGTGTAGAAAAAATTCTTTCACAAAAATCAGATGTAGTAAATAGAGAAAATGCTGTACATACGATAGCGAGCGGTAATGTTTCGTTTGCCGTTGATTCATTTTCGTATAAGAAAAATGAACTGTTACATTTAAACGATATTCACTTTGATTTGAAGAAGGGCGAAACGCTAGGAGTTGTAGGACGTACAGGTGCAGGGAAAACGACTTTATTAAAATGTTTAATCCGTGAGTATGATCATTTTAATGGTGAATTAAAAGTTGGGGAGCGAGATATTCGAGATTTAACACTTCATGGTGTCCGTTCTGCTATTTCATATGTGCCACAAGATCATTTTTTATTTTCAGCAAGTATTGGTGAGAATATCGCCTTTGGAAAGGCGGATGCTACATATAATGAAATTACCCAAGCTGCAGATATTGCTTGTATTCATAATGATATCCTCCAATTTTCAGAAGGATATGAAACAGTAGTAGGGGAAAGAGGCGTTTCGTTATCTGGTGGTCAAAAACAGCGAATCTCTATTGCTCGTGCTTTATTAACAAATGCTGAAATTTTAATTTTGGATGATTGTTTATCAGCGGTAGATGCAAAAACAGAAGAGACAATTTTAAGTGCCTTAAAGAGGGAAAGAGCAGGGAAAACGACGATTATTACTGCACACCGATTAAGTGCAATTCAGCATGCCAATCTTATTCTTGTTGTTGATGAAGGTAGAATTGTACAAAGAGGTACACATGAGGAATTAATGAAGGAAAACGGCTGGTATAAAGAAATGTATGAAAGTCAGCAATTAGAAGCTTTAGTTGAGAAAGGAGGCGTATGATGGTAGAGAAGAAGCGAAGTGATTTAAGTAGATTGCTTTCTTATATGAAGCCATATAAAGGGTTGCTATCTTTAGCGTTTATCTTTTTAGTTGGTGCGACAGTAACGGAAATGATGGGGCCTTTTTTAATTAAACAATTCCTCGATGAACACCTAGTACCGCGGGATTTTGAACGATCAGCACTCGTTACTTTATTTGTAATTTACATAGTTGCTCATTTATTAAAAGTATTATTTACGTATTTAAATCTATTGTACTTTCAGAACATTGCTTTTAAGATTGTTCAAGATATGCGAGTTGAAGTATATGAACATGTTCAAAAGCTGTCATTAAGTTTCTTTGATCGTACGCCAATTGGTACGCTCGTATCTCGTATAACGAATGATACGGAAGCGATTAAAGATTTTTATGTCAGTGTATTATCAACATTTGTGAAAAATGTAGTCTTTTTAGTAGGTATTTTAATAGCGATGTTTTTATTAGATGTAAAATTAGCGTTATTTTCTCTCGTATTAATTCCGATAATGTTCGCGATTATGGTATTATATCGCCGGAAAAGTGCAGCTTTTTATTTAGAAGTACGTAATCAACTAAGCGTGTTAAATGCAAAATTGAACGAGTCCATACAAGGAATGAATATTGTTCAAGTGTTCAGACAAGAAAAACGTATGAGAAAAGAGTTTGAAGAAGTGAATAATAAACATTATAGTGCAGGGCGACGTACTTTGAAGTTAGACGCATTACTTTTACGACCAGCTACGGATTTAGTACATATTGTAGCTATTGCGTTAGTACTAGGTTTATTTGGGATTGATGCTTTAAAGAGCCCTGTTGAAGTAGGAGTTTTATATGCTTTTGTTAACTATATACATCGTTTCTTCCAACCTGTAAATGAGATGATGATGAAATTGTCCTTTTTCCAACAGGCACTTGTTTCGTCATCACGTGTATTTCATTTAATGGACGAGAAAGATTTAGCACCGGTTCAAAAAGGCAATGAGAATCCTCAAGTTGTGGATGGAGATATTGAATTTAAAAATGTTACTTTTTCGTATGATGGAAAGCGTGACGTTTTAAAAAATGTATCATTTCACGTGAAACAAGGGCAAACGGTTGCTTTTGTTGGGCATACTGGTAGCGGAAAAAGTACGATTATGAATTTGTTAATGCGATTTTATAATCTTAAGTCAGGAAATATTGTAATAGACGGTGTAGATTTAGAAAAATTTGAAGAACGAGAAATTAGAAAGAAAATAGGACTCGTATTGCAAGATGCATTTTTATTTGCTGGAAATGTAAAGCAAAATATTCGTATGTATAATGAAGAAATTACGGATGAAGAAGTAAAAGAAGCTGCTCGATTTGTGCAAGCGAATACGTTTATTGAAAAGTTACCAGAGCAGTATGAAACAGAAGTAGTAGAAAGAGGTGCAGCATTTTCAAGCGGTCAACGACAATTAATTGCTTTTGCTAGAACTATAGCAACGAATCCGAAAGTATTAGTATTAGATGAAGCAACAGCTAATATCGATACAGAAACAGAAGAGGCTATTCAAACAGCGTTGCAACAAATGCGAAAAGGTAGAACGACGATAGCCATTGCGCATAGGTTATCTACAATTCAAGATGCAGATCAAATTTTTGTGATGCATGATGGAGAGATAGTAGAAAGAGGAACACATCAAGAATTACTAAGTGAGCAAGGTTTGTATTATAATATGTACTTGTTACAAAATAAAGGGAGTTTGCAAAAGGCCTTGTAAATACAAGGTCTTTTTTATTTTGTATACAAAATATATTTACTCTTTGTTTCTATAGCATAAATGTCGTGTCCTCTTATGAAATTTGTACATATTGTATGTATACGAAGTAAAAAAATTGATAGGAGATTTTATATGCAAAACAGATCGAGTTCAAATGTTACGTTTATTGATGTGTCTCATTGGGAAGGGAATATTGATTGGAATGCAGTGAAGGCATCTGGAATTCCAGCAGCGTATGCAAAAGCGACAGAAGGTGTAAATTATATTGATCCTACTTTTACTAAAAATGTACAAGCAGCCCGAAGTGCGAATGTATTAATTGGTGCATACCATTTTGCACATCCAGAACAAAATGATGCAATTTCAGAGGCGAAATATTTTGTGAGTATATTACAAAGTAACCAGACAGACTTAATGCCAGTTCTGGATTTAGAATCACCAAAAGATCCGAGTAATAGTAATTTAACTGGTAGCGCTATATCGAATTGGGCAAGAAGCTTCATAAATTATGTGAAACAGGCTACTGGAAAAGATGTAATGTTATATACAGGAGTTTGGTATATTAATGAGTTCGGAATTAGCGGATTAAGTGATATTCCACTTTGGATTGCTAAATACTCTAGTACACCGCCTGCTGATGCTGGTGGATGGACAGCGTGGACAGCATGGCAGTACACAGATTCTGGACAAATTTCAGGTGTAGGAAATTGTGATGTATCAGCTGCAGTTTCACTAGAAGCTTTACAAGGGAATGGAGCAAGTGGTGGAGGGAATGTTTCTCCGCCTAATAATGCAACTCCAGTGTACGGGGTTGCTATAATTAATGGAGATAATGTGAATTTGAGAAGTGGACCATCTTTGCAGTCTAGTGTAATTCGCCAATTGAATCGTGGCGAAACATATGAAGTTTGGGGAGAACAAGATGGATGGCTTTGTTTAGGGACAAATCAGTGGGTATATAATGATCCGAGTTATATTCAGTATAAACATTATGTGGCGACTATTACTGGTGATAATGTAAATTTACGTGACGCTCCATCATTAAAAGGAAATGTTATAAGACAGTTACATCATGGTGAATCGTATCGAGTATGGAGTAAGCAAGATGGATGGCTTTGCTTAGGGACAAATCAATGGATATACTACGATCCAAGTTATATTCAGTATGGTGTACAATAGAGTGAAAATAAAAGGTGCCCCGTCAGAGGTGCCTTTTATCCCGCATTAACTGGCGGTAAGACCCCCACCTCAAAATTCAGCGGAA
>NZ_KV827856.1:568027-591396 GCF_001836235.1 Bacillus sp. HMSC036E02 | reverse complement strand
TCAAAATTCAGCGGAAGCAAAGAAGTTAGGGGGGATCAATTGCCAGTAAACGCCCGATTGGTTCAACTAATAATCAGTGGGGAAGGAACAAAACCCCCACTGATTAAAGTTTCACTTTATTAAAAATATACAACTTTTACAAAGTCTATATCGAAACCATAGTATACTATAGTAGATATATTTTAAAAAAATAATAGAAAATGAAATAAAGGGGTAAAAATATGAATTATGTGCTAATAGGTGCGGTTTTAATATTATTAGCTGTAGTATTTGTGCTGTTTTATAAAAATAAACAGTTAGAATCAGAGAGTCAGCAAGTAGAATTTGAAAAGAAACAAGCAATTGAAACGTATGAAAACGAAATTGCAGCTACGGTGATAGAGCATAAAGAACAACAAAATAATTTAAAAAATATGGAACAGAAAAAATACAATGATTTACAAGTAAGTGCAAATAGAGAAATTGAAAATATGCGTATGATGAAAAATCAATTAGCTATGCAGCATAGTAAAGAACGTAGTGAAATGCAAAATAAACATAATAACGAAATACATATGTTTCAAAAATTAATTGCAAATTTACGAGAATATACTAAAAACGGTGCTGAAATGAATACGTACGAAACATTACATTATATGAAGCGAGGATTCATAGAGCAAGGCATCATATTAGATGCTGAATTTCAAGTCATGCCGAATGTTTTTATTAAAAATAATAGTGAAATAAACGATAATAGAATCCATCATCTCATCTTGTGCAAAACTGGTATTTATCTACTGGAGACGAAAGAATGGAACGAGAAATTAATTCATGGTTTAACGAAAGAAAATGCTGGTATATATTCATTTATGATTGATGAAATGGGTAAGTATCAACAAGAAGTTGAAAAAGAAGAGACATTTGAATATATAGTAGGTAAAGATTCGTCAACTATGCAAGTGAAAAATGAAGGAAATCCAGTATATAAGGCGAAGAAACTATCTAAAATTTTATACAATTGTTTGAATGAAATACAGGCTAATAGTATAAAAGAAAAGGTAAAACCAGTTGTATATTTTTATAATGAAAATGGAAAAGAAATAATAGATCTTTCTAGTGAGGAAACACCTAGATTAAAAGATCGGGAGCAAATTGTAACGTTCTTCAGAAATGAAATCTTAGCAGGGAAAGTAGTATATACAGTGCAAGAATTAGAACAGATTCGAGAAATGATTAGCCGGATGAATTATATAGTGAGTTAAAAGGGGAGATCTTTCTGAACGCTATGCTACGTGGCATTTTGTATGTCTATTTTTGTTTGTATATAGTAATGTACATTCTATTTATATTCGTCATTGATATGGTCCATATACCCTTAAGTGTAAGGAGCATTTTTGTAGTATTCATACCATTTGTTTTATTAGTCATGATTCAAAGGGCTATTTTATATGTTTCTAAAAATCGTAATGAAGAAAAGAAGCAAATGTTGGGGGGGTTAATAGTAGCACTCATACCATTAATAGTGTGCACTGTACAACTAAGTGTAAATGAATATACATCAAAGTTTAATCAAAATAGATGGTTAAATCATGCAGATAAGCGGGTATATATGGTAGATGATCTATTACAAAAATATAAATTAATAGAGAAATCAAATGAAGAAATTATACAATTGTTAGGAGCTCCAACGGAAACGAGAAGTGGGGAAGAAGGAGTTACCACTTTGTATTATCTTGGGACTGAACGTGGCTTTATTCCAATAGATAGCGAACAGCTTGTTTTCCAATTTGATAGAGATGGAAAAGTCATGGAATATACGGTGCATAAAGATTAAAGAAACGTAGAGGGAAGCTATATGTTATAGCTTCTTTTTTATTTTTCAATATGTCACGGAAGGGGGAGAAGGTTTTTGAGTGGAATAAGGAATGAAAGCGGAGGTGATGCATATATATAGATGCATTGGGTGATTATTAGTCCGATTGGTGAGGGGTAATAATTAATAAGTACGGACAAAAACCCCACTCATTAAAGTTTCACTTTATCATATTGTATAAATGAAAAGGAGGTAAGACGGTGAAAGCAATCCCGACTGATGTCCTGAGTAAAGAATTGATGGAAAGAGAAGGAGTTATCTCTATTACAGTAAAGGAATTTGAAAAGATAGAAGTAGCTGGAGTGGTGGTCGCTGGTCCAGCAGTTATTTTGATTAATCAAGATTAAGTACATATCATTGAAATAAAAAGCATCCATCTAGGATGCTTTTTATTTGTATGTAAGGATAAATATGATGGATAATTGTGTTATTGGAGGGAAAGTCTGTGGCAATAATTATAACAATGTTAGTAATGGGTATTTTATTAGGATTTGTTGGAGCTGGAGGAGCTGGGTTTATTATCGCGATACTCACTTTAGTATTCCAAATCCCTATTCATGTTGCTCTTGCAACATCTTTAACTGCAATGGCATTTACGACATTATCAGGTGTTGTAAGTCATTACCGTGAAGGCAATGTTGCACTTATTATAGGCGGGATTGTTGGGGGATTTGGCGCAATTGGCTCTTATATTGGTTCTAAATTTGGTTCACTTATACCAGCACATCTTCTTCATTGGTTTACAGCTGGGATGTTATTTTTATCGGCAATTTTTATGTTTATTAAATTAATTATGTTCCAAAACAAAGAAAAGTCGTCTTTATATAAACATAAAGAGTTTTCCGTGAACTACTTGTTGAAATGTGTATGCCTTGGATTAGTTACTGGAATGATGGCTGGTTCATTTGGGATTGGTTCTGCACCGTTTATTCAACTTGGATTAATGGTTCTATTGGGACTTACGATTCAGCAATCTGTAGGGACAACAATGCTTGTTATATTACCGATTGCAATTGGAGGCGGGATAGGATATAGTTCGGAAGGATATTTAGATTATATATTGTTATTACAAGTATTGATTGGGACCATGTTAGGGGCATACATTGGCGCGAAGTTTACAAATTATGCACCGCGAACGCTTTTGAGGTTTTCGATGATTATGACACCGGTTTTAGCTGGTTGTATGCTATTGATGGAATAAAGTGAAATTATAATCAGCAGGGGGTTACTGCCTACAAATAGCGGGATAAAATTAATATAGCAAACTATTAATATATTTTACGAATGAATTATATAGGTAATTCATATTTCCCATATAAAAGGATTTGTTTTAATATTATGAGTGTAAAGTTCGAGTATTCGAAGTACTACTTGAATTATATCCCTATCCCTTTTCTAAAAATGCGAACAAGTTTTGCCCTATTCTATTCAATAGTTAATTGCATAGAAATATATTGTTCGATGACCATTATGGAACGTACATAATGGGAAAATCCCGATCCTTAAAGAGGATGCCCCTAATCTTCATGTGAAAATATGATCGGATATGAAAGCTGACCAATTTATGGTCAGCTTTCTTTTTGTTCGAAAATTATTTCTTCTTTAATTTCTGTTTGCAATAATACAGTTTTTCCAAAGCGACGTTTGCATTCCGCGCGCACTTTTTCAAGGGCTAGTAGCTGAGTAGTGGCGGGAACTGTGACAATAGCTTGGCGAGGTTTTCGATTTTCTTCACAAAAGACACATTCCACGACATAATTAGAAATCATATTTTCATCCTTCCAGTTTTAATTTCTAAGAAGGGATTGTCTATGAAGTTGATGTAACTTTTCGTCATTGTTTTATTATTTCCTCTTTTTTTTCAAGGGGAAAATAATAAAGAAGGCGAATTTTAGTAGGGGAGGGATGTTTATGGAGAGATGGATAGGTAGTGCAGCGGTATGTGTAAATGAAAGAAATGAAGTTTTAATGGTACTGCAGGGCAAAGAGGGAGAAGAAAAAAGGTGGTCTGTCCCAAGTGGAGGACTTGAAAAGGGAGAGACACTAGAAGAATGTTGTATCAGGGAAGTTTGGGAAGAAACAGGTTACAATGTGGAAGTTGTAAATAAAATATATGAAAAAGAGGGTATTACATACGGTGTTCCAGTGTATGTCCATTATTATTTTGTTAAACAAATAGGCGGTAATATGAAAATCCAAGACCCTGATGAGTTAATACATGAAATTGCTTGGAAAGGGATACATGAAGTTGAACAATTGTGTTTAGCTTTTCCAGAGGATTATGAATTGCTGTGCCAATATATAGATAAAGAAGCAAGTATGTAAATACTTGCTTCTTTAATGTATCCAAGACAAGAAAAGCGGAACGATAACTAAACTAGCGCCTGCTGTTAAAAGCATGGATAAACTTGCAATTGTTCCTTCCACAGGACCGATTTCGAATGCTTTTGATGTACCGGTTCCATTTGCGCTCGTTCCTAACATAATACCTTTTGCGATTGCTGTTTTAATACGGCAAATACGTATGAGAGAAGGGCCGAGCAATGCTCCTGTTAAGGCAGTTAAAACGACAAATACAGCAGTTAATTGTGACATACCACCAATCATTTCTGAAATAGCCATTGCGATTGGTGTTGTTACGATATGTGGCGCTAAACTATGTTCTAGTGATGAATCAATTTGAAAATAATTTGCTAGTAGTGCTGAAGTAATGACTGATAAAAACGAACCGACAATGACATTAAGTAAGATAGCCATTCCATGTTTCTTTAATAAATCAAAGTATTTATAGATTGGCCATGCAAAAGCAACTGTTGCGGGTTTTAATAATTCAGTTAACCAGTGACCACCAGATTCATATGTTTCATAAGGTGTATCTAATCCGAGCAATAAAGCAATTAAAATAATGGGACAGACGAGAAGAGGAGAAAGTAGACTCCAATTCCAGCGTTGATACATTTTTTTTGATAGCCAATATGTGAATAGTGTTAATAGTAAACAAAGAAATCCGATCATTGCGTTGATCCTTTCCGCTTTAGTAGCAATTCTGTTAAAAGTCCTGTAACTAAGGTAACGCAAAGAGTGCTAATCATAATAATTAAAATGAGATCGATTCCATATTGTGTTAGTGTATCTCTGTAACGTATGACAGCGACTGCAGAAGGGATGAAAAATAAAATAAGTTCTTTTAATAAAAAATCTGCTCCGTCCTGTATCCATTCTTTTTTAATTAGGTTAAATTTTAATGAAATTAATAATAAAAAAATACCGATTATACTTCCTGGAACTGGGAGGTGTGCCTGTTTTGCAATCCATTCACCTGTCCAAGCGAAACAAAATAGTAATAAAATTTGTCCGCTTAACTTCCACCATTTCATACAGTAACCACCTCTTTCTTTTTTTACATAAAAATTGTAAAAAAGAATTAACAATTTCTACTATACGTTCATTCAAAATATTTGTCTAATATATAAATTATATGTTATTAATATATTAGACATATTAATCGAAAGTGAAAAGGGTGTCCAAAAATGGAATTACGGCATTTGCAATATTTTGTTGTTGTGGCAGAAGAGTTACACTTTGGACGGGCGGCTGCTCGTTTACAAATGACACAACCACCACTTAGTCAACAAATACAGCAATTAGAAAAAGAAATGGGAGTTACATTATTTTCAAGAACGAAAAGAAAGGTTGAACTAACAGAAGCAGGAGAAATGTTTTTAAAAGAAGTAAAAAAGGCGTTTGAACAAATTGAAAAAGCAGTAGAAGTTGCACAAAGTGCGCAAAGGGGAGAAGTAGGATCACTTTCAATTGGTTTTGTAGGTGCGGCGATATATGATATTTTACCATCAATTGTTAGGGAATATAGAAAAAAATTTCCGAGAGTGTCTGTTGCATTACATGAATTGTCAACACCAGATCAAGTTCATGCACTTCATGATAACCGTATCGATATTGGCTTTTTACGTCCACCAATTCCAACGCAATTATTAGAATTAGAGCCAATTCAAAGGTTATCTTGCACCTTATGTTTACCAAAGGCACATCCACTTGCAGAGAAAGATGAAATACATATAGAAGATTTACGAGATGAGCCGTTTGTATTTATTACGAGACCAGTATGGCCAGCTTTGTATGATACAATTTTATCTCTTTGCAGAGAAGTTGGATTTAGTCCGCGTATTGTACAAGAAGCAACAGAGTATCAAACAGTTATGGGGCTTGTAGCAGCAGGGATTGGAATTACAGTAATACCCGTGTCGGCAAATAAGTTATATAAAACAGAAGTTGTATATAAAGAGTTATATGATTCTAATTTTGTTGCAGAAATGTCAGTGGCTTACAAAAAAATGAATAGTAATCCAGAGCTACTAGAGTTTTTAAAAATTGCAAGAGAGAAGAAAAGAATAGAAGTAGAAGATGAGCAATAGTAGTAACAGAATATGGATTTAATTCAAATTCATAAAAGTACACCTTATTAAACAATAAAGCGGAAATGCAACTTAAGTTGCATTTCCGCTTTATTGTTCTTTTTTTAGCTCGATACTAAATAGATAAACGTGTTCATTTTCTTTTAAGAGTAGATCAATACCTGTTTCTTCATCAATGGTAGGAACGCTTACAGTTTCTTTACTGGTTTGGATTACAGCAGCTAAAGTTGTTTTTTGATTGTATTTTAAATTTTTTATAGATTGGATTGTAGTAGTTGCAGAGCTATTTACGCTTGGTGGCGCTTCTTCAGGAACAAGTGTTGAACCACCTTCAATATTCAGATACCACTGCCTTTTTTCTTGTATATCTTTATCGAATTGGAAATGTGGTGGTAAAAAAGAAAGCTTTACTTTCTTTTTTGAAAAATGTGAGGTAGCTATATTAGCAATTTCTTTTGTTTTTTTACCATTGTTATAATAATCAATTGTAGCATTTATTTCATCTTTATCATTTTTAAGAGTAACGTTATAAAACATGCTATTTCCTTCTTGAAAAGGAGTCATTTGTAAAATAGAAGCTTGCTCTTTTGTTAATTTGTATGGCTCAACAACGGCAACTTCATTGTTTTTTATTTGGCTACAACTTGTGAGTAATAATAAACACAAGATTGATAGTAATTTTATACGCATGCAATCTCCTCCTTTTTACAATTATATTCTAAATGTGATTTTTTATCATTTCGTTTTCTAGGACTAAAGACTTAGAAGAAATTCCGATTGTAGTGCGATGTTTAAAATGTCATATTTTTATACACTAGTAGTATAGAATGCGTATGTAATAAGGTAGGGGAAGAATTTTATGTCTTTATGTCGGTTAGCGAGAAAAAATATTAGAACATTTGCTACCAAAAGGATGAAGCAATTTATGTGGATTGCTATGAGTACTATGATTTTGTTTTTTATGATATCGTTACAATTTAATGAAGGAGCTATTTTGAAAGTAGGGGATGCATTTGTATTTCAAATGTATTTTTACACACTGTTTATTGTACTAATTTTCATATGTATTTTTACTACATATAAAATGATGTACTCCCTTTTGCTAGTGAGGAGAGAGGAGTTTACATCTTATGTAGCAGAAAATATAAAAAGAAAAGAAGTACTATGTTTATTATGTCAGGAGCAATTATTCATTTATGGAGCAGCGTTTGTTTTTGGATTAGTTAATGGGATGTTATTTTTAAAATTATTTACGGTTATCTTTATGAAAATCGCAGGGATACAAGGAGTAAATAGTGCGCCAATTACAATATATGCAGTTGTAATTATTAGTATAATTATGATGACTGTCGTTTTAATAACGATGATGCAATGTTATCGATTTGTTCGAAGTTTAAAAGATGAAAATTCGTTGCGATTAAAAGAAAGGGCATGAGAAATCATGCTTTTTTCAATTTTACACATAAAAATAATCATGTTACAGTGAAAAGACCTGACAAAGAATAGGAAGGAAAGGTTGTATAGAATGACAAATGAACAATCAATTGTAAAAGTCGATCGGTTAACGAAGCGAATCGGCTCAAAGACACTTGTACAAAATATTAGTTTTGAAGTGAAAAAAGGCGAGGTTGTCGGTTTACTCGGACCAAACGGTGCTGGAAAAACGACTTTAATGAGAATGATGGTTGGTATGATCCGTATGACAGAAGGTGAAGTATGGATTGATGGTCAATCTGTGAAACAGCAATTTGAAAAAACCGCTGCGAAAATTGGGGCGGTAATTGAGACACCCGAATTTTATCCTTTTTTGAGCGGGTATGAAAATTTAACATATTTCGGACGAATGAATGGTAATGTGACCGAAGAACGTATTGATGAGGTAGTGAAATTGTTAGGGATGGGACAAGTAATTGATCGCAAAGTAAAAGCGTATTCACTCGGCATGAGACAACGTTTAGGAATCGCTCAGGCGCTTATTCACGATCCAGACGTGTTGATACTAGATGAACCGACAAATGGATTAGACCCTAGTGGAATACATGAAATGAGAATGTACATAAAAAAAATTGCACATGAACAAGGAAAAGCTGTACTTGTATCAAGTCACTTACTTTCAGAAGTTGAATTAATGTGTGACAGAGTTATCATTATTCAGCACGGGGAATATGTGGCTACGCAAAATATTCAGCATAGCCAAAGCGAAGAGATGGAGACGATCCGTATACGTGTAGATGATGCGAATAAAGCAGCGGAAATATTAGGGCATGATGTTTTAGTAAAAGATAATGAATTACTTATTAATGTAAAAGATGAAGAAATCCCAAATGTTATTCGTACATTGCTTGAGAAAAATATTCAAGTGTATCGTGTATATGAAGAAAGAAAAACGTTAGAAGAGCAATTTTTAGAATTAACAGGGGGAAAAGATATTGTTTAATTTAGTATATAACGAACTGTATAAAATATTTAAGCGGAAGCGAACGATTATTCCATTTGCGGTTATTGCAGTATTAATAATCGGATTAGGGTGGGTTACGGTAAAGTATTTTGAACCGGAAACAAAAGGATGGAAAGTAGATTATACAGAACGTACTGTAGAAATTGAGAAAAAGCTTGGCATGAAAAAAGAAGTTATTTTAGCAGAAAAATCAGGGGATGAGCTTGTAAAAGAATACCAGCTTAAGATGAAGCATTTAGATACAGATACAGCACCGGCAAGCAGTTCTCCACTTTCTTTCATGAGAGATACAGGTTTTATCGTATTTCCAATTTTGCTCCCATTTATCCTCGTGTATGCAAGTACAATTTTTGCGAATGAATATAGCTGGGGAACATATAAATTTTTAACAATCCGTCCGGCGAGTCGATTTAAAATTTTAACAGCAAAGTTTTTAGCAATCGTTATATTTGCAGCTTTATTGTTTATATTTAATATGATTTTCTCCGCTTTATGTGGACTTGTTATTTATAAATTCCAACAGCCTGCATGGAGTGAGTTTATTTTCCAAGATGGAAATATAATAAAACAAAATATTTTTGTGGAAGCAAGTAAATATTATGTTTTATCGTGGTTACCAACGGTTGTGTATGCATCGTTTGCATTTATGATTTCTGTGTTAACGAGATCTAGTGGAGGTGCAATTGGTATTTCACTATTCCTTGCTTTATCAGGCAATATTGCGTTATTAGCAGCCACTAGATATAACTGGGCGAAATATTTATTGCCAGCAAACACAGATTTATATAGTATTTCAAAGAATGGAAGTTTTATTGATGGAGTAACATTCCCGTTTGCATCATGTATGTTACTACTTTATTTGTTCGTATTTTTATGTATTTCATATACTGTGTTTTTAAAACGTGATTTAACTTAATAAGAAAAGCCGTTCAGGGTGCTGAGATGCACTTTGAACGGCTTTTTTTATGAGAATTGTTTAAGTGCTCTTTCGGCTAGTAAAGCAAAGTATTCTGCACTTATAGGCAGTGCCTCTTCATTAATTGTAAAAGCAGGATGATGCCATTCATGTGTACCGCTCGTTCCCATAAAGACGAATGAACCTGGTATTTCCTGTTGGTAAAATGAGAAATCTTCTCCAGCCATTGACGGACTAGGCGAGATGATATTAAGATTCATCTTTGTGGCAACTTGAGTAGATAAGTCTGTAAGAGCTTTATCGTTGTGAACAGCAGGAGGACCTGAATAAAAACGGAATTTCGTTTTTACACCTAATGCATCAGATACACCTTTAATAATACGCTCCATGAGTGCTGGAATCTTTTCACGTGTTTCAGCTTGGAACGTGCGAATCGTTCCTTCTAACGTAGCTTTTTCAGGAATCACGTTCCACGTATTTCCTGCATGAATATTTGTAACACTAACAACCGCATTATGAGATGAACTTATATTTCGGCTTACAATTGTTTGCAGTGCCATCACAATTTGAGAGGATGCGACAATAGGATCTACGCCAGCATCTGGTACAGCCGCGTGTGTACCAACTCCGTGAATTTCAATTTCAAATCGATCAACTCCAGCCATCAGTGGACCATCTTTAATGCCAATTGTACCTACTGGTAAATCAGGTTTATTATGCATGCCGAAAATCGCTTGCACATTACGTAAATGTCCAGCATCAATAACTTTGCAAGCGCCATTACTACTTTCTTCAGCTGGTTGGAATATGAAGCGAACCGTTCCATTTAGGGAAGATTCTCTTTCTTTTAATAAGAAAGCAGTACCTAAAATAGCAGCTGTATGAAAATCGTGTCCACAAGCATGCATTTTCCCTCGTACTTTAGATGCATAGGACAAATGTGTTTCTTCTTGAATAGGAAGGGCATCAATATCAGCACGAACTGCTACAATTGGTCCGTTTTTATTACCAGACACTTCAGCGATAATTCCTGTTTCTAAATTGGAATCAATGATAGTAATATTTTTTTCTTCTAACCAATTTTTTATTGCTTTTGTTGTTTCGAACTCTTCATATGATAGTTCTGGATACTCATGTAAATGTCGACGGATGGAAATAAGTTTTTCTTTTAGTTGATTTGAAATAGATACCATGTAGTATGCCTTCTTTCTTCAGCAAAATATTTACCATAAGTATACAACAATAAAAGAGAGGATTCTCAAATGAAAATCCTCTCTCGTTTATCCCATAAAAGCCCGATTGGTTCAACTAATTAAAGTTTCACTTTATGCTGCGACTTTTTTATGCGTATGATGTTTACGATAACGTCCACGCATTGCGTATGCAATTTGCGGGATTGCAATCCCAATTAATATAAGAGATACACCGAACCATTGTGAAGATAGTACAGCCTCTTTTAAAACGAATACTGACATAATTGTTGTAACTGGTAGTTCCGCTGCACCAAGAATAGTCGCTAAGCCAGAACCGATTTTTGGAATCCCGATTGTAAAGGCAATAGATGGAATAACGATACTAAATGTTCCTAATCCTAAACCGTATTTCCAAAGACCTTGAGAAATGGCACCATTAAAAATAAATGTTGGTGGGAATACAATCATGACTAAAGTTAAAGCACCAGTCATTAAGAGAACACCGCGCGGTAATGAAGGTACTTCAACAGCAACTTTTCCGCTTACGAAAATGTATGTTGCGAATGTAACAGCAGATAATAAACCTAAAATGACCCCAGTCGTATCGAAAGCACCTACTGATTGTTCAAGTAAACCACTTGATAAAAATGTCCCTACAAGTAAGAAAATAACAGAAATAACTTTTTCTCTTGAAGGTAATGTTTTTGTTGCGACTGCTTCAATGATAATTCCGACCCAAACGAATTGGAATAAAAGAATAATTGCAATAGAAGCTGGTACAGTTTTTAATGAAGCATAATAAAAAATTCCGGTAAAACTTGCAGATGTTCCTGCAACGAATAAAAGTAATGCTTGCTTTAAAGGAACGCGATGTCTAGAAAATAGAAGTGTAATAGCAAGCAAAATAATCCAACCGAACAAATATTGGCTGCCAATTACCTCTCCAAGTGAAAATCCTTCTGCATATGCAAGCTTAACAAAAAGAGCTAAAATTCCATAACTACACGCTCCTAATAAAACTAAAAGAGAATAACGAAGCATGAAAAATTCCTCCCATCTATATGAAGTTGTTCCGTATCGAAAATATATAACTAGAGGGAAGTATACAAAATTAGAAATAAAGGGTCAAATGAAAGAAAAGTATGACATTTTATAGAATAATAATAAAAGTATGATATTTATGCATAATCTTGAAATTTTTAATAGTAGAAGTATTATAAAATAAACTTTACATTGTATAGAGATAGCATTTGAAAAAAATATTTTTTAAACCAATATGTATATAGACGTACTAGTAACGTGCTAATTATTTGAGAAACTATGTTACCTTTGTTATGGTAATAACAATTAAAGGAGTTTTATAATCCATTTGGGTTTTTTCTATATAATAGAAGGAAATGAAAACGTTTTATTAGAAACTGTGAGGAAGTGCGGTTTTTCTTATTGCCACGTTGTAAAAGTGATTTCACGAATTGTTCATAGTATTTTTATGTGTTTTTGTTACAATATTTAGGGAGAGGAGTGGAATGATGCAAGATATTAGTATTTTTTTAGCGTTTGGCGCCGGGTTCTTATCATTTATTTCCCCATGTTGCTTACCGCTTTATCCGGCATTTTTATCGTACATAACAGGTATGTCGGTTTCTGAATTGAAAGAAGAAAATGCAATGCTTCGCAAAAGAAGTATGATACATACAGCGTTTTTCTTACTTGGATTTTCAATTATATTTATTGCAATTGGATTTGGTACAAGTTTTATTGGAGGAATCTTTACTGACTATAAAGATTTAATCAGACAGTTAGGTGGTATATTTATCATCGTGTTCGGCTTAATTATTGTCGGGGTGTTTAAGCCGAAATTTTTAATGCAAGACCGTAAATTTACATTTAAAAATCGTCCAAGTGGCTATTTTGGATCAGTACTAATCGGATTAGCTTTTGCAGCAGGGTGGACGCCATGTACCGGACCAATTCTAGTGTCTGTAATTGGATTAGCAGCAACAAATCCAGAATCAGCAATGATATATATGATTGCTTACATACTTGGATTTGCAATCCCGTTTTTCGTACTGTCATTCTTTATTACGAAAATGTCTTGGATTAAAAGAAATAGTATGGCCTTCATGAAAGTCGGAGGATATATTATGATTGTTATGGGTGTCTTCCTATACTTTAACTGGATGACGAAAATTATCGTATATTTCTCAAGTTTATTTGGTGGTTTTACTGGTTTTTAGTATTATTCTGCGAAAATGTTGGAAATACTAACGGAAAAGCATATAATGAAAGTATATTTTGCATATAGCCACAAAAAAGGATGAGAAAATATGAACATAGTTCTTTTATCAAGTATCGTTGCTGTTTGTATGGCTGTCGGTGCGATGTTTATTCGTTTAAAAGCAGCTAAGAAACCTGCAACATTGAAAAAAATTATACTTCCACCATTTTTTATGAGTACGGGTGCATTGATGTATGTTTTTCCTGAATTTCGATTAACTCCAGCAGAAATGTTAGAAGCAATTGGTGTCGGTTTGATTTTCTCTATTTTTCTTATTAAAACATCTAAATTTGAAATTAGAGGACAAGAGATTTATTTGAAGCGTTCAAAAGCCTTTGTTTTCATATTAATTGGATTACTTGTAGTGCGGATTGTATTTAAAACCTACTTAAGTCAATCTCTTGATTTAGGACAACTTAGTGGCATGTTCTTCTTACTTGCGTTTGCGATGATTGTGTCATGGAGAATTGCAATGTATCGTTCCTTTACGAAATTACAGAAGGAAATGGAAAAAGAAGATGGTTTTTATAATGAAAAAGATATGAAGCTAACTTAAAAACTGTATATGTACCAAATAAAAAAGACAGCGTCAAAGGCGCTGTCTTTTTTATCGAAAATAATATGAAGTTACTTTGCGAGTAAAGATCGATAGTTAGAATAATCAATCTTTTTTTCTTGTAGTTTTTTTATTAAAAATTTATGATCACGCTTTGGTGTGGCAATGATATACCCTTTAATAATTAAGTCTTGTGTAATTTGAGAGGCATTTTCTTGTAATGCAAGTTCCCCGATTTTGCCAGCAATCTTTGATTTTGCAACATCACGAAATAGTTCTGGAACAGGGCTTACAAGCTCTTCTAACAATTGTTTTTGTTCATCATCCCATAAATGTCTCGTTTTATTTATGTAGTGTTCTTCCCAATCCAAAATGGACATGCCGTCTTCTTTTGGTAATCGTTTCAGGAATTTTCTGAACATAAAGTATCCACCGATAGACATAAGCCCTAATAAAATAACCGTCCATAATACAATGAACCAACCGAACCATCCTTCGAGCACGCATATCCCCCCTTAATGATAGCGGTTTTCTTTTATTCATATTATATACAGTGAGATTCATAGAAAGCAAGAACGCTTGGTCATTTTGACCAAGCGTTATAGTTTAAACGAAGTATAGTTGTTCAACACATAAATTATTATTATCGTCTTCAACATACTCAATAATAAGTGTGCCAACTTTACGATCTTTATCTTCAGTTGTGAAAATAGAGTAAGAAGTAAAACGTGTTTTTGATAGGCCGCTTATATGTGTAGGTAAAGAAATGTAGTCGTTATCGCGGAAGAATTCCATCAGTTCAATATCCTCAAATTCTTTTCGGTCAACTTGTTTGTTTGTATAGCGGCGTTGAAGTTGTTTTAAAGATTCATTCCAAGAAATTGCTTTTGTGTCGTATACCATTGTTCTATCTCCTTACTGTATGTAATTATTAAGAACATACGTTCTAATCTAGTATACTCTTTTTATTAGAAAAGAGAAAGCAAAAAATAATGTAAGCTTGGATTTCCAAGCTTACATTATTGATGCGTCCGTCATAATCTCTATTTTTCATTATAAGTTAGATAAGAATAAGAAACAAGATGATATATATAATGTTGAGAGTTTTCAAGATTCTGTATATTATAGGTGTACTAAAGTGTAAGGGAATGAGAGGTGTGGCATACGTAATTTCACTGCAAGGGCCGATGGCTAGCGGAAAAACAACATTAGCAAAAAGGTTAGAAAAGAGAGGGTTTCGAGTTATATATGAAAATCCATATCCAATTGTAGAGAAGCGAAAAAAATTGAATTTAGACATGAATTCAAAAGTAGGGTTTATTATGAATCAAAAAATGTTTATGGAAGCAAAAATAAAGGAGTTTCAAAATGTGAAAGATTCAGTCGTAATTTTTGATCGCGGACCAGAAGACATTGAGTTTTTTACACTCTTTTATCCAACGATTATAGGAGAAGAGTGGGATATAGAAACTGAATTGAAAGATGAATTATATAAATTAAGAGCATGCCGTTCGGATGTGATTTTTTACTTAGATGTTACGAAAAAGAATGTATATGATAGAAAAAATAATGATAGAACAAGAAACAGAAGTACGTTTGAGGAGCAATTTAAATTAGTAGAAACTGAAAAAGACTGGTATAAAAAATTTCCTGTAACTTATGTGGACACGAATAGATTAACAGTGGACGATTTAGAGGTATATTTTATGGACTGGTTAAAGGAGAGAGGGCTATGAAAAAAATACTTTTATTTGTATACTCAACATTTGCAGAGTTTGAAATAACAGTAGCGACGGCATTGCTGAAAAATAAATATGAAATCATTACAGCGGGCTTAACTAAAGAATTGGTTATAAGTGAAACTGGATTGCAAGTGCAGCCGCATATAGAAGTAAGTGAAGCACGTGTAGATGAGTATGAGGGGATACTTATTCCAGGTGGAGAAGAAGGACAGTTGGAAGATGCAAAACCTCTTTTTTCAATCATTCGTCAATTTCATGAACAAGAAAAATTAGTGGCGGCAATTTGTGCTGGACCGTATGCACTAGCAAAAGCAGGGTTATTTAAAAGGATTTCTTATACTGCGACTATAGATTATCAAAAATTTGATTGTTTTCCAGTAGAAAATTTTGTGTATGAAGAAGTTGTGAAACACTCAAATATCATTACAGCACAAGGGCATGCATTTGTACCATTTGGAATAGCAATTGCCTCTTATTTTGGAGTGGCAGACGAACATAATACAGATTTTTATTGTGGTAAAGGCAATGTAGTAATGGAGAAACTTTTACGAGAAAACGTGTAAAAGCTAGCAAATGCTAGCTTTTTTCTTTTTGACACCGATAAATTACTAACGTTTTTGGATCGCGCCATATACCGTTATGGAGAGATAATTCCTGGTTGATTTCTTCTGTTAGCCATTCTTTCATCTCGGCTTGAAGATACATATTATCGGGTATATTTAGCGATGGGAACATGCTAGAAATATAGTTTACAATCGGAGTAGCATGATGAAAAACGAGAGCATTATGAATAACTGTTTCTTCAACAGTTGGAAAAACAGATTGTAATATCTCTTTACCGTTTTCTAAACAAAATGGAGTGACTGATGATGTTGTTTTCGGTAAATCAAATGCGTCTAACATACGGTTACACATTTCAACTATACGAGGTAGTGTAACGCTAGAATTTGTTGTAGCTAAAAGTGTTCCGCCAGGACGAATTACTTTATGGAATCCTTGAATTGTTTTTTCAACATCTTTCACATGGTATAACATATGTCTTGCAATTATTAGGTCATAACAATTTGTTTCGAAAGGAAGTTTACTAGCATCCCCTCGTTTCCATTCTATTAAGTTATTTGTTTTAGCAGCTTCAGCAAGCATAGCTTCGGATTGATCAAACCCGGTTAATGGGCCTTTATGACCATTTGTTTGTAAAAGGGAAAGGAATTTTCCACTAGCGCACCCAACCTCTAATATGTTTTCTTCCCCTTGAAGTTGTAAATGTTTAATGACGAGTTTATCTAAATCTACGTGTTTTTCTTCGTAATGTGTATGTGTGTCGATGCGTGTTTGTAAATGGTTGCTAACGTTATATTGACGTTTTACATCATTCATTTTGTCGCATTCCACCTTTGTGCAAAATTGTTGGATTGCATGTGTTAATACATCTGTTTTCTTTAAACCTTCGTAATGGAGTGCTAATTCAAACCTTTCAAGTAATTTCTCTTCAATTCGAAAATGAATATCTTTTCGTTTTGTCACTGAAATTTCGCCCCTTTGCATCTGTTAGTGAGACTATAGCACGTCTGGAAATTTTGTGTAAATCATTTGTGTACACAAAATTATGGGGATGAAAAAAATGTTTGAATATGATTTTAAACTATTGACGATTTAAACGTTTTCATATATTCTTAAATTAAGTAATATTCAAATAATTCAAAAGAAATGAGAGAGTCACATGCTTCTTCAAGGAACACATCGAATTGGTCGTATGGCCATGCTGTTGGCACTTGCGGATGAGAATGAAAGTCCTGTATTATCCATTCCAAAAGGTTGGAAGTATTGTACGGGGAAAGTGGGTTCGATGAATTCGCAAAAGGTTGTCGCAGCAATGGAAACAGCGGCTAAAAGCAACCAAGTTATTGAAACAGATGTTTACAGAGAAACACATGCACTTTATCATGCAATTATGGAAGCTTTGTACGGAGTGACGAGAGGTCAAATTCAGTTAGCAGACGTTCTTCGTACAGTAGGACTTCGTTTTGCGATTGTGCGCGGTACACCATACGACGGAAAAAAAGAAGGCGAATGGGTTGCTGTTGCATTATATGGAACGATTGGTGCACCTGTAAAAGGATCTGAGCATGAGGCGATTGGTTTAGGAATTAATCACATATGATTTGCCCATAGTCTATTAGTTAGAAGGGGGCCTTACTTTTTTAGGACAGAAGTCTGTCTTAAAAAGATAAGGTCCCCTTTTGCCTTTTTAAGGAGGAAAAATGATGATTACGTTAACAGGACATACATTGACAGTTGAAGAAATGAAGAGGTTATTACTGGAAGGAGAAGGTGTAACAGCTTGTCCAACTAGTATGCAAAAGGTAGCGGAGTGCCGCGAAGTAGTTGAGAAAATTGTAGAGGACGGAAAAGTCGTTTACGGAATTACAACTGGATTTGGAAAGTTTAGTGATGTGCTTATCCAAAAAGATGATGTAAAGGCACTTCAACATAATTTAATTCAGTCACATGCATGTGGGATTGGTGATCCATTCCCGGAAGAAGTATCGCGTGGAATGTTAATTTTACGAGCAAACACGATGCTTAAAGGAGTATCAGGCGTAAGGCCGCTTGTTGTAAATATGCTTCTTGAGTTTGTAAATCGTAAAATTCATCCAGTTGTTCCGCAACAAGGTTCACTTGGTGCAAGTGGAGATTTAGCGCCTTTATCTCATCTCGCGCTCGTATTATTAGGCGAAGGTGAAGTGTTCTATAAAGGGAAACGCGTTCATGCAATGGTTGCTCTTACAGAAGAAGGGCTTGAGCCAATTGAACTTGAAGCAAAAGAAGGTCTTGCGTTAATTAATGGTACGCAGGCGATGACAGCACAAGGAGTTCTTTCTTATATAGAAGCAGAAGCAACGGCGTATCAAGCTGAACTAATTGCTTCAATGACAATTGAAGGGTTACAAGGCATTATTGATGCATTTGATGAAAATGTTCATAAAGCACGTGGTTATAAAGAGCAAGTGGAAGTAGCAAGCAGAATTCGTGACATTCTTCACGATAGTAAATTAACAACAAAACAAGGAGAACTACGTGTACAGGATGCCTATTCACTTCGTTGTATCCCGCAAGTACACGGTGCTTCTTGGCAAGTTTTAAATTATGTAAAAGAAAAATTAGAAATTGAAATGAATGCAGCAACAGATAATCCGCTTATCTTTGATGGTGGGGAAAAAGTAATTTCGGGTGGGAATTTCCATGGTCAACCGATTGCGTTTGCGATGGACTTCTTAAAAGTAGGAATGGCAGAACTTGCAAATATTTCGGAGCGCCGTATTGAGCGTTTAGTGAATCCGCAATTAAATGATTTACCACCATTTTTAAGTCCAGAACCAGGACTACAGTCAGGTGCAATGATTATGCAATATGCTGCAGCGTCACTAGTTTCTGAAAATAAAACGTTAGCACATCCGGCGAGTGTAGATTCAATTCCGTCTTCTGCTAACCAAGAAGATCATGTAAGTATGGGAACAATTGCTTCACGCCATGCACATCAGATTATTCAAAATGCAAGACGTGTTCTTTCTATTGAGATGATTTGTGCGATGCAAGCAGCAGAATATCGCGGAATTGAAAACATGAGTACAGTGACGAAGAGCTTCTACCATCAAGGTCGTCAGCAGGTGCCATCTATTAAAAATGACCGTATATTCTCAACAGATATTGAAAATATTGCGCATTGGTTAAAAACGAATTATTCGATAAAAGAAAGATTAGATGTAAACGCAGCACTATAAAATGAGAAAAGGGAGAGATTGAAATGGAAAAAGTACAACAAACAATTCGCGCGCCAAGAGGTACAGAGTTACAAACGAAAGGGTGGGTGCAAGAAGCTGCACTTCGTATGTTAATGAACAATTTAGATCCTGAAGTTGCTGAAAAACCAGAAGAATTAGTTGTATATGGCGGAATTGGCCGTGCAGCTCGTAACTGGGAAAGTTATCAGGCGATTGTAGATTCATTAAAAACGTTAGAAAGCGATGAAACGTTACTTGTTCAATCAGGAAAGCCAGTTGCCATTTTTAAATCACATGAAGATGCACCTCGCGTTTTGTTAGCGAACTCAAACTTAGTACCAAAATGGGCAAACTGGGATCACTTCCGAGAACTAGAGAAAAAAGGTCTTATGATGTACGGACAAATGACAGCTGGTAGCTGGATTTACATTGGAACGCAAGGGATTCTACAAGGAACATATGAAACATTTGGTGAAGCAGCTCGTCAACATTTCGATGGTTCATTAAAAGGTACATTAACACTTACTGCTGGTTTAGGTGGTATGGGTGGTGCACAACCTCTTGCTGTAACGATGAACGGCGGTGTTGTCATTGCTATTGATGTTGATAAGCGCAGCATCGATCGTCGTATTGAAAAGAGATACTGTGATATGTATACAGAATCATTAGAAGAAGCGTTAACGGTTGCGAACGAGTATAAAGAGAAGAAAGAACCGATTTCTATTGGTTTATTAGGAAATGCGGCAGAAATTTTACCAGAACTAGTGAAGCGCAATATTACACCAGACTTAGTTACAGATCAAACATCTGCTCATGATCCATTAAACGGTTATATTCCAGTAGGCTACACGTTAGAAGAAGCAGCGAAACTTCGTGAAGAAGATCCAGAACGCTACGTACAATTATCAAAAGAAAGTATGACAAAACATGTGGAAGCAATGCTTGCTATGCAAGAAAAAGGCGCAATTACATTTGATTACGGAAATAACATTCGCCAAGTTGCTTTCGATGAAGGTTTGAAAAATGCATTCGATTTCCCAGGATTCGTTCCAGCATTTATCCGTCCATTATTCTGCGAAGGAAAAGGACCATTCCGCTGGGTAGCACTTTCTGGTGATCCAGAAGATATTTATAAAACAGACGAAGTAATTTTACGTGAGTTCGCTGATAATGAACATTTATGTAACTGGATTCGTATGGCACGTCAACAAGTTGAATTCCAAGGGCTTCCATCACGTATTTGTTGGCTTGGTTACGGTGAGCGAGCGAAATTTGGTCGCATCATTAATGAAATGGTTGCAAATGGTGAATTATCAGCACCAATCGTTATCGGTCGTGACCATTTAGATTGTGGATCAGTAGCATCTCCAAATCGTGAAACAGAAGCGATGAAAGATGGTAGTGATGCAGTAGCTGACTGGCCAATTTTAAATGCATTAATTAATAGTGTAAACGGTGCAAGCTGGGTATCTGTTCACCACGGTGGTGGCGTTGGTATGGGTTATTCACTTCATGCGGGAATGGTTATCGTTGCAGATGGAACAGAAGCAGCAGCAAAACGAATTGAGCGCGTATTAACTTCTGACCCTGGTATGGGTGTTGTTCGTCACGTGGATGCAGGGTATGACTTAGCTGTGGAAACTGCGAAAGAAAAAGGCGTTAACATTCCGATGATGAAATAAGGAGGAGAAAACATGCTGGACACTTTACTAATAAATATCGGTCAATTACTAACAATGGATCAAGAAGATGGCTTGTTAAGACGGGAAGCGATGAACACGCTTCCTGTTATCGAAAACGGTGCGGTTGGAATTGAAAATGGTGTAATTACTTTCGTTGGAACAGCGGAAGAAGCGAAAGGATTACAAGCGAGAGAAGTTATTGATTGCGGCGGGAAAATGGTTTCTCCTGGTCTCGTTGACCCGCATACTCATCTTGTATTTGGTGGATCTCGTGAAAATGAAATCGCACTAAAACTACAAGGAGTTCCGTACTTAGAAATTTTAGAACAAGGCGGAGGCATACTTTCAACTGTAAATGCAACGAAACAGGCGTCGAAAGAAGAACTTGTTCAAAAAGCGAAATTCCATTTAGACCGTATGCTATCTTTCGGAGTTACTACTGTAGAAGCGAAGAGTGGTTACGGATTAGATGATGAGACGGAATGGAAACAATTAGAGGCAACAGCACAATTACAAAAAGAGCATCCGATCGATTTAGTTTCAACATTTTTAGGTGCTCATGCAGTTCCGAAAGAGTATAAAGGTAGATCGAAAGAATTTTTACAATGGATGTTAGACCTACTACCAGAAATGAAAGAGAAGCAATTAGCGGAGTTCGTTGATATTTTCTGTGAAACAGGTGTGTTCTCTGTAGAAGAATCAAAAGAATTTTTATTAAAAGCGAAAGAGCTTGGCTTTGATGTGAAAATTCATGCAGATGAAATCGACCCTCTTGGTGGTGCGGAAGCAGCGGCAGAAATCGGTGCAGCATCAGCGGACCATTTAGTTGGTGCTTCTGATAAAGGAATTGAAATGCTTGCAAATTCTAATACAGTAGCAACTTTATTACCAGGAACAACTTTCTATTTAAATAAAGAAAGCTTTGCTCGTGGACGTAAAATGATTGATGAAGGTGTTGCAGTTGCGTTAGCTACAGACTTTAACCCAGGTAGCTGTCCAACTGAAAATATTCAGCTTATTATGAGCATTGCGATGCTAAAATTGAAAATGACACCAGAAGAAGTTTGGAATGCCGTAACGGTTAACTCATCATATGCCATTAACCGTGGTGATGTAGCTGGGAAAATTAGAGTTGGTCGTAAGGCAGATTTAGTTTTATGGGATGCTTACAATTATGCTTACGTACCGTATCATTACGGCGTAAGTCATGTGAATACAGTATGGAAGAATGGTAATATTGCATATACAAGAGGTGAACAATCGTGGAGCACGGCCACTATTTAAAGAAAAATGCAAAGTTTATTGATCGTGAAGTGACGAAATGGAGTGAGATGATTAAAGATTGGGAGGAAGGTGTGGAAATATTCGGTGCTGCCTTAATTGGAGCACCCCTTTCTAAACCGTCTATTAGTCATTCAGGAGCGAGTTTTGCGCCAAAAACAATTCGTGCGATGTTAGATGCATATAGCACATATGCAATTACAGAAGAACACGATATGAAAGAAAGTGTCTTATATGATTGCGGCGATATTACGATGCATGTGACGGATATAAAAGAAAGTCATAAACGAATTGCGAAAACAGTTGGGCATGTAACGAAAGTAAACCCGAACATGATACCAATCGTTCTTGGCGGTGACCACTCGATTAGTTTTCCGAGTATAACAGGTTTTGCAAACAGTAAAGGAAAGGTCGGAATTATTCAATTTGATGCTCATCATGATTTACGTAATTTAGATGATGGAGGCCCGTCAAATGGTACACCATTCCGTAGTTTACTAGAAAATGATGTCATTACTGGAAAACAACTTGTTCAAATTGGAATTCGTAATTTTTCTAATGCACGTGCGTACCATGAATATGCAATAGAGCATGGTGTAACAGTGTATACAATGAAAGACGTACGAGAGCGAGAAATAAAAGATATTATCACGGAAAGTATTGAAATATTAAGAAATCAAGGTGTGACTTCTATTTATATTTCTCTTGATATGGATGTGCTAGACCAAGCGTTTGCACCAGGTTGTCCAGCAATTGGGCCTGGTGGGATGGATAGTACGACTTTACTAGATGCGATTGAATTCCTTGGTAAAGAACTGCTCGTTCAAGGGATGGATATAGTAGAGATTGATCCAACTCTTGATTTCAGAGATATGACGAGTAGAGTAGCAGCGCAAGTGATTATGAGTTTTCTTTTAGCGAGGGAAACGGTTAGTAAGCAGGTTAGTATATAGACGGAAAAGTAGATATTTATGCTTTATCAAAAACACATCACTACTGAAATGTAGTGATGTGTTTTTGTGTTAAAGGAGAATGAATGTATGTGGAACCGTTAATGGAATTGCGATTTTTATAGTGTATTGTGTAAATTTAATTTCTTGCTTCTTAAGTATTGACGCGTAAAATAATTTTATGATAAAATAAAAATTTTGATAAAAAACTAAAAGTGTGTTAAGCTTGAGAAGGTTACCATATAT
>NZ_KV827856.1:511684-567927 GCF_001836235.1 Bacillus sp. HMSC036E02 | reverse complement strand
AATTGGCGATAACATTGTTTATCCAATGCAGGGAGCAGGTATAATTAAAGCCATAGAAGAGAAGGAAATCTCAGGAGAAAAACAACAGTATTATGTTATAAAAATGTCGGCTAGTAATATGGAACTAATGATTCCAGCAGGGAGAATATTGAATTCGAATATACGACCAGTTACGGATATAACCGCATTAGCACACATAATGGATATTTTTCAACATGGGGAATCAGATAGATTACTTACGTGGAAACAAAGGTATAAATTGAACACTGATAAAATAAAGACGGGTAAAATGCAAGAAGGTGCTGAAGTTGTACGTGATTTAATGCGTATACAGAAAGAAAAAGCACTTAATGCAAGCGAAAAGAAGATGTTAGATAACGCATATGAATTTTTGATTAGTGAACTGGGATTAATTGAAGGTATCACAGAAAATCAGATAAAAAGCTTTTGTTAAGGTTCATTACAAATAATGTATTATATCCCAAAAAAGATCTTGAATTTTTTGGGAACATAATTATAGAAAATTTATCATTTCAAAGACATTCAACTCTTTCAAACCACTTTTAGAGCATTACCTCTATTGTTATTACTACAATCAAATCCATTTTTATTTTTTAATTTCATTTATGAATGTTCGAAGTTTAATTGAATACTTCGATAAAATAGTTACTTGATTTTTGCAATCCTGATTCACACTGGCACGGACGAGGAGCCGTAAGGATGAAAGAGAGGTAGGGCTTTCATTGTTTTAGGTATATAAGTTATTATTTTTAGAAGAATACCGAACCATTTTCACTTCTATTGATAAGGTGTTTTTTATTAAAGAGATAAACGAATTGACAGCCATATATGGTCAACAAAAAAGGTTTCCTCCTAAGGAAACCTTTTTAATATTATTTATAGCATTTTGTTTTTTGGATATTCGAATTTTTTATTGTAAAGTCGTAAAAATTGACGTTACTATCTAAAAGTAAGTATGATGCGATTATAGTAAGATTTTTTAGGGGGAAGAAAAATGACAAGTTCAAGTAATAAAGCAGCGAGTATTTATGAAGGAACAAATGTAAATGCTGGGGGATTTTTTGAAAACGTTGAAGAAACAAAGTTGTTTGATCCAATTCAAGTTGGAACTTGGTCTCTTCGTAATCGTATAGCGATGGCACCGATGACAAGATGCTTTGCAGATAATGAGACTGGAGCAGTTGGTGCTGATGTAGTGGAGTACTACAGAAAACGTGCTGCGGATGGAATTGGACTAATTATTACAGAAGGAATTGTCATTAGTCCGAGAGCAAAAGGAAACCCAGGAGTACCAGGTATTTATACACAAGAACAAATCGATTCTTGGAAACCTGTTACAGAGGCAGTACATAAAGAAGGCGGGACGATTATTGCTCAAATATGGCATGTTGGGCGTATGAGTCATCATGAAATAATTGGTGGTCAAATGCCACAAGCACCATCGGCTATCGCTGCAGAGGGAAATGTTCCACGCTTTCGTAAACCGTTTGATACGCCAGAAGCAATGACGTTAGAAGAAATACAAGAAGTGATCGGTCAATACGCACAAGCTGCGAAAAATGCGATCGAAGCTGGATTTGATGGAGTAGAAATTCACGGTGCACACGGATATTTAATCGATCAATTTACGTATGAGTTTGCGAATAAGCGAACAGATAAATATGGTGGTGATTTAAAACAAAGGTTAACGTTTATGAAAGAAGTAACGGCGGCTGTAATAGAAGCTGTTGGAGCTAATAAAACACTTCTTCGTTTCTCTGCTTTCAAAGGTGATAATCCTACTTATATGTGGGAAAATCCTGAGTTTGCAATTGAAACGTTCATAAATATGTTTAAAGAGGTTGGGTTAACGATAATCCATCCTTCAACGATGAATTATACGCAAGAGATTGCTGATGGAAAGAATTTTCATCAACTAGTAAGAAAATATTGGGATGGTACGATTGTTGGGGTTGGTAATTTAAATCCGAAAGAGGCCGAAGAAGCGTTGCAAGAAGGAACGATTGATGTAGCGGCATTCGGAAGACCGTTAATTGCTAATCCAGACTTTGTTCATCGAATTAAACACGCTGAAAGTTTAGTTGAATATGACGCGAAAGAGCATCTTGCTACGTTAGTATGAATAAAGATAAAAGGAGAGCACGTCGAGTGTTCTCCTTTTATTATGGAACTTCATAGGGGGAAGCGGGATGAGTGAAACGCTACTCGTTATTATTAGTATATTACTATTTTTAATGTTGCTTTTAATCGTCTTTTTTATCATTACATTTTTTATAAAAAAACGAACACACCATTCTATTTTAAAATTACATCCGTACTTAGGAAGAATGCGCTACTTACTGGAAAAGATAGGGCCTGAATTTCGACAATATTGGTTTGATCATGATACGGATGGAAAGCCTTTCTCACGTTATGATTTTCAAAGTGTTATGTTTTTAGCGAAATATCGCTCTGAAATACTTGGTTTTGGATCAAAACGAGATTTTGAAGCTTCTGGATATTATATTGCTAATACATTATTTCCGATATTAACTGAGGAATTAAGTGTGAATCTCACGCAAGAGCGGGAAGGTAAAAAGTACGTGATTCATAAAGAAGGGTTATTTTCAAGAAGAGAAAAATTGACAGCGGATACAACGAATCTTTGGCTGTACGAAGAAGATGATGCAATTATAGTCGGTGAGAACCGTAAATATCCGTGGAAGCTACATGGCATGTTTGGTGCATCTGCGACTTCTTACGGTGCGATTGGAGAAAATTATATTTTAGCGAGTGGTTTTGGAGCAAAAATGGCAGGCGGATCGTGGATTAATACGGGTGAAGGTGGCGTTATTCCAGAACATTTACATACAGGAGCGAATATCGTTGCGCAAATTGGTCCAGGGTTATTTGGATACCGTGATGAAGACGGTAATTTTTCAATGGGAAAATTCATGGAGAAAGCGAAAGAAAGTAATATTAGAGCATTCGAATTGAAATTTGGGCAAGGTGCTAAAATACGTGGTGGTCATTTAGAGGGACAAAAAGTAAATGAGAAAATTGCTTTTGTTCGCAACGTCCGAAAGGGAGAGACGATTAATTCACCGAATCGATTTTCATTTTTAAAGAATGCAGCGGATACACTTTGTTTTATTCAACAGTTGCAAGAAAACAGCGGTAAACCAGTTGGAATGAAAATTGTAATTGGTCAGCAGGAGCCTTTGGAAGATTTAATAAAAACAATGAAAGAACTAAACATTTACCCAGATTTTATTACAATCGACGGTTCAGAAGGCGGGTCAGGGGCAACGTATAAATCGATGGCAGATTGTATGGGACTGCCGCTTATTCCAGCATTACTTACATTTATTGATACAGCAAACCATTATGGTGTCCGTAACAAGTTTAAAGTATTTGCATCGGGTAAATTAATCACACCAGATAAAGTGGCGATTGCTTTAGCGATTGGGGCGGATGCTGTAAGTTCAGCCCGCGGATTTATGATGGCAAGCGGCTGTATTATGGCCCTTCAATGTAATTCTGGCCAATGTCCATCTGGTGTAGCCACGACGAATCCGCATTATCAAAAAGCGTTAGATCCGTATGAGAAGAAGTGGCGAGTCATGAATTATATTATTAGTATGAGATATAGTTTATTTTCATTAGCGGCAGCGGCGGGAGTGAAGAGCCCGCGCCATTTAACTAGAGAGCATATTGTGTTTAAAGACGAGGTGGGGAGAGTAGTTCCACTTTCGGAATTGTTTCCTATAGTAAATCAAACCTAAAAGTATATTTGATATGTAAGATTTTTTAGAGGAATAATCATATTTTTGGAAAAATTAGGAGTATAATAGGGAAGTATTTTTGAAAATGACTATTTTTAGGGAGAGATTCACTTGCAGCAAGGTTCGTACAGTATTACAATTTTTTTACTCGTCATAGGGCTCGTTATATTTAGACGCATGCGCTCTATGAATCGACCAATTAATAATAAAGGAAGACGACTACTATTGCCATTATTCTTTTTATTACCAGGTTTTTCTTTATACGCAGCACCGATACAACTTGCTGGTTGGCAAATTGGTATAGCTGCTGGGATCGGACTGTTATTATCAATTCCACTTATTATTTTAAGTGGGTATGAAGTCAGAGAAGATGGTCAAATTTATACAAAAAAAAGTATCGCTTTTATTGCTACATTTTTAGTTATCGTTCTTTTACGTGCTTATTTTAGAAGACATTTACAAGGTCTAGATCCAAAGTCAATCGGCATTCTTTTCTACACTCTTGCGGTTTGTTATATAGTACCTTGGCGTATTGGATGCTATATGAAATTTCGTAAAGTATATGTAGAGAAAGCGAAATTTGAGACATCAATAAGCTAAAAGTCATACATTTGTATGGCTTTTAGTTTTTAAAATTTATCGGGTAATGGAATGAAAATAAGGTGTGAAAAAACCCTCTTTAATTTTCTGAATATTATTACCTTAATTTCTTGAAAAATCATTGTAATCCACTGGGATAAAGGCGTTTATAAAGGTTTTCACGTGTAATGAAAAGTGCTCATTCACTTGAAAGAACAAAAAATGTTTGTTAAGGTAGGGAACCATAAGCGAAAACAAGAAAATAGAAAAAGTCATTTTTCGAAATTTTGAATGGCTTATGGACTAAGGGAGAGATTTGGTGAAGATTGAAATTATGGTTTCGCTTGCTATTTATATGGCAGGTATTTTGTATATCGGATATTGGTCTTATAAGAAGACATCCGATTTATCAGATTATATGTTAGGCGGGAGGGGACTCGGTCCAGCAGTTACAGCTTTATCAGCTGGTGCTTCTGACATGAGTGGTTGGATGTTAATGGGATTACCTGGTGCGATGTATGCAACAGGATTATCAAGTGTATGGATTGCGATAGGTTTATTAATAGGTGCGTATGCAAACTATTTAATCATTGCCCCGCGTTTACGAACGTATACAGAAGTGGCAAATGATTCAATTACGATTCCAGACTTTTTAGAGAATCGGTTTAAAGATCGTACGAAAATACTTCGTTTTGTCTCCGCTGTCGTCATTTTAGTATTTTTCACATTTTATGCGTCGGCTGGTTTAGTTTCGGGTGGACGTTTGTTTGAAAATTCTTTTAACCTTGATTATAAAATTGGTTTATTTGTAACAGTGGGTGTCGTTGTTGCGTATACACTATTTGGTGGCTTTCTAGCCGTAAGTTGGACGGACTTTGTGCAAGGTTGTATTATGTTTATTGCGCTTGTACTAGTGCCAATTGTTGCCTTTACGGATGTCGGTGGTATAACAGAAACATTTAATACCATTAAGCAAGTCGATGCATCGCATTTAGATATGTTTAAAGGAAACACAATACTTGGTATTATTTCATTTTTAGCATGGGGCCTTGGATATTTTGGTCAACCACATATTATTGTCCGCTTTATGGCAATTACCTCTATTAAAGATTTAAAAACTTCTCGTAGAATCGGTATCGGTTGGATGACGATTTCAATTATAGGTGCAATGCTTACTGGTCTAATTGGTATCGCCTATTATGCTAAAAATAATACGACATTACAAGACCCAGAAATGGTCTTTGTAACATTCTCCAATATTTTATTCCATCCGTACATTACAGGATTTTTATTATCAGCTATTTTGGCTTCGATTATGAGTAGTATTTCCTCACAATTACTTGTTATTTCAAGTGCAGTAACGGAAGACTTCTATAAAACATTTTTCCGTCGTAATGCAAGTGACAAAGAACTTGTATTTATCGGTAGATTGTCAGTATTAGTAGTAGCTATGATCGCAGTTGTTTTAGCGTATCATCCAAGTGATACAATTTTAACACTTGTCGGTTATGCTTGGGCTGGATTTGGTTCAGCGTTCGGACCAGCCATTTTATTAAGTTTATATTGGAAAAGGACGAATAAATGGGGCGTTCTTGCAGGTATGATTGTTGGTGCAGTAGTTGTTATAGCATGGGTACAAATTCCAAGTTTAAAAGCAATTATGTATGAAATGGTACCTGGATTCTTCTGTAGTTTATTAACTGTTATTGTTGTAAGTTTATTAACGAAAGAACCCGTTAAGGCAGTTCATCGTGAATTTAATGAGATGGAAGCAGTACTGGAAGAAGAAAAGAAATGATTTGCAAAAAGAGTAAACGGTGAATAGCGTTTACTCTTTTTACATGTAAAATGAAAGTAAGGACTTATTGACAATAAAAAATAAGTAACTTATAATAAATCTTAAGTTCGAGATAAATAATGTTCATAATAAAAATTTATTATGGTTATAAATCGAACAAATATTTTTTACGAATTATCTTGAATTCAAGATAATTCAATAGATTAGACACCGATACGTAATTTTGTAATTAATATCTCGAATTCGAGATAAAATTATAATGACGGATTTTACTTTGTAGCATGGACAAAATTAATAATGAACTTAAATGTAAAAGAATTTTTATAATGAAATAAAAAAGGAGTGGAAGAAATGGAAAAGAAAACAATGGGAATCCATCATATTACAGCGATTGTAGGGCATCCACAAGAAAATGTAGACTTTTATGCTGGTGTATTGGGGTTACGTTTAGTGAAACAAACAGTGAATTTTGATGATCCAGGTACGTACCATCTTTATTTTGGAAATGAAGGAGGAAAGCCTGGAACAATTATTACGTTTTTCCCATGGGCAGGTGCTCGTCAAGGTATTATTGGAGATGGTCAAGTAGGAATTACGTCTTACGTTGTACCAAAAGGTGCAATGGAGTTTTGGGAAAATAGATTAGAAAAATTCGATGTTTCGTATACAAAAATGACTCGTTTTGGAGAGCAGTATTTAGAATTTGATGATCCGCATGGTTTGCATATAGAATTAGTTGAAAGAGAAAAAGGCGAATTAAATAATTGGAGTTTTGGAGAAGTTACACCAGAAGTAGCAATTAAAGGGTTTGGAGGTGCTGTTCTTTTATCTACACAGCCTCAAAAAACAGCTGAATTGTTAGAACATATTATGGGTCTTGAAAAAATTGGAGAAGAGGGTGAATTTGTTCGATTCCGTTCTTCTGCTGACATTGGAAATATTATTGATTTGAAATTATCAACAATCGGTCGTGGCCAAATGGGCGTTGGCACAGTTCATCATATTGCCTGGAGAGCGAGTGACGATGCTGATCAGCTAGACTGGAAAGAGCATGTGTCGCGTTTTGGATATCACGTAACTCCTGTACAAGATCGAAATTATTTTAACGCGATTTATTTTAGAGAACATGGTGAAATCTTATTTGAAATTGCAACAGATCCTCCTGGTTTCGCTCATGATGAATCGTTAGAGACGATGGGTGAGGAATTAAAGTTACCGGAACAATATGAACAACATAGAAAACAGATTGAACAAACGCTTTTACCATTTGAAGTGAGAAATTTAGATTAAAGTGATTGAAGGGGGAACAGGATTATGATGAAACATGTTTTTCAAAAAGGAAAAGATACGTCAAAACCAGAGTTGTTATTACTTCATGGCACAGGTGGTAATGAATTAGATTTACTACCACTTGCAGAAATAGTTGATCCGGAAGCGTCGGTATTAAGCGTTAGGGGAAATGTGTTAGAGAATGGGATGCCGCGTTTCTTCCGCCGATTAGCAGAGGGCATTTTTGATGAAGAGGATTTAATTTTCCGTACGAAGGAATTAAATGAATTTTTAGATGAAGCGGCTAAAGAATATAAATTCGATAGAAATAACATTGTAGCTATCGGTTATTCGAATGGGGCAAATATCGCAGCAAGTTTATTATTCCATTACGAAAATGCATTGAAAGGTGCTGTGCTTCATCACCCAATGGTACCAAGAAGAGGAATGCAATTAGCAAATTTAGCAGGGAAATCTGTGTTTATTGCTGCTGGGACAAATGACCCAATTTGTTCATCAGCAGAGTCAGAGGAATTGAAGATACTATTAGAAAATGCAAACGCGAATGTAACAATGCATTGGGAAAATCGAGGGCATCAATTAACGATGGGTGAAGTAGAAAAAGCAAAAGAGTGGTATGACAAAGCATTTTAAAAAAGAAGCATCTGCTAACGATTAGCAGATGCTTCTTTTTTATTTAAGACTGGATTGCAAGATGAGATGAAGAAAGTGGTAGCTCAATATCAACAATTGTACCTTCATTTAATTCGCTTGAAATGTGTAATTTACCATGATGTTCTTCAATTATTTTGTAACACATCATTAATCCTAGTCCTGTGCCTTTTTCTTTTAAACTATAAAAAGGTTCGCCTAGACGGGAGATACGATCTTCTGGAATGCCACAACCTTCATCGATAATTCGTATTAAGATGAAATTATCCTCTAATGGTTTTGTTTGGATGAAAATATTTCCGCCATTTGGCATCGCTTCTATCGCATTTTTTAATATGTTTATAAAAACTTGTTTTAATTGGTTGCCGTCACATTGAATATCATATACGTAATCAAAATGATCCATGATGATATGAACGCTATGCATAATTGCAGTCGGTAAAATAAATGTAACTACCTCTTCAATTAAAGTTTGTATGTTACAAGTTTGGATAGATAATACTTGTGGCTTAGACATCGCCATAAATTGACTCGTGATGGATTCCATTTGTGAAATCTCACTTAACATAACATCGATATACCATTTTTGCTCCTCATTTATTTCAGGGAGGAGCAATGTTAGAAAACCCTTTAGGGAAGTGAGTGGATTTCGAATTTCATGGGCAATTCCAGCTGTCAGTTGTCCGACTACTGCGAGCTTCTCAGATTTTCGTAGTAACTTTTCAGTTTCTTTTAGCTCAGTAACATCTCTCCCCATCACGATAAGACCTTTGCGAGAACCATCAGGATGATAAAGCGGAACTTTTGATATACTTAAGATTAAATCGAAATCATCTCTATGTATAATAAATTCCTCGCCATGAAGAATTTGTCTTTGTTGCCATGCTAGTTCATCGACTTCTTCACAATGTAAAAAAGCTTCTCGGTATGCTTCATTATATTGAATGAGTTCGCTATCTTTTTTCCCGTGGTAAGGTACATGATGGAAGTTGAAGCAAGAAAGTGCGTAGTCATTTGCCTCAAGCCAGCGCCCTTCATGATCTTTAAATATAACAAACGCAGGCATGGAGTTTACTAATGTACGTAATCTCTTCTCACTTTCTTTTAGCATATTCTCAATTCTTTCTGATTTTTCAAGTGGCTTCATAATAGCGTATACACCAGTAAGACGATTTTGAACAAAAATAGGAACTAGTTTTGTCACAACATCTAATAAGAATCCATTTTTATGATAAATAGATAAGATATACTCTTGTTGATTATCCGCTTCAGTATTCTTTATATTTTGTAATACTTGCTCAGAAATATGGGCTCCTAAAATGGAGGTAATATTTTTCTGTTCTAATTCTAAAGAAGTGTAACCTAATATTCTTTCGGCAGAAGGATTTATATGTAGAATAACTCCTTCTAAGTTTAATGAAATAATACTATCAGGATTATGTTCGAACAGAGATGCGTACATTTCTGTTAATGAACGATCTTGTATATGGTTTCGCAAACGTCTAGAAATGTTCGGATGACGTTTTTTTTGAGTTGGTGAATATTTTTTACGACTCATAATAGTTCCTCCGTACAAATAGCATCTAAAAAGATTTGTCTATTCATAACTATAATATAGATGTGATGTGTATTTCTATAAAAAATGGAAGTTATAGAATAAATTTTGTTTTTTTATTTTTTTTGCAAAGTGAATGCAGGATGGTAATAAGGGGAGCTTATATTGTTTTATAAACCTTTTGTAAGTTACAGACGGCTGTTTTCCGTATAACATTAGGGTAGAGGAGGGGGAGAGAAAATGAAAAATTATATTCAAGGGATTGATCACGTGCAAGTAGCTGCACCTGTAGAGTGTGAAGAAGAGGCGCGTGATTTTTATGGGAATAAAATTGGTATGGTAGAAATTCCAAAGCCAGAAGAGTTGAAAAAACGAGGTGGATGTTGGTTTAAATGTGGAAATCAAGAAATCCATATTGGTGTCGAGCGGAACTTTACACCAGCTAAAAAGGCTCATCCAGCTTTTTATGTGAATGAAATTAATGAATTTAAGCAAACACTTATAGAGCAAGGTGTAAAAGTGATTGATGATTATGCACGGCCAGATGTAATTCGATTTTACGTATCAGACCCGTTTGGAAACAGAATTGAATTTATGCAAAATAAAGACTAGGTGTATTCCCACCTAGTCTTTAACTTCTTCTGAAAAGTCCTAACACTTCTACAGTTTCTGTAATATTAACGAATGCATTCGGGTCAATTTCAGAAATTGTAAGTTTCATACTTGCTAATTCTTCACGAGAAACGACCGTCATAAGTACACGCTTTTTCTCGCTTGAATAAGCGCCTTCGCCATCAAGTAACGTTATTCCACGTACAACAGTTGAAAGAAGCTGTTTTTTCATTTTTTCTGCTTCATTTGTTACAATCATAAGTGTAACTTTACGATGTTTTGTATGAACAGCATCAATTACTTTACCAGTTACATAAATTGAAAGTAAGCTTGTAAGTGCAACATCCCAGGTGAAGAAGAATCCTGCGATTATTACAACGACTGCATTTAAAATAATAAGGAATCCGCCAAGTTTAATGTCTCGCTTGCGGGATAAAAGCATACCGATAATATCAAATCCACCAGTGGATCCATTACAGTTAAAAACAAGACCAATACCAGCTCCGGCGATGACACCTCCGAAGATAGAAGATAACAATGGATCTGTTGCTACGACTTTTACTGGAACGTAGTATAATGCAACAGATAATACAACTACAGAGACAACTGTGTTAAAAATTACTTTTTTTCCAAGACCTATGTACCCTAAAATAAGGATAGGTAAGTTTAATACAAAGTTAATAATACCTGTGTTTACAGGGGTTACAATCCCTAAAATAATAGCAATTCCGCCAATTCCACTACTTAAAATTTTGTGGGGGATAAGGAAAAGATTAAAGGCAACCGCAATAATAATAGAACCGATAATAACACCAAGGAATCTGACCATTTCTTTCCCGTCCTTCACTGAAAAATTCATATTATTTCAAGATTATATATGATATTGAAAGTTTTGGGTAAAAACAGTTTATTTTGGTAAATTAGATTAATCGAAAGAATTTGAGTATTTTATCATTTGAAAGGGGATACAGTTGTGAAGATAAAAACATATCAACAGAAAAGCCCGTTGAAGCAAGAATGTGAGGATTCTTATTTTTGTAATAAAGATAAAAAGATTTATGGTGTATGTGACGGTGCAACACCACTTGTCCCGTTTCGTGATGAAAATGGACATAATGGAGCATACATCGCTTCGCATTTATTTGCAAATTATTTTACTGCATTACGAGAGAATCATAGTTTACAATTTGCAGTTGCCAAAGCAAATGAAGCATTACAAAGCAAAATGTTAGAATATGAAGTAGACACGAGAAAAAAAGAGCATTTGTGGTGCACATGTATCGCGGCAGTTCAAATAGTTGGTGAGAAAATTGAATATGCGCAGCTTGGGGACTGTATGATTGTCGCAACTTTTCAAAATGGAACGATGCAAGTATTAACGAAAGACACAGTTGAAGGAATTAGTAAACGAGCAAAAAGGAAGAGGGAAGAAGATCGTAAAAAAGGGTTATCTGTACCAGAAGAATATGTTTTTCAAGATGTGCGAGAACAGTTAAAATACAATCGTTATCTTGCAAATATGCCAAATGGTTATTCAGTTGCAAATGGAATGAAAGAAGCGATACATTATTTACAACATGGTGAATTACATATAGATGAAGTGAGTGGAATTTTTATTTGTTCAGACGGGTTATTCCACCCAGATTGGTCATTAGAACAAACTGTTGCATATATAAGAAAGAATAGTATAAACGAATATGTAGCAATCATTGAAAAGCTGGAAGGGGAAAAGAGAATAAAACCAGATGATAAAACGATTATTATGATTGATTTTTAAGAGGAGGCAGTTCAAATGGAAATTAAATATGTCAATCTAACATTTCAAGATGAATTAGTTCCTTTAGAAAAAGTAAATCAACTGATTATCCACCATACAGCTGAAGATGGATGGGACGTGTATAAAACGCATGAATTTCATCAAACTGTAAGAGGGTGGAGCGGGATTGGTTACAACTATTTTATCGAAAAGGACGGAACTGTAGTGGAAGGGCGAGGTTTACATATTGGAGCGCACGCGAAAGACCATAACCGCCATACAATTGGAATATGTATGACGGGAAATTTCGATAAATACGATCCAACTCCTGCACAAGTGAATGCATTATATTCTTTATGCAAAATGTTTATGAAGCAATTTGCTATAAAGAAAGAAAATATACTAGGTCATAGGGAGTTAGAAGGAGTTACAAAAAGCTGTCCTGGTAATCGTTTTTCTATGGTAGAGTTAAGGAAGATATTATCTTAAATATAGAGGAGTAACAACGATGATGAATATAAAAATACCAAATGATAAAAAAGAAGAACTTGTAGCGCAAATTCAGCAATTTTTCGTTGAAGAAGATTTAGATGAAATTGGACGTTTCCAAGCAGAGCGTTTAATAGAAGAAATGGTTAAATTAGTTGGACCATTTGCATACAATCAAGCAATTGGAGATGCAAGAAAGCTTGTAAGTGAGAAATTAACGAATATCGAAGAAGATTTATACGTGTTAGAGAAGAATGAAGGAAAATAAAAAAAGAGCCGATGGGCTCTTTTTTATTTTTCTTTCTTATGTTCTTTATATTCATGTACTTTTTCTTTCACATTACCAACTGTATCTTTAGCAGTGCCTTTCACCTTATCCCATTTTCCTTCAGCTTGTAATTTCTTATTGTCAGTTACTTTCCCGACAACTTCTTTTACTTCACCTTTTACCTTATCAATGGCACCTTCTACTTTTTCTTTTAAACCATGATCATGTTTAGTCATACATTTCTCCTCCTTGTAGTTTGATTAGAATTCTCTTTTCATATTGCAAGTTGAATGATGTATCTAGTAATAGCGTAACAAATCTAGTTGGAATATTCAAATGATTAATAGGATAGAAAAGGAATTGTCATAAAATGTTTAAAAATGTAACGGAAGGAGAAAGAAAGTAAATTATAATATGTCTTTTGCGGTCCATATTGATTTTGTATAAGCAATTTTCATGTGGGCACGTTCCATGTTATTTTGACTGCCGCTACCAAAGCGGGCTTGGCCAACTATTAAATGACAATTTGTCGCTATAGCTTTTTCTATTCTTTTTTGAATTAATGCAGTATGACAGCCGTTACGTTGAAATTCTGGCAAAGTAGCAGAAGCAGCTAATGATGCGACACCCTTATTTATATACAGGACACCAATACTAGCAGGGATATTTTGAACTTCAGCTATGAAAAAATGCCATCCTGGTTCATTGTAAAGAATTTCATTATTTTGGCGCACACCATCTGTTGTAAAGGATGGCATATTAAATCCACGTACATAAATGTCTGCAAAAATATCAAAATCATTTTCTTTTAGTTTTCGTATTGTAATATTAGAAGGAAGAAGTGATGAACCCTCTCTCGGTATACTATACAAAGCAGTATGGAAGCTAGATTGATAAAACCCTTTTTGAGATAAGTATTGAAATAATTCAGTTGTACCTTGTGCTGGGGTAATTTCAAAACGACAAGTGATTTGTAGTGATTGATAATAAGAGATAATTTCATCTAACTCATCTGTATTTGTAAATGTAATACCTTTTACCGTATTAAAAGCAGGACCAGCAATTATTTTTGATGAAAAGGCAGTGGCACTACCGAATTTTTTCATTTGCACTTGCATTGGGTTTCCGCTCATTGTTTGTAGTCTCTCTAATTTAGAAGAGAGCATATCAATTTCTGCATTTTCAATTTCTGTTGCCATATCGAGTGTCATAACAGTAGTCATAAAATTCCTCCGTTAATAAATATATTTCATAGTACATATACGATTTTTGTTTTGAGATTCCTGTTGAAATGTGAGAGAATAAGAGGTTTTTTGGAAGGGAAATGGAAGTGAACTGTCGAAGGGAGTAGAAATAGATTAAAGGTGGTGCTCTCATGAAACAAAAAGCCGTGCAGACATGCTCTAATTGTGGTTCTCAAAATATAGGAGAAGGTGAGTTTGTCGGATATGCACAAATACGGAAAAAGGAAACGATGTTCACATCTTCGCCGGTGGATGCTTATATTTGTACAGATTGTGGGAATATCCTTTTATTAAAGGTAAGGAATTATGAAAGGTTTAAACAGAAACCGTTATGATTATTGAGAAGTGGTCATATCCAACTTTGTATACGAAACGACTTATGTTAAGGAAAATGAATATGAGTGATAGTTTACATATATATGAGTATGCTACAGATAAAGAGATGACAACTTTTACTGTATGGGATGCTCATCGATCGTTATGTGACACATATAACTATATAGAAGAAATTGTGGGTCAGTACAATGGAGGGCAAGTAGCACCTCTTGGAATTGTATTAAAAGAGGAAAAAAACTTATAGGCACGTGTGGATTTATAAAATATGATTTGGTCACACATACAGCAGAAATTGCATACGCCTTATCTCGAAAATATTGGGGAAGAGGATTAGCTACGGAGGCTGTGTTAGCTTTTTTCTACTATGGTTTTCATGAATTGCATCTTAATAGTATTGAAGCGGGATGTGATTCAGAAAATGAAGCATCTGAAAAATTAATGAAACGTTTGAATATGGAGTACAAATATACAATTCAGAAGGATATGTTTATTAAAGGTAAGAATCGTGATACAAAAAGGTATTTTATATCTAGAGAAAGATATATGAATCAATGAAATATCTTACATTGAAAACTCCTTTAAATGAATTAAGGAGTTTTTTTATTTTGATAACAACAAATGGACTATTAGGAAGCGCTATTTTTATTAACGTTCTAAGTATAGAAAAAAAACGCTATATAACACAATCGCAACCGCGAGTTGACAAAGTGCAACCGCAGGAAGATAGAGATAAGGGCAATGTTTACATACAATTTAGGTAAGAAAACAAAGGGGGACACACATATGGGATTTGGTGAAAAGCTTTTTAGATTAAGAAAGGAAAAGGGCCTTTCTCAAGAAGCATTAGCTGAAAAATTAAATACCACAAGGCAAGCAGTTAGTAAATGGGAAAACGGTCAAGGTTTTCCTGAAACTGAAAAATTAATAATGATTGGAAATGTATTTGAAGTATCACTCGACTATTTATTAAAAGAAACTGCAGAGCAAAGTAACGAAAAGGAAAATGGTTACTATGTAAGTAAGGAAATGGCAGAAGGGTATGTAGTGTATGGACAAAAAATTTCTAAATATATTGCGTTAGGATTTAGTTTGCTTATTTTATCTACAATACCGTACTTATTATTTAAAGAAAATGCGACAATGTCTACGTTTCTTGTCATTATCATTGCAGTGCTTGGGATTGGAGCAATGATGGCATCTGTAACGATAGAAGAGAGTCGATACAATGTATTGAAAAAGGAAGAACTACTATTTGATCAAAACTTTCTAAAAGAATTGACCAAAAGATATGCGACTATTAAGAAGAAGTATACGGCAGTAGTGATCGTTGGATTTTGTTTTATTGCAGCAGGAGCGATACCGTTTTTATTTGAGAAAAAACGAATTACCTCAGGAGAACTCGTACAGTATTATCCTTATTGTGTTGTACTTATTGCTATCGGAGTTTATCTTTTTGTTCGTGTGTTAGGGGTGTTAGAGACGTATCGGATTTTAGTAGAAAATAAGGAATACAGTAATCGTTTTATTTTTAAATTGAAAAAGAAAGTAAGGAAAAAGGTAGATAGTTTATAAAAAATAAAAAACATGTTTCGAATCAATGTATTCAAAACATGTTTTTTATCGTTCTGAATTATTTCCAAAGAAATAATTCAGAAAATACAGAAAAATATCGTAATCATTTGTAGAAGTCTGTTATAATAAACGGAAAATGAAAACGTTTTAAAGGGGGACATAACCAATATGATGATGAATGTACCGCTAACAATTAGTTCTATGATGGAAAGAGCAGAGAAACTGTTTTCGAAGAAAGAAATTGTTTCACGGACGCATGATACAGTTACAACGTTAACGTATAAGCAATTAGGGGAAAGGACGAGAAGACTTTCCAGTGCGTTGAAAAGGCTTGGAATTAAAGTAGGTGAACGTGTAGGAACATTAGCGTGGAACCATCATCGGCATGTGGAAGCGTATTTTGCTATTCCAGGTATTGCTTCTGTTTTGCACACAATTAACATTCGTTTATCTCCTCAACATATTTCATACATTATTCAGCACGCAGAAGACCGAATTCTACTTATAGATGAAGATCTCGTACCGCTTGTTGAAAATATTCAATCACAATTATCAACTGTACAAGCTTACATTATTATGACTGATAAAGATGAACTCCCAAATACTACGCTGAAGCCTGTATATCATTATGAAAAGCTATTAGAAGAAGGCGATCCAAATTTCCAATTTGTAAAAGATATTGATGAAAATACACCAGCTGGTATGTGTTATACGTCAGCGACTACAGGAAATCCGAAAGGTGTTGTATATACGCATCGTAGTACTGTATTACACTGTATGGCACTCGGTTTAGCTGATACAGCTGCTTTATCGGAAAGTGATGCAGCAATGGCAATCGTCCCGATGTTTCATGTGAACGCTTGGGGACTTCCTTTTGCGGCTACTTGGTTTGGATCAAAACAAGTTCTTCCTGGACCGATGTTTACTCCGAAAATTTTATTAGAAATGATTCAATCAGAAAAAGTGACGTTAGCTGCGGGTGTGCCGACAATTTGGCTCGGCGTATTACAAGAGTTAGAAAATAATAGTTACGATTTATCTAGTATGACGAGAATACTATGCGGAGGTGCAGCGGCGCCGAAAAGTGTTATTAAAGCATTTGAACAGAAACATAATGTTCCGTTCATACATGCATATGGTATGACTGAAACGAGTCCACTCGTAACACTTGCACGTTTAAAAAGTTATGAAACGGAATTATCGTATGAAGAGCAACTAGAAATTCGCTCCAAACAAGGATATCTTGTACCTGGTGTCGAGATGAAAGTAGTCGGTACAAATGGTGAAGTGAAGTGGGATGGTACTGAGATGGGAGAATTATGTTTACGAGCACCTTGGATCGCTGAAAGCTATTATAACGATGATCGTACTGTTGAAGGTTTTCGCGATGGATGGTTATATACTGGTGATGTTGTCACAGTGGATGAGGAAGGTTGCGTGAAAATTGTTGACCGTACGAAGGATGTTATTAAAAGCGGGGGAGAATGGATTTCTTCGGTCGATCTTGAAAATGCTTTAATGGCACATGATGCTATATTTGAAGCGGCTGTCGTTGCAGTTCCTCACCCTCAGTGGCAAGAGCGACCAATTGCCTGCGTTGTTCAAAAGAAAAATAGTACGGTTACAAAAGAAGAAATATATGAGTTTTTAAAACCACAGTTTGCGAAGTGGTGGTTGCCAGACGATATTGTCTTTATGGAAGAAATACCGAAAACATCTGTTGGGAAGTTTTTAAAACAGGCGCTTCGGAAAGAACTGGAGCATTTGCATAGAGAGAAATAAGTGAACTCCTATTTGTAAACTCTAATACGTTAACGGTTGACAAAAGAGGAGTGGAAAGATAATATAATTTTTATGATATGTTATCTAAAAGCGATTTTAAGTTTACAAATAGGAGAAGCAAATATGAATACAAAAAATTTAGTTTTCGTCGCTTTATTTAGTTCTATTATGGGAGTGTTAGGGTTAATACCTCCGATTGCTCTTTCTATTACACCAGTTCCGATTACATTGCAATCACTCGGTGTTATGCTTGCGGGTGGGTTGTTAGGGTCACGCCTTGGTGCATTAAGTCAGCTTATTTTCTTACTTATTGTAGGAGTTGGAGCACCATTACTTGCTGGTGGCCGCGGTGGCCTTGGTGTATTTGTTGGGCCAAGTGCAGGATATTTACTTGGTTACATCATTGGAGCGTTTGTTATTGGTTATTTAATTGAGCGTTTACGTGAAGTTTCTATTATAAAAGTATTATGTATTAATATAATTGGTGGTATTTTCGTAGTTTATGTATTTGGTATTATTGTACAAGCGTTTTTAATGGATGTTTCTGTATGGGAGACAATGAAAGTGAGTGCTGTGTTTTTACCAGGGGATTGTATAAAAGCAATTATTGCGGCAGTTCTCGTAACAAAATTACATCGTTCATTGAAACATATTATTACACCCGCTTTAAAGAATGGAAAATATACAAATGCGGGATGATAAAGGGAAGAAACACGTACATTGCGTGTTTCTTTTTATTATTTTTGTAAAGAAAGGACGTCTCATATGGGTGTTACAAAAAAATACAAAAAGCAAGCCTCTTTACAACCAAATAAAATAGCGATAAAGGAAAATGATAGAGTTTTAACATATAAAGAGTGGTTCGAATCAGTTTGTAAAGTAGCCAACTGGTTGCATGCAACAGAATCAAAAAATAAAACAATAGCAATCCTATTAGAAAATCATATAGAGTTTTTACAACTATTTGCTGGTGCTGCTATGGCCGGGTGGGTTTGTGTTCCGTTAGATATAAAGTGGAAACAAGATGAGCTCAGAGAAAGAATTGAAATCAGTAATCCGGATATGATTGTGACAGAAAGATATAAGGTAAATGATTTACCGCATGAAGAAGGAAGAGTAATTGAAATTGATGAGTGGAAAAGAATGATGGAGAAATATCTTCCTACACATTCCACTGTAGAAAGTTTACGAAATGCTCCCTTTTATATGGGATTTACATCAGGATCAACTGGAAAAGCAAAAGCATTTTTACGCGCACAGCAATCGTGGGTTCATAGTTTTGATTGTAATGTACATGATTTTCATATGAAAATGGAGGATTCAATTTTAATAGCTGGGACGCTCGTTCATTCTCTTTTCTTATACGGGGCAATAAGTGCATTATATGTAGGACAAACGGTGCACATTATGAGAAAGTTCATTCCGAATCAAGTATTAGATAAGTTAGAAACTGAAAATATATCGGTTATGTATACAGTTCCGACAATGCTTGAATCTTTATATAAAGAAAATAGATTAATAGAAAATAAAATGAAAATTATTTCATCAGGAGCGAAATGGGAAGCTGAAGCGAAAGAAAAAATAAAGAATATATTTCCTTATGCGAAAAGATATGAATTTTATGGTGCATCAGAGTTAAGTTTTGTAACAGCACTAGTCGATGCAGAAAGCGAAAGAAGGCTAAATTCAGTAGGAAAACCTTGTCATAATGTGCAAGTTCGAATATGTAATGAAGCAGGCGAAGAAGTACAAAAAGGCGAGATAGGAACTGTTTATGTGAAAAGTGATCAGTTTTTTATGGGATACATAATAGATGGGGTTTTAACACAGGAGTTGAATGCAGAAGGCTGGATGACAGTGCGAGATGTAGGCTATGAAGATGAAGAAGGCTTTATATATATTGTTGGTAGAGAGAAGAATATGATTTTATTTGGAGGAATCAATATTTATCCAGAAGAAATAGAAAGTGTATTACATGAACACCCAGCTGTTGATGAAATAGTTGTAATTGGTGTGAAAGATAGTTACTGGGGTGAAAAGCCCGTCGCGATCGTAAAAGGAAGTGCTACGAAACAACAATTAAAGAGTTTTTGCTTACAACGATTATCCTCGTTTAAAATACCGAAAGAATGGCATTTTGTAGATAGAATACCTTATACAAATAGTGGGAAAATCGCTCGTATGGAAGCAAAAAGTATGATTGAAAACAGGGAGAAAATATATGAATAGAGCAGTTATTGTAGAGGCGAAAAGAACACCTATCGGTAAGAAGAATGGGATGTTAAAAGAGTATGAAGTTCAGCAATTAGCAACGCCGCTTCTTACGTTTTTAAGTAGAGGAATTGAGAGAGAGATAGACGATGTTATATTAGGTAATGTTGTTGGGCCAGGAGGGAATGTTGCGAGACTATCTGCTTTAGCGGCAGGACTTGGCTATCATATTCCTGGTGTAACGATTGATCGGCAATGTGGTGCTGGTTTAGAAGCAATTCGAACTGCGTGTCATCTCATTCAAGGAGGGGCAGGTAAGTGCTATATCGCCGGAGGAGTAGAGAGTACAAGTACGTCACCTTTTCAAAAAAGAGCACGATTTTCACCTGAAACAATTGGTGATCCTGACATGGGAGTAGCGGCTGAATATGTTGCGGAGCGTTATAACATAACGAGAGAAATGCAAGACGAGTACGCTTGTCTTAGTTATAAGCGGACACTGCAAGCGTTAGAAAAAGGCTATATACATGATGAAATATTTTCTTTTAATGGATTATTAGATGAATCTATAAAGCTAGAAATGAATTATGAACGAATCATTAAAAGAACAAAACCCGCATTTTTACAAAATGGAACAGTGACGGCAGGTAATTCATGTGGTGTAAATGATGGGGCATGTGCTGTTCTTGTAATGGAAGAGGGACAAGCCCTAAAGTTAGGTTATAAACCTGTCCTTCGTTTCGTTCGTAGTGCTGTAGTGGGAGTGAATCCAAATCTTCCAGGAACTGGTCCGATATTTGCGGTGAACAAATTATTAAATGAAATGAATGTAAAAATAGAGGACATCGATTATTTTGAAATAAATGAAGCATTCGCCTCAAAAGTTGTTGCTTGCGCAAAAGAGTTACAAATTCCGTATGAAAAATTAAATGTAAATGGTGGGGCAATTGCGCTCGGTCATCCGTACGGTGCATCTGGGGCTATGCTTGTAACACGTTTGTTTTATCAGGCACAAAGAGAGTCTATGAAATATGGAATTGCTACATTAGGAATTGGAGGCGGGATAGGGATTGCGCTATTATTTGAGAAAGTAGAAGACTAGTGAGGTAACTAGTTTTCTACTTTTTGAGGAACATAAACATTGCTGCCAGGCTTCGCTTTCATTTCGTTCCAAGCAGCAATCGCATCAGCTTTTGCTTTTCCTTTATTATTTGGATCTTCGAAAAAGTCCCGAGTAAAGCGATTGTATTCAAATTGCGCGCTGATCGTTGTTTTATAAGTAGGATCTTTTTTTCGTTCGTTTTCTTCATACCAAAAAGCTACCGCGTCTTCATATGTTTTTCCAACATTCTCTTTAAAAAACTTTTGAAGAGCTACTGTAAAGCGGAAGTTTGTTCCGATTTTTTCTTTGAAAAAAGCACGAACATCTTCGCTACAGCGGTGATTTTTAGTAATAATCGTTTGAAGAGAAAGGTCTTTATAAGAGAGGGGAGCTTTGCTCACTTTTTGCACAGAGCTGTTTTTAAGACTTTCCCCGTAGTTAAATAATGTGAGATACGCTCGGTTATTTCGGTCTTAGAGCCACTAGCTGGCAAACCATGCTCGCGACAAAATGTTTGCAGTTCTGCTTTTAACCAATAATAGTTTTGAAAATCTTCAAGTGATATAGATTTTGTTAAAGGTGGACGCATGAATATAACAACTTCTTTCTTCCATAATTTTCTTTAATTATAAAACGTACGTTCTCTTTGTGGAAGGATTAATTTGTAAATATAACAGGAAGAGGAGATTACATATGGAAAATGTAATGCAAGTTCGTGTTACGGGAATTTTAATTGAAGATGAAAAAGTATTGCTAGTAAAGCAAAAAGTGGCTAATCGCGATTGGTCTTTACCTGGAGGAAGGGTAGAGAATGGTGAAATGTTAGAAGAAGCGATGATTCGAGAAATGAGAGAAGAAACGGGATTAGAAGTTAAAATTAAGAAGCTACTCTATGTTTGCGATAAACCAGATGCTAGTCCATCTTTGTTACATATTACGTTTCTGCTTGAAAGGATTGAAGGTGAAATTAAACTACCTTCTAACGAGTTCGATCATAATCCGATTCATGATGTGCAAATGGTACCGATTAACGAATTAAGTTATTATGGTTTTTCGGAAACTTTTATCAATCTTATAAGTGGCGGTTTTGCAAATGCAGGAAGTTATCAAGGGTTGAAACAACATATAGGCCTGTAAATATAGTTGAAGGATAGCCGTTAGCTATCCTTCATAAACATGTTTTACACTGCTGACTGTAAAGAAGAGACAAGCTGATTTAAAAACTCGTCCCCGTTCATCACCGCTTTTCCGCCGCCGCGTGCACTCTTTTTATTTCCGCCACCTTTTCCTTCAATTGCAGGAAGAGCATCTTTTAAAAGAGCATTCATATCGAGCGTTACTGTTTTTCCGCAAGCGAGAATACATTGTAGTTTGTCATCATTTTCGATGACGAAATACGTAATTGCATGCTCTTGTTGTTCTGTAATGATAGCTGATAGTTTTGCAATTTCTTGCATAGAACGATCTGTAAATGCTTTAGAAATAAGTAACCCAGCATGTATTTCGGTGGGCTGTTGCAGTAATTCATTTGCCTCTGCAAATAATAATTTTTCATTCATTGTTTGTATTGTTTTTTCGTTTTCCTTTTGAGAGGTAAGAAGCTGTGCTACTTTTGCTGGGATATCAGTTTCGCTACTGTTTAATTGTTTGGAAACATCTTTCATAATTTGTTGCTGTTGCCCCATTAATTTAAGTGTACGCCAACCAGCGATAAAGGTTAAGCGTATACCACCTTTATTGCGCTCCCATCCTAGTACTTGAATAGGACCAACTTCACCAGTGCATTTCGGATGGGTTCCACCACAGCCATTGTAGTCGTAATTTTCGATAATAACAACACGTATATTCTCTGTCATAGTTGGTTCTTTACGAAGAGGTAATGTTTTTGCTTCTTCTAAGTTCATCCACTCTATACGGATTGGGTGGTTTTCAAAAACGATTTTATTGGCAATTTGTACTGCCTTTTCAACCGTTTCTGCATGCAGATTTTCTGTTTCTAAATCAATTGTTATCGTTTCTTTTCCAAGATGGAATCCAATCGTAGGTATGTTGAAATAGTCCCAAAAAACAGCAGATAAAATGTGCTGAGCTGCATGTTGCTGCATATGATCAAACCGGCGCTCCCAATTGATTTTACCTTCTACGTCTTCTGTGTGTAATTGTTCTGCAATGAAGTGGCGGATTTCTTCGTCGACTTCTTCAACATCAAGTACAGCAATACCATTTAAAGTTCCAGTGTCATGTGGTTGTCCGCCACCAGTCGGATAAAATGCGGTTTCGTTTAAAACAACGTATAAGTTACCGTCTTTATCATAATCTTGCTTTATAATTTTAGTAGTAAATTCTTGCTTATAAGCGTCAGTGTAATATAATTTGTGCTCCAATTTTCTTTCTCCTCTCGCATTAACTAGTTTCATTGTAAAGCAATTGAAATTAGTTTCCTAATATTTCAGAAGAAAGAAACTATTTTTAGAATTTTCTTGCTATAATAAGAAGAAAATGCGGGGGTGGAATAAATATGTTATATGAAAATGGCGTAGATAAACTGCTTAGTTTAAGCAAAAATATTTCTGAATTGTATCGAGAATTAAATGAAATGACCCGGATTTTAACGGATTGTAATCGAGAAAGTGTGAAGTTTGATCGGTTATATGTAAAAGAGTTACTTTGGAAGAAAGAAGATGTAATAGAGAAATATGACCAGCTACTTGTACAACTTTGTATTAACGAATGCTTTGATCTAAAAAGTGTCATTACAGGCGAATATAAGTATACATATGAAGAAGTGGAGAACATCGTTTTACAATTTAATGAGAAGTATAATGTTGCAATATTAATTAAAGATGTTTGTAAAGAATTACAGTTTACATATGGCATAGATATGGATATAACGAGAACAGCGCGGGTATCAACAGCGCAAGTATAAAAAGGGAAAAGAAAGCAGATCCTTTGCTTTCTTTTTTTATGTAAGAACAGGGAGAGTAGGTTTTTAAGATGAAGGGGAAGTTGCAAAATATTCATCCGTTAGGAATGACAATTATAATAGGGACTTTATTTGCGAGGTTCGCCACGTCAATGAGTATTCCTTTTTTAGCAATTTATTTAACGACTGTGAAAGGTGTATCAGCTGGAATGACAGGTGCTATTATCGGAACGAGTGCACTTGTTGGAGTGTTTGCTAGTTTTATCGGAGGGAATTTATCAGATCGATTCGGTCGAAATATGATTATAATATGGTCCATGATCGTTTGGGTCTTTGTATTCATTGGTTTTTCACTTGCAGATCATGTTTTAAGTTTCTTTTTATTAAATGCTTTGAATGGATTATGTAGGTCATTTTTTGAGCCAACATCAAGAGCGTTATTATCAGATTTAACGAAACCTGGGTATCGTTTACTCGTATATAATTTGCGTTACGGTGCAATCAATGTTGGAGTAGCGATTGGCCCACTTGTCGGGTTACAGATTGGAAGCGCAAAATCAACAATTCCGTTTTTAGTAGCAGCTGGAGTATACATTTTATATACAGCTATATTAGCGTTCCAATTTAAGAAGTATCCGATTGAAAAAAAGAAAGTAAATACAGAAAAGCCTGTCACAATGTTAAAGGCAATTCGTATTTTGCGAAAGGATGTCGTATTTTTAGTTGCACTAGTTGGTATTATTTTGAGTAATTGTGGTTTTTCTCATTTAACGACAACAGTATCTCAATATTTTGCAAATGCACATATATTTCAGGATGGAGTGAAATTATTTTCATATATGCTAGCTTTAAATGCGATTGTTGTAGTCGTAATTCAATACCCTGTTATTCAAATTTGTAAAAAGTATACACCGTTAGTATCCATTATGGTGGGAACTTTATTTGTGAGCGGAGGATTATTTGGATTTGGAGTAGTAGAATCTCTGCTAGGTGCTGCCGTTTGTACAATTATTTTTACAATTGGAGAAGTCTTAATGTTTTCAATGACGGATGTATTTATTGATGATATTGCTGTTGCGCATCTAAAAGGAACATACTTCGGTGCGATGGGTTTTTCGGGAATTGGAGCAGTAATAGGTCCGTGGTTTGGAGGAGTACTTCTCGATTACTACGGGTACCAAAATGGGTTTGCAGTATTTTCAGCACTAGCTATATTTTCAACTGTGGCATTTCCTGTGCTTTTAGTTACAAAAGGTTTATCGAAAAAAAGATATGATAGAAATTCTAATATAGAGATGCATGCGGAATAACATAAGCCCCAGTACCAACTGGGGCTTATGTTTGTATTATATTAACTCTTAATTTGAAAAAAGAACTTTCTTTTCATGTTTATCAGCAACTTCATTTTTGGAAATATGAATGGCCAAAAAACCATTCTCTAAGCAGGCTAGCATCTTCTTATAAATAACATTAGCGGGTAAAGGAATAGTTCGCTGCAAAGAAATGTTTTTATGAAGTATGCAAATGTTTAGGCCTGTCTCCATCTTTTTAATGACTACATTTTGTTCATTGGCATTTGGTACATCTGTTTCCAAAATGTATTCTTGTTCAGTTTCGCAAAGGTCAATATGAATTTGATTTGGAAAACTAAAGTTACTACAAGAGTCAGAACAAAACTGATCCATCCATTCTTCGAAACCATCAACATGAAAAAGACAATCCTTCTTTTTCTTGCCCATGTAAGACACCCTCCGTAAAATCTCAATTCATACTATGTTATGCATGAATGAAGTAGGGGTGAAGAATAAATGGAAAAATATAAACATTGTATGTGGTAAAGGCAGCTATTGTGAACCTTTTGTTTTACATATCATGATGTGCATGATGTTTTTGGCGTGAATGGTTACGGTTTTTTACTTTATGAGATCCGCTTAATGGTTCAGGTTGTCCCTTTTTTTCTTTTGCTTCACGATTGTTTTTGCTCATTGTATGTGACACCTCCTCTTTCTCTTTAGAATGAGAGAAGTTTGCAAATTTATACGAGAATGTTTTTAGAAAAAAAGGTAAAGATAATTGGGACTAACTATTATGGAAAGGGGATTATATAATGCCATATCATAAAGATAAACAGCAAGCTTTTCAAGCAGCGCAGCAAGGAGTTACACAAGCAGAACATGCATATAACAACATTGTGAAAAATGATCCAAACTACGGTCATGATTTAAAAGAGTTACGCCAAGAGGTTCAGGAGGCGTATGAACAGATTCAAAATGCGTTAGAAGTAGCTTCGGAAACACAACGCCCACAACTTGAGCAATACGAAAATAATCTCCAAAATATTATGCAACATGTAGATCAATTAGAAAAGTAAATGAGGTTGTTGTGTATTTGACAACCTCTTACTTTAATGAACATTATGCGAAAACAGAAAATTTTTCTATTCGTTTTTTCTTTATTATGCGCAGTACATATATTTCAAGTTGAAAAAGTGGAAGCGAAAATGTTGCTCAGAAAAGAGCTAGAACCAACTGGCTATGTAACGTGGGAAGTACCTAATAATGAAAAGATTATTGCCATTACATTTGATGATGGCCCAGATCCAACTTATACACCGCAAGTTTTACATTTATTACGTCAATATAAAGCAGAAGCAACATTTTTTATGATTGGATTTCGAGTGCAGCGCAATCCATATTTAGTGAAACAGGTATTAAAAGAGGGACATGAAATTGGAAATCATACGATGAATCATTTGTATGCGAGTAATTCATCAGATGAAAAATTAGAAAATGATATTTTAGATGGAAAGAAATTTTTCGAAAAATGGGTGAAAGAACCTTTGCTATTCCGTCCTCCTGGCGGATATATTAACGATGCTGTATTTAAAACAGCGAAAGAAGCTGGTTATCAAACCGTTCTATGGTCGTGGCATCAAGACCCGCGTGATTGGGCAAATCCAGGGGTTGAATCTATCGTAAATCATGTAGTGAAAAATGCTAAAAGTGGCGATATCGTATTGTTACATGATGGAGGAAATGATCGTAGTCAAACAGTAGCAGCGCTAGCAAAAATTTTACCTGAGCTAAAAAAACAAGGATATCGATTTGTAACGGTTTCGGAATTACTACGTTATAAACATTAGAAAAAATCCCAAAAGGAAAATGAACCTTTTGGGATTTTTCGTTACTGATTCTTTTTACGTTTCTTATTATTTTGTCGCTCTGCCGGAGTTAAAGGCTCATTTGCAAACTCTTCGTTATAACCAGCACCTTGTCCTTGTGCGGATGCTGCATTCATTCCTGAAATAGTATGATTTGCTTTTCTTTTACCCATTTTATTTCACCTCTATAACATTTTTTTGTATGTTGAATGATGAGCAGTTCATAGTGTGTATGAACTATAAGTAAAGCGCTAATAGAGCACTTTACTTTATGGTAATAGTATTCATAAGGAGCATAAACACTATTCAAATTTAGAAACATAAAGAAAACTTATGATAATCTATAAGTTTCTTATTATTTACTTATTTAGAAAGTTGTAATAAGATATTATCGTAAGGTATTGAAAAGTTTGTCTACATTTTATATTCAGACAACTTAGTCACGTTTAACAGGGGGGAAACATAATGGTCAAACATAATCCATTTCAATCACGTGCAACTTTTGAAGTAGATGGAAAAACGTATCATTATTATGATTTGAAAGCGCTTGAAAATGCAGGGGTTGGCAACGTATCTCAATTACCATATTCCGTGAAAGTTTTACTTGAATCGGTACTTCGTCAAGTAGACGGACGTGTAATTACAGAAGAGCATGTTACAAATTTAGCGAAATGGGGAACGAAAGATGTGCAAGATATCGATGTTCCATTTAAACCATCTCGTGTAATTTTACAAGATTTCACTGGTGTACCAGCTGTTGTTGATTTGGCTTCGCTTCGTAAAGCAATGGCAGACATGGGTGGAGATCCTGATAAAATCAATCCAGAAATTACTGTAGATCTTGTAATTGATCACTCTGTACAGGTTGATAGAGCGGGTACGGCAGACGCGCTTGCATTCAACATGGACTTAGAGTTTAAACGTAATGAAGAACGTTATAAATTTTTAAGCTGGGCACAAAAATCATTTGATAACTATCGTGCAGTTCCACCAGCTACAGGTATTGTACACCAAGTAAACCTTGAATATTTAGCACCAGTTGTTCATGCTGTGAAAAATGCTGAAGGTGACTTAGTTGCATACCCAGATTCATTAGTTGGAACAGACTCACATACAACAATGATTAACGGTATCGGCGTTCTTGGATGGGGTGTTGGTGGTATTGAAGCAGAAGCAGGAATGCTTGGACAGCCTTCATACTTCCCAGTACCTGAAGTAATCGGTGTGAAATTAACAGGTACACTTCCAAGTGGTACTACAGCAACTGACGTTGCCTTAAAAGTAACGCAAGTATTACGTCAAAAAGGTGTAGTTGGTAAATTCGTTGAGTTCTTCGGTAATGGACTAAAGAGCATGCCTTTAGCTGACCGTGCAACAATTTCAAACATGGCACCAGAATACGGCGCAACTTGTGGATTCTTCCCAATCGATGATATTTCATTAGAATACTTACGTTTAACAGGTAGAGATGAAGAACAAATTCGCGTTGTTGAAGAATACTGTAAAGCGAACGGTTTATTCTATACAGCAGACAGTAAAGATCCAATCTATACTGATCTTGTAGAAATTGATTTAAATACAATCGAATCTAACCTTTCTGGACCGAAACGCCCACAAGATTTAATTCCACTTTCAGATATGAAAGATGCGTTCCACGAAGCTGTTATAGCACCAGTTGGAACACAAGGACTTGGATTTAATGAGCAAGAGTTCGATAAAGAAGTGAAGGTTACATTAGAAGATAAAGAAGTAACGATGAAAACAGGTGCAATTGCAATCGCAGCAATTACAAGCTGTACAAACACATCAAACCCATACGTATTAATTGGAGCAGGTCTAGTTGCGAAGAAAGCAATTGAAAAAGGACTTGTAGTACCTGAGTATGTAAAAACATCATTAGCACCAGGATCTAAAGTTGTTACAGAGTACTTAGATAAGTCTGGTTTAACAACATATTTAGATCAATTAGGTTTCCAAACAGTTGGTTACGGTTGTACGACTTGTATCGGTAACTCTGGTCCATTAGCGCCAGAATTAGAAGAAGCAATCGCAGCAAACGACTTACTAGTAACATCTGTTTTATCTGGTAACCGTAACTTTGAAGGGCGTATCCACCCACTTGTAAAAGCAAACTACTTAGCATCACCACCACTAGTTGTGGCATATGCACTTGCAGGTACTGTTGATATTGACCTGAAAAATGATGAAATCGGTAAAGATGCAAATGGCAATGCTGTTTACTTCAACGATATTTGGCCATCAGCTAAAGAAATTGAAGATGTAGTTCAAAGTGTTGTTACATCTGAACTGTTCAAGAAAGAATATGCACAAGTATTTAACAGCAATGAGCGTTGGAATGAAATCCAAACTTCAAATGAAGCGTTATATACTTGGGATAATGATTCAACATACATTCAAAACCCACCATTCTTTGAAGGATTATCTAAAGAGCCAGGTGAAGTTGAAACATTATCAGGCCTACGCGTAGTTGGTAAATTTGGTGACTCTGTAACGACAGACCACATTTCACCAGCAGGTTCAATCGGTAAGCATACACCAGCTGGACGCTACTTATTAGAAAACGGCGTACAACCAGTTGACTTCAATTCTTACGGTTCTCGTCGTGGTAACCATGAAGTTATGATGCGTGGTACATTCGCGAACATCCGTATTAAAAACCAAATCGCACCAGGAACAGAAGGCGGATATACAACATATTGGCCAACAGGTGAAGTAACGTCTATCTATGATGCTGCTATGAAATATAAAGAAGATGGCACAGGCCTTCTAGTTGTTGCTGGTAAAGATTACGGTATGGGAAGTTCTCGTGACTGGGCTGCGAAAGGAACAAACTTACTAGGTATTAAAGCAGTAATTGCAGAAAGCTTTGAGCGTATTCACCGCAGTAACTTAGTGTTAATGGGTGTACTACCACTTCAATTTAAAGATGGCGAAAGTGCTGAAACGTTAGGTCTTGTTGGTAACGAGTCATTTGAAATTCAAATCGACAAAACAGTTAGACCACGCGATCTTGTGAAAGTAGTTGCAACTGATGCAGATGGCAATGAAAAACAATTTGAAGTAGTAGCTCGTTTCGATAGTGAAGTAGAAATTGACTACTACCGTCACGGTGGTATTCTGCAAATGGTTCTTCGTGAGAAAATTGAAGAGTCTAAAGTGTCGAACTAAATAATTGAAATGAATAATAAGGAAGCTAACAATAGTTAGCTTCCTTATTTTATGGAAAGGGATGAAACCATATGGTTTCATCCCTTTCTTTTTTACTACGAAAAATGGAGGAAACGTCATGAAAGAATATAAAAGAATTCTGTTACCGTTACAGAAAGAAAAAATATTAGTAATAGCAGCTGTATGTAGTGGGATAATTGCTGCCATTTTAAATTTATCTCGCCCAATTTTCATGGGATTAATTGTAGACAATCTTATTCAAAGGGAGCTAAAAGGTGCGTATGTATATATAGCTTTGTTTGCGGGTAGTCACTTTTTAATGTGGGCGAACAATCTTTTATTTGATTATATAAGTTCAAAAGCGAGTCAACGTATATTACAAACGAAACGTATAGAATTATTGCGTCACTATTTCTCATTACCGTTTGAAGAGAGTGAGAAGATTAAGCAAGGAGAGTTAGAAACTTTGGTCGTGTCTGATATTCCGAACTGGGTCAGATTATATGGCTCTATATTAATAGAATATATACACGCTATTGCCCAATTTATTGGAGCTTTCATAGCACTACAACATATAGATATACAGTTTATATTGTGGGTAACTCCGTTTTTATTTTTAAGTACAATTGTTCCAATACTGATGGGAGAAAAGGTAAGAGATATTGCAAGCGTTTCTCAAAAAAATCACTCAAGTGTTGTAGAGATGGTGTCACAGTTTGTAAAGGGGATACAAGATTTGCGGAGTTTACAAAAAGAAAAATGGGCAATTCGCTTATTTAAAGAAGTAACGGCACAATCGTATAAATCAGAAGTAAAGAAGACGATGATGCAACATTGCATTGGAGTAGTTGGAACGGTGATTGAAACAGGAGCATATATTGTTGTTCTCATTATAGGTGCACAAAAAATAATGAGGGGAGAAATAGAAGTTGGTTCACTCATTGCAGTGTTAGCGACAATTGAGATGCTCTTTTTCCCTGTCCGTTATGTGGGCGATTTATTAATAATGACACAAGTTGCAGTCGCTTCGGCAAATAGAGCTTTTTGCTTTTTAAATAAACGAGCAGCAGATAGCAATGTAGAAAGAGCGATGGGGATCAGGATAACAAATGTTTCATTTCAGGAGAATGACGAAGAGAAATGCAGAATTCATAATATTGATTTGCAAATTCGTCCTGGTGAACTCGTTATGATTGTGGGAGAAAGCGGTGCAGGAAAAACAACGCTTTTAAAGTTAATAACGGGCTTGTATAAACCATCTAACGGTAGCATTGCTTATTATGGTAATGAAGCTCGTATGACTACAGTGTGGCAAGAACCACGTTTTTTCCGAACGACGGTAACAGAGAATATGTATTTCGGGGAAGAGGGTTTAGAAAATCAGTTAGAAAAAAATAGTGAACTTATAAATGCAACGCCGATTATTAGAGGGTTACCTGAAGGGAGTCAAACTGTGCTACATAAAAGCGGTGAAGAGTTTTCGGGAGGCGAAAGAAAACGTCTTGCATTATTGCGCGCGATTGTATCAAATCCAACTCTTATTATTTTAGATGAACCGACGGCTGGGTTAGATCCGGGCAATCAAGAACTGGTTTGGAATATGATTGAAGGGATAGGAAGAGATGTAACGAGAATTGTGGCAACACATGATGTAGAGAGAGTGATGATAGCAGATTGTGTTGTTGTCATAAAGAATGGGACTATTGTGGAATGGGGGAATCCTAGAGAATTATTAAATTGCAACTCATTGTACAAAGAGTTGCAAACAAAAAGATAAGAGATATGTAATGCTCTTATCTTTATTCCGCTATTTGCCGGGCAGCCCGATTGGTGAGGGCTGATTAAAGTTTCACTTTATTCGGTCTCATTAAGTTGATAAGTATAAGAATTCGAATCACTAGAATTAACTTCTTTGACGAGAGTAAGTTGATTTGTATCTGGATTATATTTGAAAATCTTAATTGTATGTTCGCTACTTAGTAATGGATTATATTCTTGAATAGCGAATGTATTTTCCGCGATTTGTGTCATATTACTGGTGGGAACATTTTCTATGGAATCATGATTTGTAGAAATTTCAACGACTTTTTCACTGTTGAAAAATAAAAGAACGATTACTAAAATAACTAAGCATATTCGTATATAGCGTAGCTCTTTGGTGATAGGGTGTTCTCCCAAAACAATCATCCTTTCTATAGCTATTCTATAGTAGTAATGGTAGTCATCGTGAAAAAAGTAATAATGCCGAGGCCTGCCAAAAGGATAAATGAGATTAATGCGATATAGAGACAAATATGTCCAACTTGTTTTTTTTCAGGATCTTTACTAAATAGTGAGATAATCCATGTGATAATTCCGATTGGGGAAAATATAAAACTAAGAATATATAGAAGTATTTTTTTAAATAAATTCATGAGAGCTCCTTTCATTGTAAAATGTTCTATGTATTTCTAATTATATGATTAAAAGGTAAATATTTCATCTTAGTTATAAAAATTCTGATTATTTAGAATGTGAATATTTCCAAGCTTGTCCGTATAAGCTAAAATAAGGTATATAGTATTTTGATGAATGTGTTAAAAGAAGATAATACGTTAGGGTGATATAAAATGTGGCGGAAGCTTACGATTATTGTAGTGTTACTTTGTTTAGCGGGATATGCAGCTTATGAACAGTTTGGTCATAAAGAGCAGGCGGTAAAAGTGAAGCAAGAAAAAAGTGAAGCTGCGATGAAAGAGATTATCGCAAGGAATGGTATTGAGATAGGGAAGAGTGCACCGGACTTTACATTAACGAAGTTAGATGGGACAAATGTAAAGTTATCGGATTTAAAAGGAAAGAAAGTAATTTTAAACTTTTGGGCTACGTGGTGTGGACCATGTCAGCAAGAAATGCCTGATATGGAGGCTTTCTATAAAGAACATAAAGAGAACGTAGAAATTTTAGCGGTCAATTATACGCCTTCAGAAAAAGGTGGGGGGGAAGAGAAGGTAAGCAATTTTGCTAAAGAAAAAGGAATTACTTTTCCTATTTTATTGGACAAGAACATTGATGTGACAACAGCTTATAAAGTAATTACGATTCCAACTTCGTATTTTATAGATACAAAAGGTGTCATTCAAGATAAGTTTATTGGGCCGATGACACAAAAAGAGATGGAGAAAAGAGTTGCTAAATTAAAATAATGGTGAAAAGGTAGAGATGGAGAGTTCCCATTTCTGCCTTTTCTTTTTCAAGTAGTAATCACTTCATGATATGATGTAAGAAATATAACCGTTTAGAGATAAAGGAGTGTATGGAGTGGGGAATGTATCCTTACCGTTAGATTATGTTGTAATTGATTTTGAAACAACAGGATTTAACCCTTATAATGATAAAATTATTCAAGTTGCAGCAGTGAAATATCGTAATCATGAATTAGTAGATCAATTTGTTTCATACGTGAATCCAGAGCGGCCAATTCCGGACCGAATAACGAGTTTAACAGGTATTACTAATTATCGCGTTTCAGATGCACCGACGATTGAAGAAGTGTTACCTTTATTTTTAGCATTTTTACATACAAATGTTATTGTGGCCCATAATGCTTCTTTTGATATGCGCTTTTTGAAAAGTAATGTAAATATGCTTGGATTGCTTGAACCTAAAAATAAAGTAATTGATACTGTATTTTTAGCAAAGAAATACATGAAGCATGCGCCTAATCATAAACTTGAAACGTTAAAACGAATGCTTGGAATTCGTTTAAGCTCTCATAATGCATTTGACGATTGCATTACGTGTGCTGCTGTTTATCAAAAGTGTGCAGCTATTGAAGAAGAAGGGAAACGAAAAGTAAATAAGGCTATGCTTGATGAAACTGCGGTATATGAAGCGGTGAAAGAAATACTTGCATGTAATAAACGTAATGTAGAATGGCTACGTTGTATGAACGTAGGAAGTTATTTAGATATAAAAGCTTTTTATCCAGTTATGAGATTAAAGGTAAAAGGGCGAAAGAAATATGTATTAACAGAGATATTAGAAGAAGATGTGAAAGAAATATGTACAAGTTTAAAATGTGAACCGGCGTTAAAAAGTGAAGTTGGTAATACGAGAATTATGCTTAATAGCTTAGAGGATGTTATGAAATTAGAAAGTTATATTTTAGAGCAGTATGATTTTGTATTACAGGCGCTTCATGATTATAAAGAAAATGAAATGAATGCAGATGAAAAGTTGAAAGAGTATTTAAATATTATGGTATAAAAAACTCCGTGTGCAATATATTGTACACGGAGTTTTTTAGGAGTACTAAAACATAAAATTTTCTTGCAAATCTGATTAAAGAGTTTTTTGTTTGCTCATACTATGTAATAAGAAAGCGAAGGAGAGAGGGTGAACAACATGAGAAGAAGTCGCCGTAAATCGTTTGAAGAACTTGTAAATGAAAATAAACAACAATTATTAAGCGATCGTGAGGCAATTGATCGCATTGAAGAGCGCATTGAAAAACGTTATGAAATGAAACTTTTTAAGCAAGCTGAATAATTCTTAACACTAGTACGATACTAGTGTTAAGGAGGCGATAGTAATGGGTAATCCGAAAAAAAATTCAAAAGACTTTGCACCGAATCATATTGGAACACAATCAAAAAAAGCTGGTGGAAATAAAGGAAAGCAAATGCAAGATCAAACAGGTAAACAACCGATTGTTGATAATGGTTAAAGAAAAGGAGAATATTACATTCTCCTTTTTTATGTATAAATTTGAGGAAAGATAGGTAATTTAAGATGGTGTGTATATACAATATTAGGAGGGAAGTACATGCCAAATCCAGATAATCGAAGTGACAACGCTGAAAAGTTACAAGAAATGGTGCAAAATACAGTTGATAACTTTAATGAAGCAAAAGAAACAGCGGAACTTTCTAATGAAAAAGATCGTGCTGCTATTGAAGCAAAAAATCAAAGACGTTTAGAAAGTATTGACTCATTAAAAAGTGAAATCAAAGATGAATCTTAACAAAATGTACAAAAAGGGCTGACTTTTGTCAGCCCTTTTTCGTAATCGTAAAGTTTTCAACAAGTAAACGCCAATTTTGTGGAAATGGCAAGCCAATCTTCCAATAACTAATACCGCCAATGCCCTGCTCTTTCATTAAATTGAATTTACTTTGAATAGACCTCGCATCTTCAAACCAAACTTCATGTTGTACGCCATTTTCGTCAAAGTAATTAAAATGTGGAGCTTGAGCTGTGAAATCATAGCGGATAGGAACATTATATTTACGAGCAAGTGCAACAGCTGCGACAGAGCTAACTGCTTTTGCTGGTGGATTCCCTTGTTTGAACGGAAGTTTCCAATCGAATCCGTATAAGTTTTGCCCCATCATAATTTTTTGGGGAGGCATTTGAGATTTTGCGTATTGAAGTACTTCTTTTACAGGACCGATAGGAGAGATTGCCATTGGTGGCCCGCCCTGCCAACCCCAGTCATATGTCATAATGACGACGAAATCAACAATTTGCCCTTGCGCTTTATAATCATGGGCTTCGAAAAATTTTCCCTTTTGATTTGAACTTGTTTTCGGTACGAGAGTTGTGCTTAATGTGTACCCGCTAGGTAAGCGTGTTTTTACATTTCGTAAAAAGCGATTATACGCCTCGCGGTCTTCGGGTGCTACACTCTCGAAATCGAAATGAATGTCTCGCATGCCATATTTTTCAGCTGTTTGCAAAATGTTAGTAATAAATTTGTTTTGAATCGTTGCATCGCGTAAAATAACCGATGTTAGATCGGCACTGAAATTACCATTTTCAATATTTGTAATAACGAGCATAGGGATTGTTTGTCCTTGCGTTGCAATATTAGCAATTTTAGCTGTTTCAGTAGGTTCTTTTAATGTGCCATCTCTTTTTGCCTCAAAACTAAAATAAGCTAAATATGTTAAAAATGGATTGATGGCACGTGTAGCATTAACTAAACTCTCTTTAATCGGTATAGTGGAAGGTTGTAAATAAGCGATGGATTCTACAGCTCGTTTTGTGCCTTTTGGTACATATAATTGTTGTCCGACATGGAGAATAGATTTTAAAGATAAATTATTAACTTTAGCTAAACTAGCGAGGGGGACATTATATGTTTGAGAAATCCGATAGAGGCTGTCACCAGGCTGTACATAATAATTATTTCCTTTCGTATTAACGATAAGTGCCTGACCAACAACGAGCGTTTCAGCGGGATTTAGTCCATTGTCTTTTACTATTTCGTCAGGTGTTGATCCATATTTTGATGCCAAGCTATATACGCTATCACCGCTACGAACCGTTACAATTTGAATCATATGCTTGCTCCTTTCGGGAAAAGATTCACTATTTTTATTTTATTTTTGATGTCACTGTATTATGATTAAATGTATGCAAGGTAGCAGAAGTGAAAGAAGGCGAATATACATATGTTTGTAGCAGAACATGAAGTTGAAATCCGTTATGCGGAAACAGATCAAATGGGTGTTGTTTACCATTCAAACTACTTAGTGTGGCTTGAGTTAGGTCGCACGAAACTTATACAAGATTTAGGTTTTTCATATGTTGAAATGGAGAAAGAAGGAATTATTTCTCCTGTGTTAGATTTACAAATTTCATACCGTAAAGCGATGCGTTACGGAGAAAAAGCAATCGTAAAAACATGGGTAGATACTGTGAGCCCACTTCGCGTTGTATATGGATATGAAATATATAATGGTGATGGTGAACTTTGTATTACTGCAAGTACGACGAATATTTGTGCGAAAAAAGAAGGGTTCCGCCCTGTATCATTTAAAAAGTTATATCCTGAGTGGTATGCGAAATATGAGGAAATTAAGAAAAAATAAAAAAGCGTGGCAGAAGCCACGTTTTTTTATTTTTCATAATTAAATTGTGGGAAGTCGTCACCTTCGTTAAGTGTAACAGATAAATTATGTCCATCGAAGAACCATTCATCATCGCCTTCAATAAAGAAGTTAATACCTTCTTCTTGAATTTGAACAGCAGGATGTGCAGGATCATCTTTACGAATCCCTAAAGAAAGTCCTTTTTGCACAGTACTGCAACCACCGTATTGTACGAAAAAGCGTAGTGTTTCATTTGATTGTAAGTTTAATTCATTTTTATACCATTGTGCTGCTTCTTTTGTTACGGAAAGATTCATGTATAGTTCCTCCAAATTATGTTGCTTTTTCTTTAGTATAAAAAATAACGCAAAAAGACGCTATTAATATGCTTCACGTTTTCTTTTTGCGTTATGTGGGTTACGATCTTATTTTTGCTTTTTTGAAAAGTTTGCTTTTGGTTCAGTTTTATTTATAATTCGTCCGATATTTGCACGGTGTTTATAAATAACCATACCTGCTAATAAACACATCGCAATAATGAAGATTTTATCCCCGCTAACAATGGATGCAATAACAGCAACAACTGCTGTTACCATAGAAGAAAGTGATACGTATCTTGTTGTAAATAAAAGGGTGAAAAATACAACAGCCAATATTGCAAAAACAACTGGTGAATAGCATAATAGCACCCCAGCAGAAGTTGCAACTGCTTTACCACCGCGGAATTTCGCGAAGATTGGATAGACATGTCCAAGAACAGCCGCTAACCCGAACCATAGTGGATGAATATCTAATCCGAAAATCATTGGTAGACTTGTTGCTAATGTCCCTTTTAAAATGTCAGCAATTGTAACGGTAAAACCTGCTTTTTTCCCTAATGTGCGGAATGTGTTTGTTCCGCCTAGATTACCGCTTCCGTGCTCACGAATATCGATTCCGTAGCCGATTTTTCCAACAACTAGTGCAAATGGAATCGAGCCAAGTAAGTAGGCAACGATAAATAAAAGATATGTAGTAACCATAAGTTCAGTCTCCTTTATTCAAATGTGTTGATAAAGGGTAAAAAGAGTTTTTCCCGTATATTGTACCATACATTTGTAAAGAGCACATTTCTTTTTTGTAAATGAAAAATTCATTATTTCGTGAAAAAAATTTCACAGTAATGTTACATTTCTCACAGAAACAGTAAGACTATATGTAGTAACATTTTAATCAAAAGATAACAACATATTGGTGGAGGGTTATAAATGTTACAAAATAATACACGTGGAGAAGAAGAATTAATGAAAGTGTTCGAGACAATAGTCCACGGCAATGAACAAGATTTAATGCAAGAAAATGCAAATGTAGACGGCCGCTCTCCAATGGGCGTAATGGGAACGTTCGCATCTGAGAGTGCAAAATATTATGCTGTTGAGAATTTATTGTCAGATCAAGTGAAAAAAGCGATAAATGAAAATATATTATATCCACATGATTTAGATTTTTATGCGACAGGAACGACGACTTGTTCACAAATTCCGTTAGCACAAATGCTTGCTAACGGTTTTCATACTGGACATGGACATATGAGACAACCGCAAGACATTAAAAGTGCATTGGCTCTTTCGTCTATTATTTTTCAAGCGAATCAAAATATGCAGCATGGTGGTCAATCGTTTGCACTCTTTGATATTGATTTAGCACCTTATGTACGAAAAACAATTGAGAGACATAAAAAACGATTACAATCATATCCGCTTACGAAAGAACAAATAGAAGAATTTGCATGGAAAGAAACGGAAAATGATACGTATCAAGCGTGTGAGGCTTTCGTTCATAATTCGAATAGTATGCATAGTAGGGGCGGAGGACAAGTACCGTTTATTTCTATTAATTATGGAACCGATACATCAAAAGAAGGAAGAATGTTAATTAAACAACTTTTAAAAGCGACACAAGCTGGACTTGGTAAAGGAGAGACACCGATTTTTCCGATTCAAATTTTCAAGATGAAAAAAGGTGTGAATTTTGAAGAAAGTGATCCGAACTACGATTTATTTGAATTAGCATTAGAGACAACGGCAGAGCGATTATTCCCTAACTTTTCATTTTTAGATGCTCCGTTTAATGCAGTGCATTATGATGGAAGACCGGAAAGTGAAGTATGTTACATGGGATGTCGTACCCGTGTTATGTCTAATATACATGGAGAAGAAACAGCGATTGGTAGAGGGAATTTATCATTTACGTCTATTAATTTAGTGAAATTAGCGTTAATTAGTGGTTCAAAAGAAGCGTTTTTTGAAGCGCTAAACTATTATTTAGATTTAGGAATTAAGCAGCTATTAGAAAGATATGCGTATCAATGTACGAAGCGAGCAAGAGATTTTCAGTTTTTATATTCACAAGGTGTATGGCGTGGTGGAGAAACGTTGCAGCCTGAAGACTCCGTAGCCTCGATTTTAAAACAAGGGACGTTAAGTATTGGTTTTATCGGTCTTGCGGAATGTTTAGTAGCTTTAACAGGAAAGCATCATGGGGAAGATGGAGAATCATGGAAACTTGGGTATGAAATTATTTCCTTTATGAGAGATAGAATGGATAAAGCGACAGAAGAACATCAACTGAATTTCTCAGTAATTGCAACTCCAGCAGAAGGATTATCAGGAAAGTTTGTGAAAAAAGATAGAGAAGAATTTGGCGTGATTAGCGGTATAACGAACCATAATTACTATACGAATTCATTCCATATTCCAGTTTATTATAACATTCAAGCGATAAATAAAATCCGTTTAGAAGGCCCGTTCCATGCTCTCTGTAATGGAGGACACATTACTTATATTGAACTAGATGGAGCAGCAATGCATAACAAAAAGGCATTAAAACAAATTGTACAAGCCATGGCAGAACATGGCATTGGATACGGTTCAATTAATCATCCTGTTGACCGTTGTAAGTGCTGTAGTTATCACGGGGTTATTGGGAATGAATGTCCAAGTTGCGGGAATAAAGATGAGGCTAATATAGAAAGAATTCGCCGTATAACAGGCTATCTTGTAGGAGATATGTCGAAGTGGAATAGTGCGAAACGTAGTGAAGAGATAGATCGGGTGAAACATAAATGAAAGTGATGAATATTATTCATGATAGTGTAGTAGATGGAGAAGGATTGCGGACAGTCGTGTTTTTTGCGGGCTGTCCGCATCGTTGCGTTGGTTGCCATAATCCGAAATCGTGGAATATTTGCAATGGAACGGAAATGACAGTAGAAGAAATTGTGAAAGAGATTGCAAGTAATCCATTAACTGATGTAACATTTTCAGGTGGAGATCCATTTTTTCAAGCTGCTGAAGTGAAAAAGGTAGCAAAAATCGTGAAAGATTTGAAAAAAAACCTATGGATGTATACAGGTTATACGTTAGAAGAGATACAGAGTTCTCAAAATAATGATATGATAGAGTTGTTACATTATGGGGATGTTTTAGTCGATGGAAGGTTTGAAATTGAGAAAAAAGATTTAACACTTCCATTTCGCGGAAGCTCCAATCAACGTATTATTCGATTGAAAGAGTAAAAAGGCGGGATAGATTATATGAACAAAACAGTATTGCTTGTTGAAGATGAAAGAAGATTACGTGAAATTGTTAGTGATTATTTTCGTAATGAAGGCTTTGAAGTAATCGAAGCAGAAGATGGAAAAAAAGCGTTAGAGTTATTTGCAGAGCATGAAATTGATTTAATTATGTTAGATATTATGTTACCGGAAATAGATGGATGGTCTGTTTGTAGAAGAATTAGAAAAGAATCAGCAGTACCAATTATTATGTTGACAGCACGTTCGGATGAGGATGATACATTGCTAGGTTTCGAATTAGGTGCAGACGAGTATGTAACGAAACCATTTAGCCCGAAAGTATTAGTAGCTCGCGCAAAGACGTTATTGAAACGTGCGGATGGTGCGGTAGGAGTAGCGGAAGAAAATGCTATGTCTTTAGCTGGAATAGAAGTAAATCGTCTATCTAGAACTGTTTTAGTAGATGGAGAAGAAATTATATTGACACATAAAGAATTTGAACTTCTTGTGTATTTAATGGAGAACAAAGGAATCGTGTTATCACGTCAACATTTATTAGATCAGTTATGGGGATATGACTATTACGGTGATGACAGAACGGTTGATACCCATATTAAAAAACTTCGAAATAAGCTAGGAGATAAAGCGAAGCATATCGGTACTGTTATTCGAGTTGGTTATAAATTTGAAGAATAATCTAGAACGATTTGTGTAATTTAGCCTAGGGAAATGGCGATTTTATACTCTCTTTTGAAGGTAGAATGTACAAAAAATACTTTTTTTGTCTACAATGTTAGATAGGAGTATTTTTTTAATTAGATTTCACGATGAGTTCACAAGAAGGACACAAAACGTGACTATACTGAAAATACGAATTCACCAGAGAGGGGAAATAAAACATGGGATATTACGACGGACCAAATTTAAATGAAGAGCATAGTGAAACGAGAGAAGTGAGAAAATCAGGTAGTAAAAAAGGCTATTTCTTCACAGGTTTAGTGGGGGCTGTAGTCGGAGCGGTTTCGATTAGTTTTGCAGCACCATATATGCCATGGGCTCAAAATAATGGAGCGCCAGTATCATCATTTAGTTCGGATTCAAAAGTAGAAGGTACTGTAGTTCCTGTTGTAAATAAAGCGAAAAATGAAACTGATTTACCTGGTATGATTGAAGGGGCGAAAGATGTTGTTGTAGGTGTTATTAATATGCAACAAAGTGTTGATCCATTTGCAATGCAACCGACAGGTCAAGAACAACAAGCTGGTTCAGGATCAGGTGTTATTTATAAAAAAGCAGGGAATAAAGCATATATCGTAACAAACAACCATGTAGTGGATGGAGCAAATAAACTTGCTGTGAAGCTGAGCGACGGAAAGCAAGTTGATGCGAAATTAGTTGGTAAGGACCCTTGGTTAGACTTAGCGGTTGTTGAAATTGATGGATCTAATGTAAATAAAGTTGCAACTTTAGGTGATTCTAGTAAAATCCGTGCGGGTGAAAAAGCCATTGCAATCGGTAACCCACTAGGGTTTGATGGAAGTGTAACGGAAGGTATAATTAGTAGTAAAGAACGTGAAATTCCAGTTGATATTGATGGCGATAAACGACCAGATTGGCAAGCACAAGTTATTCAAACAGATGCAGCGATTAACCCTGGTAACAGTGGTGGTGCATTATTTAACCAAAATGGTGAAATAATTGGGATTAACTCAAGTAAAATTGCACAACAAGAAGTTGAAGGAATTGGTTTTGCTATTCCAATTAATATCGCAAAGCCAGTTATTGAATCACTTGAAAAAGACGGAGTAGTGAAACGTCCAGCCCTTGGAGTAGGTGTCGTTTCATTAGAAGACGTGCAAGCTTATGCAGTCAATCAATTGAAAGTACCGAAAGAAGTAACTAATGGTGTTGTATTAGGTAAAATTTACCCAATATCACCGGCTGAAAAAGCTGGTTTAGAGCAATATGATATTGTAATAGCATTAGATAATCAAAAAGTAGAGAATGCTCTTCAATTCCGTAAATATTTATATGAAAAGAAAAAAGTAGGCGAGAAAGTAGAAGTTACATTCTACCGTAACGGTCAAAAAATGACGAAATCGGCTACTTTAGCAGATAATTCAGCTACAAAGAATCAATAATCGAAATAAAAGAAAGTCTCTTTCATATTGAAAGAGACTTTCTTTATCGGCTATACTAAAGGAATAGGAGGGATTAATTATGACAATTGAAAACCCAACTCGTACGGAAATTGGTGAAGTGTTAAAGAAAAGCAAAACAATTGCGGTTGTTGGATTATCAGATAAGCCAGAACGTACATCGTATATGGTTTCAAAAGCAATGCAAGATGCTGGATACCGCATTATTCCAGTTAATCCAACAGTAGATGAGGTGCTTGGAGAAAAGGCAGTTTCTTCACTAAAGGATATTAAGGAACACGTTGACATAGTAAATGTATTTCGTCGCTCAGAGTTTTTAATGGATGTTGCAAAAGAATTCGTAGAGATTGATGCAGATGTTTTTTGGGCACAATTAGGAGTACAAGATGAGGATACATATAAACTTTTAAAAGAAAAAGACTATACTGTAATAATGGATCGTTGTATTAAAGTAGAACATGCGATGACAAAATAGTATAGATTTAAAGGTAGAAAGATTGATTCAGCCCTCATTATAGATAAGTAGGGCCGATGAACGAGGTGTTCATCATGAGATTTTTTAAAGGCTGTTTTTGGGGATTGTTATTTGTAATCCCATTTTGGATCTTGATCATTTGGATCATAATAAAGGTTTGGAATGTGTAATCTTGGAATACATATCCATTTCTCGTTGACAAACGATTATTTTTCTGAAATAGTAGCCTAGAGGAATCCTTGTGAGAAAACAAGGATTTTTCTATTGAAAATGGTATATAAAAGAGATAAGATAACTTGCCAAAACTATAGTCGAGGCGTTATTCTATAATAGAAACATATGTTCTGATTTTGAATTAGGAAAGGGGCAAGGAGTTTGGCGAAGCATCAGTTCCAATATAATGAAGATGCGATTCAAGTGTTAGAAGGACTTGAAGCCGTTCGAAAACGCCCGGGTATGTATATCGGGAGCACGGACAGCCGTGGATTGCATCATTTAGTATATGAAATAGTAGATAACTCCGTTGACGAAGCGTTAGCGGGATTTGGCGACGAAATTTCAGTCGTAATACATAAAGATAATAGTATTAGCGTTATAGATAAAGGGCGAGGAATGCCTACGGGAATGCATAAACTTGGGAAACCTACACCTGAAGTTATTTTAACTGTACTTCATGCCGGTGGTAAGTTTGGTCAAGGTGGTTACAAAACGAGTGGTGGTTTGCACGGTGTTGGGGCATCGGTTGTAAATGCCTTATCAGAATGGTTAGTCGTAACGATTAAGCGTGACGGAAATATTTACGAACAACGCTTTGAAAATGGCGGTGTTCCTGTAACGACGCTTGAGAAAATCGGGAAGACGAAAGAGTCTGGTACTACGATGCATTTCAAACCAGATACAACGATTTTCAGCACAACAAATTATAATTATGAAACATTATGTGAGAGATTACGTGAATCTGCATTCTTATTAAAAGGAATGAAAATCTCAATAAAAGATGAACGAAATGATTTAGAGGATGTATTTCATTATGAAACGGGAATTGAAGCTTTCGTTTCATATTTAAACGAAGAAAAAGATTCCATTCATCCAGTTGTATATTTCACTGGTGAACAAAATGGAATTGAAGCAGAACTAGCATTTCAATTTAACGATGGCTACTCAGAAAACATTTTATCGTTTGTAAATAACGTACGTACAAAAGATGGTGGAACACACGAAGCTGGATTTAAAACAGCGATGACGCGTGTGTTTAACGAGTATGCTCGTAAAGTAGCACTATTAAAAGAAAAAGATAAAAACTTAGAAGGCACAGATATTCGTGAAGGTGTAGCGGCTATCGTTTCGGTACGTGTACCAGAAGAAGTGCTTCAGTTTGAAGGGCAAACGAAAGGGAAACTAGGTACAAGTGAAGCGCGTTCTTCAATTGATGCCATTGTATCTGAGCATTTAGCATACTTTTTAGAAGAAAATCCTGATGTAGCTACACTTCTTGTGAGAAAAGCAATTAAAGCAGCACAAGCCCGTGAAGCAGCCCGTAAAGCAAGAGAAGAAGCGCGTAGTGGTAAGAAAAAGAAAAAATCAGAAGGTACGTTAAGCGGGAAATTAACACCTGCACAATCACGTAACCCGCAAAAAAATGAACTGTACCTAGTAGAGGGTGACTCTGCCGGTGGTTCTGCGAAACAAGGACGAGACCGACGTTTCCAGGCCGTATTACCGTTACGTGGTAAAGTAATTAATACAGAAAAAGCAAAGCTTGCTGATATCTTTAAAAATGAAGAGATTAATACAATCATTTATGCGATTGGTGGCGGTGTAGGAAATGAATTTGATGTTGAAGATATTAACTACGATAAAGTTGTAATTATGACCGATGCCGATACGGATGGGGCTCATATTCAAGTATTGTTATTAACGTTCTTCTACAGATATATGAAGCCACTTATCGAAGCTGGTAAAGTGTTTATCGCACTTCCTCCTTTATACAAAGTAAGTAAAGGAAAAGGTAAGAGTGAGGTAATTGAATACGCTTGGTCAGATGAGGAATTAGACGGTGTAACGAAAAAAGTTGGAAAAGGCTATATGTTACAACGTTATAAAGGACTTGGTGAAATGAATGCGGATCAATTATGGGAAACAACAATGAATCCTGAAACGCGTACATTAATTCGCGTGAAAATTGATGATGCAGCAAGAGCAGAGCGTCGCGTTACAACATTAATGGGCGATAAAGTAGAACCGCGCCGTAAATGGATTGAACGTAATGTACAGTTTGGTATGCAAGAAGAAGGAAATATTTTAGAAAATGAAATGATTATGGAGACGGAGGTGGAATAACATGCAAGCAGAGAAGTTTCATGACCTCCCGCTTGAAGACGTGTTAGGTGATCGCTTTGCACGTTATAGTAAATATATTATTCAAGATCGTGCACTTCCAGATGCACGTGATGGCTTAAAGCCAGTACAAAGACGTATTTTATATTCTATGTATGTAGAAGGTAATGTACATGATAAAGCGTTTCGTAAATCAGCTAAAACAGTAGGTAATGTTATCGGTAATTATCATCCACATGGAGATTCCTCTGTATATGAAGCAATGGTACGCTTAAGCCAAACTTGGAAAGTACGTAATGTTTTAGTTGAAATGCATGGTAATAACGGTAGTGTTGATGGGGACCCAGCGGCAGCGATGCGTTATACGGAAGCTCGTTTATCACCAATCGCATCTGAATTATTACGTGATCTTGATAAAGAAACAGTTGAATTCGTGTCAAACTTTGATGATACGAGTGAAGAACCGGTTGTATTACCAGCAGCGTTCCCGAATTTATTAGTGAACGGATCTACAGGGATTTCCGCTGGTTATGCAACAGAAATTCCTCCGCATCATCTTGGAGAAGTTATTGATGCTACAATGATGCGTATTGATAAGCCAAATAGTACTGTTGATGATTTATTAACAGTTATGAAAGGACCAGATTTCCCAACAGGCGGTATTATTCAGGGGATTGATGGTATTAAAAAGGCGTATGAAACAGGTAAAGGTAAAATTATTATTCGCGGAAAAGCAGAAGTTGAAACAGTGCGCGGTGGGAAACAACAAATTGTAATCACTGAAATTCCTTACGAAGTGAATAAGGCAAATCTTGTGAAGAAAATGGATGAATTACGTCTAGATAAAAAGTTAGATGGTATTGCTGAAGTGCGTGATGAGACAGATCGTACTGGTTTACGGATTGTTGTTGAATTAAAGAAAGAAGCAAACGCCGAAGGTATTTTAAATTATTTATATAAAAATACAGATTTGCAAATTCCATATAACTTTAATATGGTAGCGATCAATAATCGTCGTCCAACACTTATGACATTACCGAAAATTTTAGATGCTTATATTGGACATCAAAAAGAGGTTATTACGAGACGTTCGCAATATGAATTAAGAAAAGCAGAAAATCGTCAACATATTGTAGAAGGTTTAAAGAAAGCATTATCGATTTTAGACCAAGTAATTGAAACAATTCGAGCTTCAAAAGATAAACGTAACGCGAAAGATAATTTAAGTGCAAAATTTGGCTTTACAGAAGCACAGGCAGAAGCAATTGTTTCCTTGCAATTATATCGCTTAACGAATACAGACATTACGGCGTTACAAGAAGAAGCAGATGAGCTTAATAAGAAAATTATTGAGCTACAGGCAATTTTACAAAGTGAAAAAAGATTACTTCAAGTAATTAAAACAGATTTAAAGAGAGTTAAGAAAACATATAGTGATGATCGACGCGCGATTATTGAAGATCAAATCGAGGAAATTAAAATCGATGTAGAAGTTATGATCCCACAAGAAGATGTCATCGTTACTGTAACGAAAGAAGGATATGTGAAACGTACTGGATGGCGCTCACACAATGCCTCAAACGGCAAAGACTTCGGTATGAAAGAGGGTGACATCTTACTTGAACGATTCGATACGAATACGACAGAGACAGTCCTCTTATTTACGAATAAAGGAAACTATATATATCTGCCAGTATACGAAATGCCAGATATTCGTTGGAAAGATTTAGGTCAGCACGTTGCTAATATCGTTTCACTCGACCGGGATGAAACAATCATTTGGGCAACGGTTGTACAGAACTTTGAGGAAGAAAAACGATTTATCGTATTTGTAACAAGAAATGGTATGATAAAGAAAACAGAATTAAATCAATATAAAGTTCAGCGTTATTCAAGGGCATTCGTTGCTGTAAACTTGAAAAAAGATGATGAAGTTGTCGATATATTTGCGACAGATGGAACGAGTGATATCGTTCTTGCTACACACGGTGCATATGCACTTATTTTCCATGAAGATGAAGTAAGTCCAGTCGGTGTAAGAGCTGCTGGCGTGAAAGCAATTAATTTAAAAGAAGATGACTATGTCGCTTCTGGTAAACCGTTAAATGGTGACAAAGATCAACTTATTCTCGTAACACAGCGCGGTGCTGTAAAACGTCTAAAAGCATCAGAAATTGAAAAATCAACGAGGGCGAAACGAGGTCTTGTTATTTTCAAAGAATTAAAACGTAATCCGTACCGCATTGTCGGTATTGAAATTGTTCGGGACGATGAATTAGTTTACATGAAGACAGAGAAAAACATTGTAGAAGAGATTGATCCGAAAGCGTATCGAAATAAAGACCGGTATAGTAATGGTAGCCTAGTGCTAGATGTTAATGATACTGGTGAAGTAGTAGAAACGTGGACGAAGAAAAGACCAGAATAAAGAGGGCATCTTGCTATGAATAATAGCAAGATGCTTTTTTCTAGGCAATTTATTATGTAAATAATAATAATCTTGTTATAATAACTCAATGAAATCGTTCTCATAAAGTGAAACTTTAATCAATGGGGATTTTCTTTATCCACACTGATTATTAGTTGAACCAATCGGGCTTTAACAAGCAGTTGATTTCTCACCTAATTCCTTAGCTTTCGCTGAATTTTTGGTTAGGAATCTTACTGCCTGTTAAAGCGGGACAAATGGAGGGGCAACATGAAAAAAATAGGTGTAGGGATTGTAGGATTTGGTTTTTCTAGTACGACATTTCATATCCCACTATTACAAACGATAGAAGAATATGATATTCGTGCTGTATTATCCTCAAAAGAAGAGGTAGTAAAAGAAACATTACCAAATGCTAATGTTGTTAGTACAATTGATGAATTGGTGAAGCGAGCTGATGTTGACTTAGTTGTTATTACATCACCTAATACAACTCATTTTCCATATGTAAAAGAAGCAATTTTAAACGGTAAGCATGTTGTTGTAGAAAAACCATTTGTTGTCTCAATTGAAGAAGGGGAAAAGCTTATTTCATTAGCAGAGCAGCATAATGTAATGTTAAGCGTATATCATAATCGTCGTTTTGATAATGATTTCTTAACAATTAAGAAATTGTTAGGAGAAAACAGAGTAGGGAATATATACGCATATGAATCGAATTTTGATCGTTTCCGTCCACATGTACGTGATCGATGGAGAGAAAAAAATCTACCAGGCTCCGGTATATTATACGATTTAGGATCGCATTTAATTGACCAAGCGTTATCAATATTCGGGAAACCAGATGCGATAAGTGCAGATGTAATAAAACAACGACCAGGTGCAGAGGTGGATGATTATTTCCACATAGTACTTCATTACGGAGTTAAACGTGTCATTTTACGTAGTAGCAGTTATGTGAAAAAAGCTGGACCGCATTTTATAGTGCATGGAGAGAAAGGTTCTATCGTGAAGTACGGTATGGATTCGCAGGAAGAGCAATTAAAAAATGGAATGAAGCCAGGTGATAACGGTTATGGAGTAGACGATGAAGAGAATTTTGCTACTTTAGAAACAGAAGAAAACTTAGAGCGTATTCCAACAGAAGTCGGTTGTTATGACAATTATTATAAAGGTGTGCGAGATAGTATATTAAATGGTGAGAAACTACCTGTAACAGCAAAAGAAGGTTTAGATGTTATTAAACTGATTCAATTAGCGATTGAAAGCAGTGAAAAAGGTAGAGTCATTTCTATAAAATAAAAAGACACGAAATTCGTGTCTTTTTTATTTTTGTGGAACAGAAAGACCATAGAAGAACATAGTGACTATATCTTGTATATGTTTTTCGCGATTTCCTTCAAGAAGTTGTGCCCCAAAATCATCACCTAATTTTGTAAACATTTGAATGTAAAGTAACATCATTTCTTTAGTAAGGTGTGGATTAATTTCGTTTTTGCGCTGAGCTCGTTCTAATATTTCTAAATACCAGGGTAGGATTTTTTCATTTTGATAACTATAAATAAACTTACGGAGTTCTTCGTCCCTTTGCATCATTTGTAGTAACATATCAGGTTGAAATAATCCGCCAGTATTCATTTTTCTTACAATCATTTTTTGCATCATATCATGAAAAGGTAATTTTTCTTCTGCAAGCTCTTTATAATATTGAAATTCAGATATGATAAATTCTTGTATAAGCTCCCTAAATAACGCATCTTTACTTCCGAAATGATTATAAATTGTAACTTGAGAAACGTTTGCTTCTTTTGCGATATGTTCTATTTTCACTTCATTAAATCCACGTTCTGAAAATAATAAGAATGCTGCTTCTTTAATGGCACGCTTTTTCTTTTCTTTTACTCTTTCAAAGCCGTTCAATGCAATCACCTCACTTAAAATATACAAGAAAAAATAATGGAAAACAATAATTTTGAAATATGGACTGATAAATATTTCAAAAAGTTGTTGCGAATATGAAAGATGAGGAGTACAATGATTTTGAAATATCACACATTAAATATTTCAAAAAATGAGGTGGAATTATGATTTCAGTTCAAGATGTCACAAAACAGTTTTCGAATGGAAAAGGTTTGTTTCATATTACATTTGATGTAAAAGAGGGAGAAGTATTTGGTTATTTAGGACCGAATGGTGCCGGAAAATCAACGACGATTCGTAATTTAATGGGATTTATAAAACCGACAGCTGGTAAAGCGACAATTTTTGGATTAGATTGTTGGAATGAAGCAGCGAAAATTCAAAGGGAAGTTGGTTATCTACCGGGTGAAATTTCTTTTATTGAAGGAATGAACGGATTAGAGTTTTTAAAATTAATGCAAGGAATGCGTGGATTAAAGGATACGAAAAGACGAGATGAACTGATAGAGCGTCTGCAATTTGATGTGAAAACACCGATTCGCAAAATGTCTAAAGGAATGAAGCAAAAAGTAGGGATAGTCGCTGCATTTATGCACGATCCAGAGGTGTTAATTTTAGATGAGCCAACATCTGGACTTGATCCACTTATGCAGCAAGTGTTTATAGATTTAATATTAGAGGAAAAGCAAAGAGGAAAAACAATTCTTATGTCTTCGCATATTTTCACTGAAATTGAGAGAACTTGTGACAGAGTAGCTATTATTAAAGATGGTCGACTCGTAACGGTTGAAAATATTCACGATTTACAAAGTATGAGAAGACAGGTGATAGATGTAACAGTATCATCACAAGAAGAGATTGAGTCTCTTACAAAGTGTAATTTGCAATTTGAAGCGGTAAAAGGCAGAGAGGCATCTATCATTGTACAAGGAAACTATCAAACTGTTTTACAAACACTTTCAAACTACAATGTAACGGCACTTCAAACGAGAGCGATGGATTTAGAACATTTATTTATGCATTATTACGATAAGAAAGAAGGGATAACGCATGAATAAGCAATTATTTTTAGCTAGTTTGAAAGAAACACAAAAAAGTATTTTGAGTTATGCGTCTGGTGCAGCTTTATATCTGTGGTTATTAATTTGGATATTCCCGTCAATGGTATCAGCAAAAGGGCTAAATGAATTAATAGGTGCCATGCCTGATAGTGTGAAAAAAATCGTTGGTATGGAAAGTCCGATTCAAAACGTAATGGATTTTCTAGCGGGCGAATACTATAGTCTATTGTTTATTATCATTTTAACAATTTTTTGCGTAACAGTTGCGACACATTTAATTGCTCGTCATGTAGATAAAGGAGCAATGGCATACTTGCTAGCAACGCCTGTATCTAGAGTACGAATCGCAATTACGCAAGCGGCTATTCTTATATTAGGACTACTGATTATTGTAGCGGTTACGTATGTAGCGGGTATAGTAGGTGCTGAATGGTTTTTAGAGGATAATAACTTAAATAAAGAATTATTTTTGAAGATAAATGTAGTCGGAGGGCTCATATTTTTAGTCGTTAGTGCCTATTCATTTTTCTTTTCTTGTATATGTAATGACGAAAGAAAAGCACTAAGTTATTCAGCGAGTTTAACTATCTTATTTTTCGTATTGGATATGGTAGGGAAGTTAAGTGATAAGTTAGAATGGATGAAAAACCTATCATTATTCACGCTGTTTCGTCCGAAAGAAATTGCTGAAGGATCATATAATATATGGCCGGTAAGTATAAGTTTAACTGCTGTAGCGCTTTGTATTTTTATCGTAGCGATTGTAGTATTTAGGAAGAGGGATTTACCGTTATAGAGTAGAAAGTCCACTGAGAAAGTGGGCTTTTTTTATTTGTAAATTTAAACTAGTATGTTTATTGCATCCTTATAAAGGATATTTATCTTTTTAATTAAAAAAATATTCAAAAAAGTGAACCTTTTTCTAGGTTCATACGTCTAATATATGTAAAGTTAAATTGGAAGTGATGAAGTGAGGATGAAACAGGAGGAGCGATTGTGAAAGTAATCCCTTTATATAAAATGATTATAAAAGAAGAAACGGATGTTTCTTTAGCGAAAAAAGGTGATCATGAAGCCTTTATAGCGCTTATACATACAGAAAAAGTGAAGATGTATCGAATAGCAAAGGCGATGTTACGTGATGAGACAAATATAGAGGATGCGATACAGACAACAATTTTAAAAGCCTATGAAAATATAAAAAAATTAAAAAAAGAAGAATTTTTTCAAACTTGGTTAATTCGAATACTAATAAATGAGTGTAACAATATTATTAGAGCGTATAAAAATGTAATTGTGACAGAAGAGAATGATTACAATATGAGTGCGTGTGATCAGTATGAAGATATAGATTTGTGTAATGCGATTCAATCGTTACATGAAGAATTAAGAGCTGTTACGGTGCTTTATTACTATGAAGACATGAATCAAGAGAGTATAGCAAAGCTGTTAGAAATACCGAAAGGAACAGTGAAATCAAGATTGTCACGCGCGAGGGAACAACTACAAAAACGATTAAAGATGGAATAGGGGGTGTAAAGGATGGATAATGAAAAATTATTTGATGAGAAATTAAAAAAGAGAATAAAAGATGAAAATGTTATAGTACCTCCAGAGTTAAATGAAAAAATTAATGGCACGCTACATAATCTTAAGGTAAAAAAGAAGAGTTACAAAATTCATATGATGATAATTAGTGCAGCGGTTTGTATACTTTCAGTGGTATCTATGTCTGAGTTTTCTATACAAAGTTTTGCGCAAAATGGTGGAGTATTTGAATATGTAAAGAAAAAAGCGTTTTCTGATTATGAAAATGAAGAAGAAATAAAATCGAATGTACATTATCCAGATAAAGAAAAGATTCATCAAAAAATGCTAGATTCTATTGATTATTTTAAAAATATTTCAGGACAATTTGAGGAATATTCTAGCTCATCAAGAATTGCTACAACATATAAGTATGCGATTGATACGGAGAAACAAAGAGGTATCTCTTCGAAAGAAGATAAACTAGCGAAAAAACGAACAATTATATATAACGAGGGCAAGAAAAAAGAGTTTGATGATGAGAAGTATACCTATAAAGAGACAAAATGGAACCCGAAAGGAAGAAACAATGAACTATTAAAATTAAATCCTACGGAAAGGTTAGTGAGAAAATCAGATGAGAAAAAGAGATATGATGATGAATATGTAGGGCTAGCTAAATATAGTATTCAATCAGAATTCGCAGATTTGTTAATTCGATATAAAGATTGGAATTATAAAGAAACGAAATATCTTGGATTAGATTGTTACAAAATTGAAGGAGTTATCAACATAGAGGTGCCTGTTAGCACCTCTGAAGATTTAAGAGGGAAATTCGAAATGGTTGTGGAGAAAAATACAGGGATTATGTTGAAATTTCTTAGTTTTCAAGAAGGCTTGATTCAATATTCAGTTACGACTGAATGGATACAAATAGATAAGGGATTGAAAGAAAGTATGTTTCAAAAGGATAGCGCTAAATATGAAAAAATGAAAAACATATTGGGTGAATAGAAACAGGAGGAGAGTAAATGGGGAATCATTCATCTTTAAGAGAAGAGAAAAATAAGCAAAAATATAAAAAGAAAACGATAGTAAGTTTACTACTGGCGGTATTACTATTTGGTGGAATTGGCTATGGAGCCTATGTATATATGAAAACTTCTAGTCTCGTACAAAAATCTAATTTGAATTTAGCACGAGGCGAAAAATCCAATTTACGTGAGAAATCTGTAAAGCCAATTGCAAATCATGTTTCACTTTTAATTATGGGAATTGATGAAAATCAAGAACGACAAAAGGAATATAATGGTGCATTTCATACAGATGCATTATTGTTAGCGACTTTTAATAAAGACGATAAAACAGTGAAATTAACGAGCATACCGCGTGATACATATACATATGTTCCAGTTGAAAAGAAAAAAGATAAAATAACCCATGCATATGGAAGTGGTTTCGTTAAAAATGGTAAAGATGGAGGACCGCAAGCTTCTGTGGAAGCGGTAGAAAAATTGTTACAGGTGCCTGTTGATTATTTTGTGAAATTTAATTTTGGTTCCTTTACTAAAATTGTTGATGGGTTAGATGGTATTGAAGTGGATGTCCCAGTTGAATTTACGGAGCAAAATAGTAAAGATGAACCTGATGCGATTCATTTGAAAAAAGGATTACAAAAATTAAATGGGGAAGAAGCACTTGCACTAGCAAGAACGCGCCATATTGATAGTGATGCAATGAGAGGACAACGCCAACAACTTGTTATTGAAGCGATTTTAAGTAAATTAAAAAGTGTAGGATCGATTACGAAGTTAGAAAAAATAGTTGAGGCGGTTGATGGTGATTTTAAAACAAATTTAGTAATGGATGATATTTTATCTTTTTATAAATACGGTTTAAACGGTTCAGTTGAAAAAATACAATTAGCTGGTGATGATTTATACTTACCTAATGGCCCAAACGGGCAACGTGTATATTATTATAATCCTAATAAAAAAGATCTACAGAGTTTGAGTAATACTCTTAGAACACATCTAGGATTAAGTGAAAAGCAAATTGAGGAGAATTAAAGCAGACGAAATGTCTGCTTTTTTATTTTTGTAGAAAAGATGTTTTTAGATATATGCATTATTTATTAGCAATAATTAACAAGTATTCAAGTGGTAAATGAGATGAAAGTGATTAAAACAACAAATGTGTATGAATGCGAAATAAGGTTTGAACAACATATGGCATTTTTATGAATATTACTGTAAAAAAATAATTTTTTAAAAATTTTTAATAATAATACTTTACAAAAATTAAAAAATTAGTAGAATAAGAATTAGTAAGAATCGTCTGATAAATATATAGAGAAAAACAGAATTATCAGAAAATTCTTTAATAGCTATCGTTAAGAATTAGGGAGGGTACAAAATGAAAAAGAAACAAATGAAAAAACTAACAGCAGTTGTAGCACCGGTTTTAGCAATGAGCATGGCATTAACAGCATGTTCTACATCAGGTGGAGATAAGAAGACAAGCACAAATTCTAGCTCTAGTGGAGATAGTAAGTCAGGGGAAAAATTAGCAGCAAAACAAGTGCTAAATCGAACAGTAACACAAGAGATTCCGACGATGGACTCTTCAAAATCAACTGATACAGTATCTTCACAAATGCTAGGTAATACGATGGAAGGGTTATATCGTCTTGATAAAGACAATAAGCCGATTCCAGCAGCAGCAGAATCTAGCACGAAAAGTGAAGATGGTAAAAAATATACGTTCAAACTACGCAAAGATGCAAAATGGTCAAATGGAGATCCAGTAACTGCGAAAGATTTCGTATACGCTTGGCAACGTCTATTAGATCCAAAAACAGCTGCTGAGTATGCATTTATCGCATTCCCGATTAAAAATGCAGAAGTAGTAAATAAAGGAGAAAAACCTGTAACTGAATTAGGAGTAAAAGCAGTAGATGATCTTACGCTTGAAGTTGAGTTAGAGCAAGCAGTACCGTACTTCTTAAACTTAGTAGCATTCCCATCATATTATCCATTAAACGAAAAGTTCGTTAAAGAAAAGGGCGAGAAGTTCGGTTTAGAGTCTGATACAACTGTCTATAACGGACCGTTCGTTCTTAAAGATTGGAAGCATGAACAAGGATGGCAATTAAAGAAAAATGATCAATATTGGGATAAAAAGACTGTGAAACTGGAAGAAGTTAACTTTAGTGTTGTTAAAGAGGCTGCGACTTTAGTCAATCTATATGATAGCGGTCAAGTTGACTTTGCTTTATTAAATGGAGAGTTCGTTGATAAATATAGAAGCAAGAAAGATGAATTTGGCACATATTCACAAGTAAGTACGTATTTCATTCGTATGAACCAAAAACGTGATGGACAAGACACGCCATTAAAGAGCAAAAAATTACGTGAAGCAATTGCGTTATCAATTGATAAAAAGAATTTAGCAAATGTAATTTTAAATGATGGATCAAAAGAAGCTGACTTCTTAGTGCCAAAAGGATTAGCAACTGGACCGGATGGTAAAGATTTCCAAGAAACGTTTAAAAACGGTTTGAAACCAAATCCTAAAAAAGCGGCTGCAGCTTGGGAAGAAGCGAAAAAAGAACTTGGAAAA
>NZ_KV827856.1:434130-511584 GCF_001836235.1 Bacillus sp. HMSC036E02 | reverse complement strand
GGAAGAAGCGAAAAAAGAACTTGGAAAAGACCAAGTTACGATTGAATTCTTAAACTACGATACTGGTAATGCGAAAAAAGTTGGCGAATATATTAAAGATCAGATTGAGAAAAACTTAAAAGGTGTAACAGTTAATATTAAACTTCAACCATTTAAGCAAAAACTAAAATTAGAAACTGAACAACAATATGATATTTCGTATGGCGGATGGAATCCGGATTATGCAGATCCAATGACGTTCTTAGATATGTTTGAGACTGGACATTCTCATAACCAAATGAGCTTCTCTGACCCTAAATATGACGGTATGGTGAAAAAAGCTGGAACGGAATTAATGAGCGATGCAAAGAAACGTTGGGAAGAGTTAGGAAAAGCTGAAAAAACATTACTTGAAGAAGATGTAGCGATTGTACCTTTATATCAACGTGGAGATTCTTATGTTTTACAACCAAATGTAAAAGGTGTAGTAAAACATAATATCAGTCCAGAATTTAGCTTTAAGTGGGCATATGTAACTGAAAAATAATAGAGTTGAAAAAGCATTTAAAAGTGGCTTAGCTACTTTTAAATGCTTTTTTTGTGAGCTTAAAATACTAATTTTTAGTGTGGTTAAATAGAAGAGAATAAGGTGTATAGTATGTACATATAGTAGATGGGGGATAAATCCTACTAAATTAAAAAAATCAGAATATTTAAAATTAAACTATTTACAAATACGAAAAAAAGAGTAGAATAACATTAGTTGTAATTTTCTGAAAAACAAATCTTTAGTAAGGGGTCTCTCAAGGATTGGTAATGTACATATAATTAGGGAGGGTATAAAAATGAAGAGAAAAAAGCTGAAAAAGTTAACGGCAGTTGTAGTACCAGTCTTAGCGATGAGTGTTGCATTGACAGCATGTTCTGGGTCAGGTGGGGAAAAGAAAACGACTACTACATCAAATAGTGGGGAAGAAAAAAAATCTGATATTAAATATGCAGCGAAACAAGTATTAAATCGTACGGAAAACCAAGAAATTCCGACGATGGATACTTCTAAATCTACTGATACATTAGGTTCGCAAATTTTAGGGAACACGATGGAAGGCCTATATCGCCTTGATAAAGATAATAAGCCAATTCCTGCTGCGGCAGAGTCTAGTACGAAAAGTGAAGATGGTAAAAAGTATACGTTTAAACTGCGAAAAGATGCAAAATGGTCAAATGGTGATCCTGTAACAGCGAAAGATTTCGTTTTTGCATGGAAGCGCTTACTTGATAAGAGTACTGCGGCAGAATATGCATTTATTGCTTACTATATTAAAAATGCAGAAGCGATTAATAAAGGAGAAAAACCTGTAACTGAATTAGGAGCGAAGGCGGTAGATGATTACACGCTAGAAGTAGAATTAGAAAAACCGGTACCGTATTTCTTAAATTTATTAGCATTCCCATCATACTATCCATTAAATGAAAAATTCGTAAAAGAAAAAGGTGATAAGTACGGTTTAGAAGCAGATACAACTGTGTATAATGGTCCATTCGTTATGTCTTCATGGAAACATGAACAAGGTTGGCAGCTGAAGAAAAATGATAAGTACTGGGATAAAAAGACTGTGAAATTAGAAGAAATTAACTATAGTGTAGTAAAAGAGGTTGCAACGAAAGTAAACTTATATGATACAGGATCAATTGATTTTACATTACTATCAGGAGAGTTTGTAGATAAATATAAATCGAACAAAGAAGAATATGGTGAGTATGCGGAATCAAGTACATTCTTCTTACGTTTAAATCAAAAACGTAACGGACAAGATACGCCTTTAAAGAGCAAAAAACTTCGTGAAGCAATTGCATTATCAGTTGATAAAAAAGGATTGGCAAATGTAATTTTAAATAATGGTTCAAAAGCAACAGATCAATTGGTTCCAAAAGGACTTGCGACAGGGCCAGATGGTAAAGATTATCAAGATACATTTAAAAATGGTCTGAAATATAATCCGAAAAAAGGAGCAGCAGCGTGGGAAGAAGCGAAAAAAGAACTTGGAAAAGATCAAGTTACAATTGAATTGCTAAGCTATGATGATGGAACTGCGAAAAAGATTGCTGACTATGTAAAAGATCAAATTGAGAAAAATTTAAAAGGTGTAACGATTAATACGAAAATTCAGCCGTTCAAACAAAAATTAAAATTAGAAACTGCGCAAGATTATGAAATTTCTTATGCAGGTTGGAGTCCAGACTATGCGGATCCAATGACATTTATTGATATGTTTGAATCGAAGAGCCCGTACAACCAAATGAGTTATTCAAATCCAAAATACGATGAAATGGTAGGAAAAGCAGGTAATGAATTAATGAGTGATGCGAAAAAACGCTGGGAAACGTTAGGGAAAGCTGAAAAATTATTCCTTGAAGAAGATGCAGGGTTAGTTCCTTTATATCAAACAGGAAGATCGTATGTAATGAAACCGAATGTAAAAGGAATTGTGAAACATAACATCAGTCCAGAATATAGCTTTAAGTGGGCGTATGTAACTGAGGATGGCGGAAAAAAATAAAGTGAAAGCATTTCAAAAGTGGCTGAGCTGCTTTTGAAATGCTTTTTAGTATGTATAAGGGAATAAATATCGTTAGCCTATTGAGAATCGGGTAGGTAATTAGGAAGGTTCTATCGGAGGGATTTAGAGAGGTCAGTAAGTAGTAAGACAGATGATAGTAAGAGACCTCATGCTAATAAGAAAAATATAGAACGTAGTAATAGAGTGGAATAAGGGGAGGGATGTTTACATATAGTAGACGGGGATAATTCATATAGTAGTTAAAACAACAAGTTACTATAATAAAAAAATAAATATTTAGAAAATTTACAAAAATACTTTACAAAATTTAAAAAAATAGTAGAATATTAATTAATAAGAATTTTCTGATAACGAAAGTTAGTAGAGAAATTCTAAATGTTAATATCGTACATATAATTGGGGAGGGTACAAAAAATGAAGAGAAAAAAGATGAAAAAATTGACAGCGGTCGTAGCACCAGTTTTAGTAATGAGTATGGCATTAACAGCTTGCTCTGGATCAGGAGATAAAGAGAAGGCAAGCACAACACCGAAAAGTGGTGAAAAAGAAGGCGGAAAGCTAGCGGCGAAGCAAGTGCTTAATTTAACAGAGTCTCAAGAGATTCCATCTATGGACTCTGCTAAAGCGACAGACCAAGTATCGTTTCTAGCTTTAAACAACGTAATGGAAGGTTTATATCGACTTGATAAAGATAATAAAGCAACACCAGGAGTTGCTGAATCATATAAAAAGAGTGATGATGGTAAAAAGTATACATTTACATTAAATAAAAATGCAAAATGGTCAAATGGAGAGCCTGTAACAGCGAAAGATTTCGTGTTTGCTTGGAAACGTGCGGTAGATAAAAATACAGCAGCAGAATATGCATACATTATGTTTGATTTGAAAAATGCACAAGCGATTAATGAAGGAAAAGCTGAACTAGATACGTTAGGAGTAAAAGCTGTAGATGACTATACGTTAGAAGTAGAATTAGAAAATCCAGTTCCTTACTTTGTAGAATTAACTTCATTTGGAACATTTTATCCATTAAACGAGAAATTTGTAAAAGAAAAAGGTGAAAAGTACGGTTTAGAATCAGATACGACGTTATACAACGGACCGTTTACATTGACAGACTGGAAACATGAAGAAGGTTGGAAGTTAAAGAAAAATGCACAATATTGGGATAATAAAACAGTGAAGTTAGATGAAATCAACTTTAACGTAGTAAAAGATAGTGGTACACGTGTTAACTTATATGAAAGTGGACAAATCGATCGTTCAGGACTTACATCTGAATTTGTTGACAAATATAAATCAAACCCCGACTTCTTTACACAAAAAACACCGTCAACGTACTTCTTACGCTTAAACCAAAAACGTGGTGGGCAAGATACAGTGTTAAAGAGCAAAGATCTACGTTTAGCGATTGCAAAAGCGTATGATAAAAAAGGCTTAACGAACGTTATTTTAAATGACGGATCTACACCGGCAGATTACTTAGTACCAAAAGAATTTGCTAAGAGCCCAGATGGAAAAGACTTCCGTAAAGAAAATGGAGATATTTTAAAAACAGATGTGAAAAAAGCAAAAGAGCATTGGGAAAAAGCGAAAAAAGAACTTGGAAAAGATGCAATTACAGTAGAACTATTAAACTATGATGGTGATGGTGCGAAAAAAGTAGGAGAATTCTTAAAAGGAGAACTTGAGAAAAACTTACCAGGTTTAACAGTGAATTTGAAAAACCAGCCATTTAAACAAAAGTTAAAATTAGAATCAGATCTAGATTATGATTTATCTTACGCTGGTTGGGGACCTGACTACTTAGATCCAATGACATTCATTGATATGTTTGTTACAAATGGCCCTCATAACCAAACAGGATATTCAAATCCTAAATATGATGAAATTGTACAAAAAGGTAAAGGTGAGCTATTAACGAAAACGAAAGAGCGTTGGGATAGCTTACTGAAAGCGGAGAAAATGTTATTGGAAGATGCAGCAATTGCACCATTATATCAACGTGGTGATGCTATCGTTCAAAGACAGAAAGTAAAAGGTATTGTTCACCATCCAGTTGGTGGAGACTACAGCTATAAATGGGCATATATTACAGAGGATAAGTAAGATGAGGGGCGTACAATACGCCCTTTTTTCTATGCACTTTTCTTCCGTGCTCGAATATATAAAATAAAAAAGGGAGAATCCCATGAAACGAAACACATACATCGATTTCCTAGCTTATTACGGAATAGGAAGTGCTCATCCTGGTGGCTTTACGTTAACAAAACAATTGTTAGCACAACTGCCTTTTAAATATGGAGCGAATGTCCTTGAGATAGGTTGCGGTACGGGGAAAACAGCGGCGTATATGACAAGGGAATTTGGCTATAAAGTAACAACGGTTGAAAAGAATGAAATTATGATTCAAAAGGCAAAAGATAGATGGTTGTTTGAAGGGTTAGATATACAATTAATTGAAGGAAATGTAGAGCATTTACCGTGTTTGAATAACTCATTTGAGTTCGTACTTGGAGAATCAATCATCGCTTTTACAGACAAAGAAAGGGTTATCTCGGAGTGTTATCGTGTATTACAGCAGGACGGTAAGCTTGTTGTCATTGAAATGATTATTGATAGGCACATTGATAAGGGTGAGGAAGAAAAAATCGCCCAATTATATGGCATGAAAGAACTGTTAACTGAGAATGAGTGGGTACAATTATTTCAGAAAGCAAATTTTAAAAGAATTACAATTGCGGGTGGTGGCACGATTGCAGAAACAATCTCTGGCTATGTAGAAGAGCCAGAATGGAATGTATCCTCACATATTCCGAATGAGTTATATGAGGCGTGGATACAGCATGAAAATGTACGGCTTATGTACCAACACATTTTAGGGCATCGTATTTTTATATGTGAAAAATAAAGAAAAAGAGTTGGCTAAAGGTAGCCAACTCTTTACTATGTTAAATGAAAAATAATGCAGCTAATGTAATTCCGAAGATGAAACCAAATCCGAGTTCAACACCCCAGCCACAACCGCCGCCTCCCCAGCCGCCGCAACCACAACTACTACAACCACGACCACCACATCCGCAGCTGCTGAATCCACCACCGCATCCGAATCCACAACTATCACACCTGCTAAGGCCTCCACAAAGGTCACAACCACCGTTTGCATAAGCGTCGTAGTATCCGAACCCTGAATCAAAAGATGAGCGCTGTTGTACCGGTTCGATCCATACAGAGTTTTGTGTCACATCGATTATTTTACCTAAATGTATACGGCCATCACGGTCTTCAATCCGAACAACTTTTCCGAAATAACGTTGGCATGTATCATAACATTTTTGTCTATGCATATTCTTTTCTCCTTCCGCATTACAGTAATACGATATGTAAGGGGGACAAGTGCGGCTTGTACGAATGCCCTATCTATCATAATTGTTATAGGAAAGGGGAAATATAAGAAGAGGATATATAAGGAGGAAAAGGCATGAAATCTACAGATCAGTTTCAGACATACGAAGTACCGTGGGAAGATTTTATTGAAGCGTTACGAGAGGAAATGAAGAAGCAAGTAGGGGCAGATATTATTGATACAGTAGTTTGCAATTTAGAAGATGGTTTTGAAGTGTATACATATGTGCAGGGGGATTTAGATTTTGAATATAAGGAAGCGCTTGAGAGAAAATACGGAAGTGATGCGAAGACACCTAATGTGTTAACGATAATGTTATTAGCTAGTATTTATAATACAAGTGAAGAGAATATACGCTTGCATGCGGATAATAAAGAGAATCCGATTGTTGAAGTGTATGTAAAGCAATGAAACACGCTGTGGAAGGCGTGTTTTTTATTTGTATGATAAAATGTTAGAAAATTGAGAAAGAAGGTGAAGGATTGGGAATTAAACATCTTAATTTAACAGTTACAGATGTAACAGCAGCTAGAGAGTTTTTAGAGAAGTATTTTGGTCTAATTTGTAGTGGAACAAGGGGAAATGGCTTTGCAGTTATGCGTGATAATGATGGATTTATACTAACTTTAATGAAAGGAAAAGAAGTTCAGTATCCCAGAACATTTCACGTAGGATTTCCACAAGAAAGTGAAGAACAAGTAGATAAGATAAATCAAAGATTGAAGGAAGATGGATTTTTGGTCGAGCCTCCTAAGCATGTCCATGCGTATACGTTTTACGTTGAAGCACCTGGTGGATTTACAATAGAAGTGATGTGTTAAGTCAAAAATCAAACTTTTTGTTATGTGTTTTTAAAATAAAAAGTAGGAAAAGTCTGTTTTAAGTGTGGAGCTTAAACAGGCTTTTTTACTTATAGTATCGGATAGAAAACGCTAGAAGGAATAATATTCAGTTCTTATAACTGTTTACATAATAAAATTATGCTGGGTTCGTTGTCCTAAAATACAAGTCATATATCTTGTTTCCTCTCATAAATTTAAACATAGGAATTTGTCTACAAAGGTGGCGAAGCCTCATCATGAAAATCCGAATTTGTGCCACGTTCATGTTGTTTCTATTTATATGTTTACCTTTATCAGCTTTTGCAAAAGGAGAGGAGGCAAAGGAAAGGGTCGTTTCACTTGTATATGACGATTCGGGCAGCATGAGAAATAACGATCGCTGGAAATATGCCAATTATGCTTTGCAAAGTTTAGTTGCGCTATTGGATGAAAAAGATAAATTTTCTTACGTTCCAATGAGTAAGCCGAATGAGCCATTAAACATTTCGTTAACGAAGGATAAAAGGCAAACAGAAATTGAGGGAATTGGAGCATGGAAAACGTATTTAAATACTCCATTTAGCGCGGTAGAAACGGCGATGCAATCTATAAAAAAGGAAGCTGATATAGATGGAAAACGTGAATTTTGGCTTATTGTATTAACTGACGGGGCATTTAATGATTTAGAGAAAGATAAGGTTGGCGGAAAAGAACAAATTTTGCAGAAATTAGCCCAGTTTAAGAAAGAAATGGATGCAAAAAAGATATCGTTACATCCAGTCTTAATTACGATGGAAGAAGATTTAGGACAACAAGAAAAAGAACAACTAAATACGTTCAAGGAAATATGGAAGAAAGAGATAAATGGTGTTACGATGCCGTCAAGCGGAGAAGATGGCATTGTAAAAAGTGTAAATCAAGTGGCAGCATTAGTTGCAAATCGTGATCCATTCTCCTCTGTTGAATCGATTGTAAAAACGAAAGTAGTGGGGAAAAGAGTAGAGATTACAACACCGTTTCCATTAAAGCGTATGACGCTTGTACGACAATCGCCTTCTCTGCCCGATTATCAGGTCACACAAATTTCTAAACCATTACAATTGCAATCTTCTTTTTCCATACATGCACCAGGAGAAGCAAAATTGTTCGGAAATATAGTTCATATAAGTACGGAAAATGAGGAAGTTATTAAACCAGGAACTTATACGATAGAAGTGGACCAGGACATTGAGAAAGAAGGACTACAAGTACTAGTTGAACCAGCGCTTAATTATACGGTTTCTACTTATGACAAAGATGATAGTAGTCAAAAAAATGTAGAGAAAATGTACGAAGGTGTTACTGCTGTTATTGAAGCAAGGCCTACGGAGTTGCCAGTTCAGTCTTCTTACTTTCAGGCAGAAGTAGAAATAGACGGAAAACAATATGCAATGAAGTGGAACGATAAGAGGCATGTGTTTTATTACGAAACGAAGCTTGGTAAAGGGTTAGTACGCGGGAAAGTTCATATGAATATAAAGGGGTTTTATAGACAGACGAAAGAATTTAAAATTGAAACAGCTGAGAAACCGAAATTATCACTTCAAACTGTTACAAAAGATTATGAAGAAAAAGTGACAAATTTAGAGAATAGTAAACCATTTGTTTTACAACCACAGTTAGATGGCAAGTCAATGACAGAAGAAGCTGTAAAAAAACTATTAAAATCTACTGGTGTCACATCTAAACAATCAATCAATTATGAAATAAAGCAACATGGAAATCAAATCTATGTTTATCCTCGTCCCTATTACTCCGACACATTTAATTTTACAGATACCGGCACCGTAGAAGCTACCATCGTAATGCAGGATTCAAAATTACAAGAAGTAAAGAAAAACATAACATTCCATATTCAAGATGCTCCGTTTTATGAAAAATATGCGCTTATTTTTAAGTTTGTCATTCCTATCACTTTATTACTACTAGTAGTAGGAATCATTGTTTTAGGATGGATTGTTCGGCCAAGATTTCACCGGAAAGCACTACTGTATTATGAATGGGATCAAGAGGTAGCGAAAGATTGGCTATATCAATCTGAACCAGAATTACTTCGAAATAAATGGTGGAACCATTATTTTGGTATCCCATTTAGAGCAGAAAGAAAAACAGTGCAATCCGTTACGTTTATAGCGAAGAAAGGTTCGAAATCTGTCTTTGTAGCGAAAGAATCACAAGTAGTTGGAATGATTATTGATGGAATGTTTATAACAGAGGATGAAGTAGGAATGGAACATAAGACACTATATCCAAATGAACTTTTACTAATTGATAGAGGATATGGTAAAGAGATTTACAAGTACGAATGTGAATAGTAGGTAGGGATAAGAAGGGGATGGAGTATGGATTCTCTTTCCCTTTTTTCAAACAAGCAAGAATAGGAAGGTGGTTCACATGACATTACAAGTTCCAACAATATTAATTGGTTTAGGTGGAATCGGTAGTACTGTGACGCATCAAATATATGAAAAATTACCTGAAGAGCGCCGGAAAAAGGTAGCAATGCACGTATTTGATACAGATGTGAATACATTGAGTAAATTTGATCATATTCGAAAGTTTAAGACACAAACGAGTTCTAGTAAAACGCCCAGGGAGTATATTGCAGGAGATCCAACAATCCCAGAGTGGTTTCCGATGGATCCGACTATACTTGATAAACCATTAACAGAAGGAGCAGGACAGTTACGCGTCATTTCACGTTTAGCGTTACGTGCTGCGATGAAAGAAGATAAATTAACGTCCTTTTGGCAAGAAATTGAGAAAATTTTTCCGGTTACAAGTGATCAAACAGAATATGGTGTGCGTGTCATTATAGTAACATCACTAGCAGGCGGAACAGGTTCGGGGATGTTTCTGCAAATTGCATTATATTTACGTGAAATGCTTCGGAAAAAATTACAGCATCATAACATTTTAATACGCGGTGCGTTTTTAATGCCGGATGTTTTAGTAAAGACGAGAACAGTTAGTGCGAAAGAGTTTGAAACGGTGCAAGCGAACGGCTATGCATCGTTAAAAGAATTACATGCTATTACGCTCGGTTCTACTGGAGAATTATCAAAACGCGGCGGTGTAACAATTGAATTAGAGTATCGCCCTGATCAAGTAGATGAAGACGGAAGAACGAATCATACAATTAAACAACATCATTTACCGTACAATTATTGTTTCTTATACGATTATGAAAACCTACATGGACACCATTTACACAATTTATCAGATTATATGGAACAGATGGCAAATACAATTTATTTACAGTTATTTAGCCCGATGTCCACAAGTCATTTTGCACAAGAAGACAATCAAATTCAGCAATTAGCAGAATCAAGCGGAAAAGGACGATATTGCGGGGCAGGAACGGCAAAACTCATTTATCCGTATGAGCATGTGTTAAAATATTGTGCTTTAAAATGGGCTGTGCAAGGTTTAGATGAATCGTGGCTTCATTTAGATCAACTGTTTCAAGAGAAGAAGCAAAGATATGACCAAGATGTAAAACGTGGGATGCAGCGTGAAAAGCCGGAGAGAGGTAAAAGTTATTTAGAGGACTTGGAACATCTTGCTACCCGTCCAGAGCAAGCTCATATTTTCTATAGACAAATGTACAATGAAACACGTGAAGGAGCAGAGGGGGGTAAGCTCGGAGTTGCGAAATCAAAACTGTTTTTAGAAGCTGTAGAAAGTTATGTACAACGAACGGTGCAAAAAGATGAGGAATTAAATCGTCTGCAACATGAGTGTAAAATTTCAGCTGCGAAACTGAAAATGATGGAACAAATGAAAGGTGAAGTGGCAAGAGTGGATCATGCGGTTCGTTTATATGCGTATGCGATTCCGAGCCGTGTACATGAACATGTAACGACACTTTTATATGACATGATTGAATCAGACCGCTTTTCACCAAGTGGTTCTGAAGGGCAGTCCTATCAATTAAATACATGGTTTTTAAAGAAAACAGATCCAGTTCACCCAGTAGCAGCACGTTTTATGTTATATGAAATTCGAAAGCAGTTAGTGGAAAAAATGAATCGACTACATGAAAATAATGAACAAAAGCGTAATGTAATTCAAAACTACGATAAAAAATTTAATGTAGGTAATATCGATGGAACGGTAACGGCTGTACGCCGAGTAGAAATTGCTCAACAACAAGGCTGGTTTGGAAAAATGATTAATAATCAGCAACGTTTATTCAAAAGAGAATTTGAAGACATCATAACGCAATATGTACACAAATTAAATGAATATCGAAAAGAAATGCTATTAGAACTTGTATATCAATCGCTATATCAAGCAGTTAATAAAATGATTCAATATTGGGAAAGATTTTTTGATAATTTACATGAAACACGTGAAAATTTACTGTTTGAAATCCAAAAGCGCAGTAAGGAATTTGAAGGGAAAACAAACCCGACGAATGTATATGTATTAGCTGAGGAACAGCTGCAAGAAAAGATATGGCAAGATATGCAGCAACATTTAAATTTAGGTGTACTGCCGAAAGATATATCAGCGGAAATTTATATGAGTTTGTACGGGGAATATTGTCGTGATGCGAAAACAGAAGAGATTCAGTCGAAAAAGGTAGAGGATTTCTATCGCGAACATATACTGAGCTATTGTTATGACGAACTGCAAGTACGCTATCGTGATAAATTAGAATTGAATATTATTGAAGCGTTGCGAAAAGAAGCAGATTATAAGAAACGTGATCGCGATGAATACGTGCGTGAAAAAATTGAAGACCTGTTCCATTTAGCAAGTCCGTTCATTCCGAAAGTTGCTCATCATAGGGAATTACAATATTGGGGTATACATCCTTCTTTAAAGAAAGAGCTGCAAGAGGAATTAATTCAAGAAATGTTTAAAGAAAAAGATACAGTACATGAAGCCTTTTCGCCATTTGAAGTGATCTGTTATCGAGCGCATTACGGCTTATCGCTGCAGGACTTTCCTAAATTATCATCAGGACATATTTCAAACGGATTTATGAATGATAAAGGTGACTATTTCCAATCGTATTATCGCCGTGTAAACAAATTAAATAGTAAAAAATCTAGTTTAACGCCGCATTTAGATAAGTATTGGCACTTACCAGCCTTTATGCCAGATTTAAACGCGACTCAAACAAAATTAGATTATGATAAATGTAATCGTGCATTACTATACGCATATATGTATCGCTGGATTAGTTTAGTTGCTGTTGATGGACAGTTTGTGTATCAATATAACGGTGTGGGACGTAGCTTTTTAATTCAGTCGATGGGAAAAAATATTTCAAGCGAAAGTTATAAATTACACAGAGCATTGCTTCATAATCCGTTTATTTATGAAAACATCTTGTCACGATTTGAAGAAGAGCAAGAAAAGGCGATGATACAAGGTGGACATTTATATACACATCCGTTCGTATTAGGAGCCCAAGATGTAAGATGGCTTAGAAAAGAACATGTCCACAATCTTTTAGACATGATTTTAATGTATGACCGTGAAGCGAAGTATGATCCGACGTTAGAAGAAACATCAGATGAATTATTAAGACTATTCCTTGATGAAATCGAGTTGTATTTCCAGAACTATTACGGCACAGGTGCTGATATGGTTGCAAAGAAAGAGAAAGAAATGTTTATTAAACAATTGTGGGATCGCTCGCATGCGAAAGGATATGTAGATCCAAATAGCGCTCCGTATAAAAAATGGCAAAATTTATTAAGTATTCAAGATGAAGAAGAAACGCCAAAAACGAATGTATAGTGAATGAAAAGGGAATCCTTAAAAGTGGCAATACAACTTTAGAAAAGAGGGATTCTGATGCCGTTTTTAGGAAGTGTATATCAAATATTTGGGTTATATCCGGAACTTTATTATGGGATGATTTCAGCAGAGTTGCAAGAGGAAGCTCAGAAGGAGCATCTTGAAAATAGTAGTGCAGAAGCTGAAGTGGAAGAATAAAAAAAAGTGCAGATGAAAATCTGCACTTTTTTGTTAGTATTAAAATGGTGAAATAACCTCAAGTGAATTATTATTTTTGAATAATAATTCACTTGAGGTTATTATGATTTTCATTACATTGTATGTAATGAAAATTGTATGAAAATCAATGTAATAAAATGCATATGAATATTAAGGTGGAAAACAACAATGTTTTTGAGAAAATAATTATGTATAAAAATAACATTTGATACATAATCAGCCGATTATTTTTGAGTGATTTATTATTGACAATATAATTAATTATATGATAAATTCAATCAGCATTCTTAATGGTTTTTTGGTATGGTTAATATTTTGAAAATTCAATACGGTATAAAGAGATTGATTTTTCTGTTTTTATTGAGACGGGTTACTAAGTCTATAGGGGAAGTGAACTATGTATATTTTTATTTTTAAAATAGAACAGTAATAAAGAATGTAACAAGTAAGAGATAAACTTGAAAAAGAGGTTTCAAAGAATGAGTCTTTTCATAAAGAAAGCAATGGATGAAGAAAAGAAAAAAGTATTGAATCAAACTTTAGGAGCGATTGATTTAACTCTTTTAGGTATTGGAGCAATTATTGGTACAGGTATTTTCGTATTAACTGGTATTGTAGCAGCGAAACATGCTGGTCCGGCGATTGTATTATCTTTTGTATTAGCGGCAATTATATGTGCATGTGTAGCTTTCTGTTATGCTGAATTTGCATCTACAGTTCCAGTTTCGGGAAGTGTATATTCATATACATATATGACACTAGGTGAGATTTTTGCATTTATAGTTGGCTGGTGTGTTATGCTGGAGTATTTATTAGCGACTTCTGCGGTTGCAGCAGGCTGGTCAGCATATTTTCAGTCATTGCTACTAGGTTTTAATATTCACATTCCTACGGTTTTTGCTTCGGCACCAGGAATGGGGAAGGGTGGAATCATTGATTTACCAGCAGTTCTTATTATTTTAGTTGTTACATTTTTATTAAGCCGTGGTGCAAAAGAAAGTGCACGAATTAATAATATAATGGTTATTATTAAACTGGCTGTTATTGTAGGATTTATTGTTGTAGGGACACAATATGTAAGACCAGAGAATTGGCAACCATTTCTACCGTTTGGTTTTCACGGTGTGGTAGGGGGCGCTGCTACTGTATTTTTTGCTTTTTTAGGATTTGATGCAGTTGCAACAGCCGCAGAGGAAGTGAAGCGTCCACAACGTAACGTGCCAATTGGGCTACTTGTTTCCTTGTTCATTTGTACCGTTCTATATGTAGGTGTTTCATTCGTGCTAACTGGAATGGTTCCGTTTACGGAATTAAATGTTGCTGATCCGGTTGCATATGCGTTGCGCACTGTAGGAGAAGATAGAATTGCTGGGTTGTTATCGGTGGGAGCGATAGCAGGGCTAACAACAGTTCTGTTAGTAGCTATGTTTGCATTTGTTCGTGTATCTTACTCGATGAGTCGAGATGGACTGTTACCAAAAAGACTTTCAAGTGTCCATAAACGTTTACAAACTCCATTTTTTAATACGTGGGTTACAGGTATACTAGCAGCTTTATTAGCGGGATTAGTGGATTTGAATTTATTAGCTAATTTAGTGAATATGGGAACGATAACAGCATTTGTGTTTGTATCTATAGCTGTCATTGTATTAAGAAAGACACATCCTAATATGAAGAGGCCATTCCGTGCCCCTCTAGTACCTTTTTTACCTATCGTTTCAATAGTAAGTTGTATATATTTGGCATTGAACCTTTCTAAGCTTACTTTAATTAGTTTTGTGGCATGGATTATAATAGGGGTTTTCATATATTTTGTATATGCTAAAAAACATAGTAATGTTAGAAATAGAAATAAAGTATAGTCCATTGAAATAATACTTGTAATGGAAATGAAAACACGCTACTTATTCATATAAGAACAAGTAGCGTGTTTTTTCTATTTAATAATCCCATTTTCTAAAATTTTAATAGTTGGTGCCACTTTCACATTAGCTTTTGAAAAGGCACTCGGCCAATCATCTTCGACTTGTTTCCATTCTTTATATTGAAACGCTCTCGCATAATCACCAAATCCGAATGGATCAAGTTGCTGTTTTTGAATGTTGTGGATTAAATCGTTCAAATCTTTGTTTAGTTGTTTTGTAATAAGAGAAGTTAATTTCTTTCTATCTTTGTCTATATCCATATTGAATGTAAGTTCAGAGACAGCAATTTTCAAATCCATTTTAACATGAAATTTGAAGTGGTTATCGCTATAATCTGTATGGATATCACGATCCATGCTAAGAACATTTATTGTTACGAAATCGCCGCCATCGGTATCTTTTAAATCACTATTACTTTCAACTGAAGTAGAAGGGATTTTCAATGTAAGCGAAACCGGTGTATTCGCTTTCTTTTGTAACAAAAGAAGAAGGGCGCTTTCATAACGATTTAATGACATTTTATAAATTCCGCGAGAAGTTAATAGCGCGGAACCAGTAACGATAACATCCTTTTTACCTTTTTTTATTTCTGAAATAGCAGGTGTTATACCTTTATTAAACGTTTGCCTGTGAAATTCATGGAATGTCGTAAAAACGGTCCGATTGTACAGTTTGTTCGTATTAATTAAATCTGTTAAATACTCGGGAAGGGCAGGCTTATCTTTAAAGTTATTATATATAACTGAAGAAATTGGACCGTCTACTGCAACCATGCGCATGTTTCCAGTGTTTTTAGGATCACGATACCAAACATCAAGGTAAGGCATAGCCCCTTCTTGTTTTAAAAAATTTGTGCTAAATAAAATGAGCTGTAACTTTTCTGTAGATACTAAACCGCCACTTGAACTATTAAACGTTGCTTTTGCTTCTCGAGGTGTACGTACTTTAGCTTCATGTGTTTCGTACTTTTTTTCTACGTCTTCATTAAAAATAGGATTTACGTGGTACACAATTAATTTTCCTTTTGCTTTTGCATCAAAGCCGTAAATTAATGAAATCGATTGTTTTTCTAAGTCGAGTCGATCTCCACAGCCTGTTAAAAAGGTTATGAGAAAGTAAAGTATAGTGAAATGAATAAAGCGCCTCATTTAAACTCTTCTCCTTTTCCAATGCTGATAAAGTGTCATGTATAAGAGAAATACGACCGGGAATAGAAAAACGATAAAATAACTTGCAGTTCCCCAAAATTCTCGCAACGCACTTATTTGGTAAGAGGAAGGGATATAAAAGAATAAGATGAAGATACACCCGAATAATAAACCATAAATAGGTAATGAACTCCTTTTTTTGTTAAGTAATTGATTGATTCCATCTGAAGCAGTAAAAATATAAGGAATGCAAGAATCAAAAATAATAAAGAGATAAAATGACAAAAAGATAATTTCAAATCGCTCAAGAAATGAGAAGTGAAATGGTGTAACGAGAGAAAGGGTAGGCCATAAAAACTTAGTTATACCATCTGGGCTAAAATAAAGGAAAGAAACGAACGTCACTTGCAGGTAAACGAATAAAGTAATCATATTTGCAATAACAATCCCTTTTTTTGCAGATGATTTATTACTGAGGTAAGGATAAAGGACGAATGCAAACTCAAATCCGAGAAAGGCAATAATAGTTGATTTTACTGTGTTGAAAACTGGTATCCATCCCTCTTTAAGGAGAGGAAGAAGATAGATCCAATGCCCATCTTTAAGTGGGATAAATAATAGTAATGGCATCCAGAGTGTAAATAAGACAGTAAAAACAGCATAGCGGCTAATAATAAGAACACCTTTACATGCGAGCATTACCATTGGAATAGATAATAGCATCATGATTAAAAACATTGGAGATCTAGGCAAAATCCAAATGTGAATAACGTATAAGAGGGAAAAAATTAAAGAAACCGCTGCAAGAACAGCATATAAAATCCAAAAAATCATTCCTACTCTTCCTAACCATTTTCCAAGATAACGAGTTAGCACATCAAGTAAATGGTAACCAGGATGCTTCTCCATGATTTTTACAATACATAGACTGACTAAAGTAGTGATAGCGCATCCTATAATAATAGACATCCAGCCATCTGTATTCGCCCCTTGGGCCACTTCACGTGGCAGTGTAAGTACACCGAATCCTACTTGAACACCACTAATCGTTAAAATGTATTGAAATAAACTAATCTCCCTCTTTACACGCTTTGTCACTTATCTTCCTCCTTTTCTTCTATATCCGGTTGTCGATTTTCTTGTTTTAAGTTAAGGGATAGTGGTCGTTTCTTCATTAGTTTCCATGGCAAACGCACAAGAACGTCTTTTAAATCCGTAGCAAATGATGGAGAAAAAGGACTACCGTAAGGAACACCAAGTGAGTCCATAGAAAGAATATGGATGATGATAACTGACATTCCAACCATAATTCCAATGACTCCGAATAAAGAAGCGATTATCATCATTGGAAAGCGAAGAATCCGAACTCCTGCTGACATTTCCAGATTGGGAATGATAAAAGAAGCGACTGCGGTAATAGATACGACGATAACCATAACATTACTTACGATTCCTGCTTGAACTGCAGCTTGTCCAATGACAATCCCTCCTACGACGCCAATTGTTTGTCCGACGGGACCGGGAAGTCGAACTGCAGCTTCGCGTAGCATTTCAAGTACTAATTCCATCAAAAGTGCTTCTAATATAGGCGGAAAAGGAATTTTGGCTCGAGATTCTCCAATTGTTAACAATAATTTAAGTGGAATTACTTCATAATGAAAGGAAATCATAGCAATATAAAGAGCAGGAGCAAATATTGCAATAAATAGTCCAGTGAAACGAAGGAGTCGTATAAAAGATGGAATCATAGGTCTGAAGCTGTAATCATCTATCGTCTGAAAAAAGGATGAAAAGGTCATAGGTCCTATTAATACGCCTGGTGAGCGATCTACAATAACGGCAATTCGCCCATCTAGAATATGATGTGCTGTTGTGTCAGGACGTTCAGTTATTGATAATTGCGGAAAGAGAGTAAAGGAATTATCTTCAACAAATCCTTCTAATTCACCAGTAGTAAGAATCGCATCAACTTTTACTGACTCGATACGGGATGCCATTTCTTTTACGACATTTTCGTTCGCAACATCTGCTAGATAAAGCAAAAAAACCTTTGAAGTAGCTCGTTCACCAACAGTGAATTCTTTCACTTTCAATTCGCGATTTGGAATATATCGACGAATAAGTGCAAGGCTGTCGCTCGCTACCTCATTAAATCCTTCGTGTGAGCTTTTTATGGAGCTCTCTGTTGTAGGTTCTTCAATGCTCCTTTTTGGTGCCGCTTGCGTATCAAGCTCTAAAGCGGATAGTTGCCCGTTTATAAATAAAATACTTTTGCCGTGTAAAAGAGATTGTTCAATGTCTGTCCACTGTTGAACTTTTTTAATATTTCCGATAGAAACAGAGGCTTCCCAAAAATCGTCTTCATTCCACTCTTTAAATAAGAGAGGACGAAGAATGTTTACGTTAATAACAGTTTTGTCTACAAGTCCTTCCATATATATAAGTGCAGCTTCCTGTCCGTTTTTTAATGGAAAAGTGCGTGTTATTAATTCTGGAATACCGCTAAACAGTTTGGACAAGTGCTTTAAATTAAGGGAAAGGGAAGAAGAGATAGATTTATTTAATGTGTGATTAGCTTGCTTTTGGGTAGAAAAAGATTTTTCACCACGAATCCATTTATTAAAAGACCCCATTTGTTCGCTTACTCCTTGTTATGTTTTATATGGATTATTATGGATAGTTACAAGCTGACATATGCGTAGTTTAAATTTTATATTGTATATTTTTAACTTTAACGCTATAATTATAGTGTTAAAGATGGAATCGTGATATGACCTGTTATGAATCTATCGTTTTATTTATGAATAAATGGATTGGTATTTTAGCAAGATGTGCTAATAAACTACTCCACCATGATGATAGCGTGCCAAAAATGTGGTGCGTATATTTTCGTGGTGGAGTTTTTTTATTCTCAAAAAGGGGGAAAGACCATGAATGACAACATGGTTCATATTACAATTGACGGAAAAAAGTATACAGCGGAGCCTGGTTCGACGATATTGGGTGTTATTAATGAGAACGGGATTGAACATCCGCAAATTTGTTACGTGCCAGAAGTAGATCCTATTCAAACATGTGACACTTGTATTGTAGAAGTTGACGGAAAGTTAATGCGTTCTTGTTCGACGATAGCAACGGAAGGTATGAACATTGAACGTGCTTCTGTTCGCGCAAAAGAAGCACAAACAGAGGCGATGGATCGGTTACTAGAAAATCATTTATTATACTGTACAGTATGTGACAACAACAATGGGAACTGTAAACTGCATAATACAGCAGAATTAATGGAAATCGAACATCAAAAATATCCGTATGAACCGAAAGTAGATGTAAGTGAAGTTGATATGACGCATCCGTTTTATCGCTATGATCCTAATCAATGTATTGCATGCGGTCAATGCGTTGAGGTGTGTCAAAACTTACAAGTAAATGAAACGTTATCGATAGACTGGGAAGCGGAACGCCCACGAGTTATTTGGGATAAAGGAGTAAATATTAATGATTCTTCATGCGTTAGCTGTGGTCAATGTGTAACGATTTGTCCTTGTAACGCTTTAATGGAGAAAACGATGCTCGGTGAAGCTGGATTTATGACGGGATTAAAACCAGATATTCTTGAACCGATGGTAGATTTAATTAAAGAAGTTGAGCCTGGGTATAGCGGTATTTTTGCGGTATCAGAAGTGGAAGCGGCCATGCGTGATACTCGTACGAAGAAAACGAAAACAGTATGTACATTTTGTGGTGTAGGTTGTTCGTTTGAAGTGTGGACGAAGGGGCGTAAAATCCTTAAAGTACAGCCATCTTCAGATGCACCAGTTAATGCAATTTCCACTTGTGTAAAAGGGAAATTTGGTTGGGATTTCGTAAATTCTAAAGAACGAATAACAAAACCTTTAATTCGTAAAAATGGAACGTTTGTTGAATCTACATGGGAAGAAGCACTGAATGTAGTTGCAAATAAATTAGGCGCTATTAAAGAAGAGTACGGTAAAGGTTCTATTGGATTTATTTCTTCCTCTAAAATTACAAATGAAGACAATTATGTAATTCAAAAATTAGCTCGACAAGTATTTGGAACGAATAATATTGATAACTGCTCACGTTATTGCCAATCACCAGCAACGGATGGTTTGTTCCGTACAATTGGTATGGGCGGTGATGCCGGAACGATTAAAGATATTGCGCAATCTGGTCTTGTTATTATTGTGGGATGTAATCCGACAGAAGGTCATCCTGTTCTAGCTACACGTATTAAACGTGCACATAAATTACACGGACAAAAGTTAATTGTAGCTGATCTTCGTAAAACCGAAATGGCAGAGCGATCAGATGTCTTTATTAGTCCAAAACAAGGAACAGATCAAGTATGGTTAATGGCTGTTACGAAATATATGATCGATCAAGGTTGGCATGATCAGGAATTTATTAATGAGAATGTAAACTTCTTTGAAGATTTCAAAGAGAGCCTAGAAGAATATACACTTGAATATGCAGAAGAAGTAACAGGTATTTCAAAAGAAACACTTATTCAAATGGCTGAAATGATTCGTGATGCAGATGGTACATGTATCCTTTGGGGTATGGGGGTAACGCAAAATACAGGTGGTTCTGATACTTCCGCTGCAATTTCAAACTTACTTCTTGCAACAGGGAACTATCGTCGTCCAGGAGCAGGTGCATACCCACTTCGAGGTCACAATAACGTACAAGGTGCTTGTGATATGGGTACTTTACCAGGATGGCTTCCAGGATATCAGCACGTTACTAACGAAATGGAACGTGTGAAATTTGAAACTGCTTACGGAGTGAAAATTGATAGTGAACCAGGTCTTAATAATATTGAAATGCTTCACGCAATTGACGAAGGAAAAATGAAAGCAATGTATCTTGTCGGAGAAGATATGGCTCTTGTAGATTCTAATGCAAATCATGTACATGAAGTGTTATCTAGCCTTGATTTCTTCGTTGTGCAAGATGTTTTCCTTTCTAAAACTGCTCAATATGCAGATGTTGTATTACCAGCAGCGCCATCTCTTGAGAAAGAAGGTACTTTCACAAATACAGAGCGCCGTGTCCAAAGATTATATCAAGTGCTTCCTACGCTAGGAGATGCGAAACCAGACTGGTGGATCGTCCAGGAGGTTGCGAATAAACTAGGGGCAAACTGGAATTATAGCCACCCAAGTGAAATCTTTGCTGAAATGGCAAGTTTATCACCATTATTCTCGCAAGCGAACTATGAAGTGCTTGAAGGATGGAACAGTTTCCATTGGGGAAGTTTTGATGGAACAAATACACCACTTCTGTTCCAAGATGGATTTAACTTCCCAGATAAAAAAGCTCGTTTTGCGATTGCTGACTGGGTACGTCCAGCTGAATTTCCAGCTGAGTTCGACCTTCACATTAACAACGGTCGTATGCTTGAGCATTTCCATGAAGGGAATATGACAAATAAATCAACAGGTATTCAAACGAAAGTACCTGGTGTTTTCGTTGAAATCTCTCCAGACCTTGCAAAAGAACGTGGCGTAAAAACAGGTTCGTTAGTTCGTCTTGTCTCTCCTTTTGGAGCATTAAAATTACGTGCACTCGTTACAGATCGTGTAAAAGCGAATGAGTTATATTTACCGATGAACTCTACAGATAACGAAACGGCAATTAATTTCTTAACAGGTCCTGCTGTGGATGTACGTACGAATACACCTGCGTATAAACAAACGAAAGTACGTATGGAAGTGTTAGAAGTTGACGGCGAAAATCCGATGCCAAAAGCGAACCCACGCAATAAAAAACGTCACCCTCAAGCTGGCATTGAGGTACATCGTAAGTGGGCACGTCCAGGGTATGTGCATTTAACGGATAAGTAGGAGGAGAAAACTATGGCTGCACCTATAAAAATGATTCAAAAACAAGAATTAACTGAGGAAGAAATAAAACAGCAAAAGTTAGATGATTTAAAAGAGCTTCTAACTAATAATGAGGAAGCTCTAAATCAGATGTTTAATATAGTAGGAGAATTAAATGACATTGGAATGCTAGAAGCTGCAAATTCAATGCTAAAAGCGAAAGAACCAATTGCGAAAATTGTTCTAGGTCAAGTAACTCGTGAGCCTGTTACAAATTTAATTAATAATATGATGGGTGCTGCAGGTGCGTTAACTGAACTTGACCCAGAACTTACGAAAAAGCTTATAGGTAGTTTATTAGTCGGACTAGAAGAAGGTAATGAACATCTAGAAAGTAATAAAAAAGTAGGGGTATTCGATCTTATGAAAGTATTGAAAGACCCAGATATTAACCGTGCTATCGGGTTTGGGCTTCATTTCTTAAAAGGTATGGGGAAAGGGTTAAAAGACGAATAAACTTCATGAAGTGAACCTTTCTGCCCAAATATTTGTACGAAATAGTTTGGGCGGAAGGCTCATTTTGGTAAAATATATAATAAAGTAAAATGAGGCTTTTGGGAGGTATAATTGTATGTCAAAAAAAGTACATGAATTTAATGATATGATACGAAAACTTCGAAAGGAACTTTTCGGAAAAGGACCAGAACGAATTCATACTGTTTTTGCGGAAAATATGGCTATAGCGACTCTTTATGGAAACTTAACACCTACTGAAAAATTTATTTCAAGTACGATGGACGGTGCGGAAATGGTTCATATGGCTAGAACGAAAATGATTCAAGAAGTGTATGCTGTGAATTCACGTGAACATTTGGAGGAACTTGTTGGAGCGAAATTAGTGAATTTGTTTTCAGATATGAAAGTAGAAGAAGATATTGCAGTTTCTGTATTTGTTTTTGATAAAAATATAACGTGAGAGAAGGATACTGATCGTGAAACCGATACAGGTAGAAAGAGAAATCTTTCGTTATGAACAAGGAGCATTTAAACATATAGAGGACAGCATTGTAACAGAGTTTCCTGTCACCATTAAAATGAACGGACAGGAGTTTGTTACAATGGTTAGTACTCCAGAATATATAGAAGATATGGTAATAGGCTTCTTAGCGTCTGAAGGAATCATTCGGAAGTATGAAGATATTGATAGTGTATGGGTGCAGGAGAAAGAAGGATTTGTGCATGTAACAACGACAAAAGTAAATCCGTATTATGAACAAATGCAAAATAAACGCTATATTACGTCTTGTTGTGGTATGAGTAGGCAAGGGTTTGTTTTTGCAAATGATGCACTAAGTGCAAAAAAAATGAAGGGTGTCCATGTACAGGTTGCTGCAGAGGATTGTTTTCGGTTAATGAAAGAAATGCAGCAATCTGCGGATACGTTTCATCATACTGGTGGGGTTCATAATGCAGCTTTATGTGATGTGAATGGTATTATTTTAAGTCGAATGGATATTGGTAGGCATAATGCATTAGACAAAATTTACGGTTATTGTTTAAGAAACGATATTTCTATAAAAGATAAAATCATTGTTTTTAGTGGTCGTATTTCTTCGGAAATATTATTGAAAGTTGCAAAAATCGGTTGTGAAATTATACTATCAAAATCAGCTCCAACTGAGTTAGCTTTGCAACTAGCGGAAGATTTAGGTATTACGACAATAGGATTTATTCGTAATCACTCCTTAAATGTATATACCCATCCAGAACGTGTTTTAAATATAAAATAAAAGTGAGGCAATGAAGATGAAATCAGTTACATTAGACAAGTTGCAACGTCCGTTAAAGGATTTACGTATTTCAGTTACTGATCGCTGTAATTTTCGCTGTCGATATTGTATGCCAGAAGAAATATTTGGTCCTGATTACTCGTTTTTGTCTAATGATAAAATTTTATCTTTTGATGAAATTGAAAGGATAACACGTATTTTCGTTTCTTTAGGTGTGAGAAAATTACGGATTACGGGCGGAGAACCGTTACTTCGAAGAGGGCTTCCAAAGCTTATTGAGCGCCTTAATAAAATTGATGGTGTAGAAGATATCGGTTTAACAACCAATGGATCGTTACTTAAAAAGTTTGCTCCTGATTTATATAAGGCGGGACTATCACGTGTAACAGTTAGCTTAGATTCCTTAGAAGAAGAGCGGTTTTTCTATTTAAATGGTAATAGGAGCAAAGTGCAAAGGGTTCTGGAAGGAATACAGGCTGCAGCTGAAGTTGGAATGAAAATTAAAATAAACATGGTCGTTCAAAAGGGAAAAAACGAACAGGACATTTTGCAGATGGCGCAATATTTTAAGGAAAATAAGCATATTCTTCGTTTTATTGAGTATATGGATGTTGGAAATTATAATGGTTGGGATTTAAAAGAGGTCGTCTCTAAACAAGAAATAGTAGATACGATTCATCAAGTTATGCCGTTAGAACGGATAGAAGCAAATTATTCTGGTGAAGTGGCTACTAGGTATCGTTATATAGGAAGCGATGAGGAAATAGGTATTATTTCATCAGTAACAGATTCTTTTTGCTCATCATGTACGAGAGCTCGTATTTCTGCAGAAGGAAAATTATATACTTGCTTATTTGCTTCTAAAGGAAATGATTTAAGAGAATTGCTTCGTTCTGAACATACAGATGAGGACATTACAGATGTAGTACGCGATATATGGAATAATAGGGAAGATCGTTATTCAGATGAACGCTTAAATCATACAAATAAGAAAACAATACCTAAAATTGAAATGTCACATATCGGTGGTTAATATATAAAGCTAGCTTCATAGTGAAAAATGGAAAATTTACAAGAGTTGTGGATTTTCTATTTTATAGTAAAAGTGATGATTGATATCTCTGTAAAAGATGTGCAGAGAAATTAAGCAGCATTCAAAAACCTTTATTTTGAGGAGGTTTTTTGAAGCTGCTTTTTTATTTGGAGAAAATGGAGGAATGGGTAATGGCATTTCATAAGCCGGAACAAATTGCTGAGCTTGTCATTGAGGCCGGTGTTCAAAAAGTAAGACAGACATTGCCAGCGATGCTTATTCTCGGTTTTTTAGGAGGAGCGTTTATTGCGATAGGTTTTTTACTTAACATTCGAGTTTTAGGGAATTTACCTGAGCGCTGGGGAAGTCTAGTGAATGTTTTAGGAGGAGCAGTATTTCCTGTTGGACTCATGCTCGTAGTATTAGCAGGAGGAGAATTAATTACGGGAAATATGATGTCACTGTCTATGGCGCTTTATGCAAAGAAAATTACATTGATAAGTGTACTGAATAACTGGGTTTGGATTACTCTTATGAATTTTATTGGGGCAATTTTCGTTGCGTATTGCTTTGGACATCTTGGCGGATTAACAGAGGGAGAGTATTTAAATAAAACGGTAGCGATAGCGGAAGGGAAGTTACATGAATCATTTGGGAGAACTTTGATTTTAGCAATTGGTTGTAATTGGCTCGTTTGTCTTGCTCTTTGGCTCGCTTACGGGACGAGTGATTTTGTCGGAAAAATCATCGGAATTTGGATTCCAATTATGGCATTTGTAGTGATTGGATTTCAGCAAGTAGTAGCAAATATGTTTGTCATTTCCGCTGTTATTTTTGCTGGTCATCTAACGTGGATGGATCTGGCTAAAAATTTTGTTCCTGTTTTTATCGGAAATGTAATTGGAGGAGCTGGGTTTGTTGGTTTTGCTTACTTTGCTTGTTATCAGAAACAACATTCTAATATGAAATAGAGTTCTTGAGAGGAAGGGTATGTAATGGCTGATCGGTATTCACGACAACAGTTGTTCAAACCAATTGGGAGTAAAGGACAAGAAAAAATTCGAAATAAACATGTGTTAATTGTAGGGGCAGGCGCATTAGGAAGTGCAAGTGCCGAAAGTTTCGTACGTGCAGGTGTTGGCAAGTTGACGATTATTGATCGTGACTACGTTGAATGGAGTAATTTACAAAGGCAACAATTGTACTCTGAACAAAATGCGAGAGAGAAAATGCCGAAAGCAATTGCTGCAAAAAATCGGCTAGAACAAATTAATTCGGAAGTACAAATACATGCTTTCGTAATGGATGCAACTTCAGAAAATATGGAAGGTCTATTAAAAAATGTAGATGTAATCATTGATGCAACAGATAATTTTGATATTCGATTTGTAATAAATGATTTATCACAAAAACATAATATTCCGTGGGTATATGGTTCTTGCGTTGGATCGTATGGTATGAGTTATACAATTATTCCACAAGAGACACCGTGTTTACATTGTATGCTTAAAAATATTCCTGTTACAGGTGTGACATGTGATACCGCTGGAATTATTAGCCCTACTGTTCAAATCGTCGCAGCATATCAAGTGGCAGAAGCACTCAAAATTTTAGTGGAAGATTTCTCAGCAATTAGAAAAACATTTTTCATGTTTGATATATGGAGTAATCAAAATCATTTTATAAAATTAGGGAAAATAAAAACAGACGCTTGTCTCTCATGCGGTTCAAATCGAACTTATCCTTATTTATCATACGAAAATCAAACGAAAGCAGCTGTTTTATGCGGAAGAAATACAGTTCAAATTAGAACAGTAGACAATAGGAAATACAATTTTGATGATATAGAAAAAGTATTACAAAAACTGGGGAAAGTAGATCGGAATCCGTATTTACTATCTTGCCAATTCGATGATTACCGCGTGGTTGTTTTTCGAGATGGTCGTGTTTTTATTCATGGTACAAATGATATTTCGAAAGCGAAACAACTATATTATCGCGTATTCGGTTAATAGAGAGGGTGTCAACAATGGAAAGAAGAGTGCCAATTACGGTTGAAGAAGCTGTTCGTAAAGTGATGGGATTTGCTGATAAAGGCTTAAAGGAGCTATTACCAATTGAATTAGCTTATGGACGTATATTAGCAGAGGATTTAGTAGCTGACCATGATGTACCGTCATTTAATCGTTCGCCATATGACGGATTTGCTATTCGAGCAGAAGATACTAATTTAGCAAGTTATGAAACGCCAATTGTATTTGAAGTAGTGGGTGAAATTGGTGCAGGATCGCTATTCCATGAGAAAGTAGCTCCGTTTCAAGCAGTTCGAATTATGACGGGAGCACAAATTCCGAATGGGTGTGATGCGGTTGTTATGTTAGAGCTGACTCGTCAATATGAGAAGAATGGCAACAATTATATGGAAGTGAAGCGATCATTCAAAAAGGGCGACAATATTTCTTTTCAAGGTGAAGATGCTCGTAAAGGAACGGTTCTTGCAAAGAAAGGATCGTACATTAATCCAGGTATTTCAGCTCTTCTTGCTACATTCGGTTATAGTGAAGTACCAGTTGCGAGAAAGCCTGTAATTGGACTGTTAGCGACTGGGAGTGAATTACTGGATGTCAATGATTCATTACAGCCAGGGAAAATCCGAAACAGTAATACGTACATGATATTGGCTCAAATTCGAAGAGCGGGCGGAAGAGTAAAATATTTTGGGAAGTTTAGTGATGATTTTAATACGTGTTTTACAGCTGTGAAAGAAGCGCTTGGCCAAGTAGATATGTTAATTACAACGGGCGGTGTATCAGTAGGAGATTATGATTATTTACCAGCTATTTACGAAAAGTTAGGTGCATCTGTTCTTTTTAATAAAGTTGCAATGCGACCAGGAAGTGTTACGACTGTAGCACAATTAAATGGCAAGTTATTATTTGGTTTATCAGGAAATCCATCAGCTTGTTACGTAGGGTTTGAATTATTCGTAAGACCGTGTATTCGGACGTATATGTTTAGTGAAAAAGTACATTTAAAAAGAGAAAAAGCGTTATTAGGAGAAGATTTTCTAAAACCGAATCCATTTACAAGATTTGTACGAGCAAAATTGCAATATGATGAGGGGAAATTAATCGCTTATCCATCAGGGTTTGATAAATCTAGCTCAGTTTCTTCATTGGCAAAATCCAACGCGTTTATCGTATTGCCGGGCGGGACAAGAGGATATAAAAAAGATATGTTTGTCGATGTTCTTTTATTAGAAGATAACGAAGGTAGTGAATGGCCTTGGACATTTCATAAAGTGAGAGGTGGTTTTAATGGAACAAGTGCTATTTGAGATTGTAGATAATCCGATTTTAGTTGAAGAAGTAACGAATAAAGTCGCAAGAAGAGAAGCAGGTGCGATTACAACATTTATTGGTACGGTGAGAGAATTAACAAAAGGAAAACGAACGCTACATTTAGAGTATGAAGCATATAAACCGATGGCAGTAAAACAACTTATGAGAATTGGAGAAGAAATTAGTGAAAGATGGCCGGATACAAAAGTAGCAATTACGCACCGTGTAGGGCGGCTAGAAATAATGGATATTGCGGTAGTCATTGCAGTTTCATCACCGCATCGTAAAGTAGCTTATGAAGCGAATGAGTACGCGATTGAACGTATAAAACGAATTGTTCCAATTTGGAAAAAAGAATTTTGGGAAGATGGAACGATGTGGATTGGAGATCAACTTGAAAATACACCATATCCAGAAGGAAAACCAAAGAAGGAAGAATGAGAAAATGATTATAATTTTATTGTTTGCAAATTTGCGTGAGGAAGTTGGATCGGATCGATTAGTGATTTCAGAAAAGCAAGAAATGACAGTGCAACAATTAAAAGAATGGCTCAAAGCTAGCTATTGTTTACAATCGTTGGATAAAGTGATGGTCGCTGTTAACGAAGAGTTTGTAATGAATGAAGAGATGATAAAAGCTGGAGATATAGTCGCATTAATCCCGCCTGTTAGCGGTGGATGATAAGCTTTTTCACCAGATGAAGCGCCAAGAAAATGTTGTATATAAATTAGAATAAGAGAAGGGATGAGTTCTATGCTTACTCAAGAACAAATAATGAATGCATTAAAACATGTAGAGGATCCAGAGTTACACAAAAGTGTTGTAGAATTAAATATGGTTAGAAATATACAAATGAACGGAACAAAGGTTAAACTTGAGGTAGTACTAACAATCCAAGGTTGTCCGTTAAAAGCAAAAATTCAACAAGATATTGAAGAATCACTTCACGCAATTGGTGCCTCTAAAGTGGAGGTAACATTTGGTTCTATGACGCAAGAAGAACGTACAGCTTTAACAGAGAAATTAAAGAAAAATACTAGAACAGAAACTGGTATGCCGAGCATGCTTCGCCCGGATTCAGGAGTACGTTTTATTACTGTAACGAGCGGAAAAGGCGGAGTTGGAAAATCAACGGTGACAATTAATCTTGCAACTGCACTAGCGCGTATGGGCAAAAAGGTGGGGATATTAGATGCAGATATATATGGTTTTAGTATTCCAGCTATGATGGAAACGAATAAGAAACCAACGATGATTGATCAAACGGCAATTCCAGTCATTAGTCACGGTGTTAAAATCATGTCGATGGGATTTTTTACAGAAGGAAATAACCCAGTTATGTGGCGCGGACCGATGCTAAATAAATGGATTCAAAATTTTCTTGCGAATACGCACTGGGGAGAATTAGATTATTTATTACTTGATTTACCACCAGGTACAGGAGATGTTGCGATCGATGTTGCAGCGATGATTCCGCAAGCGAAAGAAATAATTGTTACAACTCCGCACAATGTAGCTACATTCGTTGCTTCAAGAGTCGGTGTAATGGCAAAACATACGAAGCATGAGATTTTAGGTATTGTGGAAAATATGGCTTATTATGAAGAACAAGATGGATCGAAAAATTATCTCTTCGGAAAAGGCGGCGGCGAAATGCTTGCAGAACAATTGCAAACAGAAGTAATTGCTCAAATACCTTTTGCGAAACGTGAAGAAAATAATGGTTCATCTGTATATGATGAAGATTCTCTTGTTGGAGAAGTGTTTACATCGTTAGCTGAGGATATTATTTATAGAGGATAGAGGGGGAAGTTTAGTATGGCATGTAACATTGATCATTCTATTGAAGATGTGATGAATAAGCTTGAAAGTCAAAAGAGTTTTTTATCAGAAGAGATTTTTAAAGGGTTAAAAAATTTTTTACAAGGTAATCACTCACAAGAAATATTAAATGATGTATTTCATCTTTTAAAAAAGTATGACTTAGTAAGTGAAGAAGAAAGAGAGACGAGAAATAATCAATTATTGTTGATTATAAAATAAGTATACTTTGGCTTTTGTTTTGTAACAGGAGGGGTAAATGGAATGGATATGAAAAAGATGATTGAAATGATAGAAGCAACAAAAGTGACTAAAGAAGAATTATCAATTTCTACTTTACATCAAGAACTTGTGAAGTTATATAGTCAAAAAAATGTTGCTCATTATACCGAGTTATTAAAGTATATTTTATCATTATCCGTGCAGCTCAACCTACATCTTGTATTGAAATATTTTGGCGTGCGACCGGTTGTTGCGACAGATGAGCGTATGCAATTTCAAGAGATATTTAAATGCTTAGCTAAGAAAGATGAGAATGGGGAATGGTTTCTAAATTTTGTTTCTTTATATGTAGGGCTAATTGTAGTTCTTCGTTTTGATGAGAAAGTGATTGAGAGCAATTTTTTTGATGATATGGTAGTGGATGAATGTAATGAAATATAGGATTCTGCTCATAACATTTTTCTATATTAAATGCTTTAACTGCGATTTTAGTTGGTTATGTAAATATGAAGGTAACTAATTAAGAAAAAGGAATGAAACTAGTTGGATAAAAAGAGTTCTTCAGTTGTTTCCGTCGTTTTTTCGTGTTACCATTAAGCGAATTTTTCATAAGGAGAGAAAGCGATGAAATGGATTTATTTTCTTATTATTAACATTATAGCTTTTAGCCTTATGGGGCTTGATAAACGAAAAGCGAAGAAGAAACAGTGGAGAACGCCAGAAAGTACGTTGTTTTTATCAGCGGCAGCTGGGGGAGCAGTTGGAGCTTGGATTGGCATGTATATGTTTCATCATAAAACTCATAAAAAGAAATTTGTTTTCGGCATACCGTTACTTGTTGTAATAACGGTATGTTTATTATTCGTTGTATGAGAAATGTCGAAAGAAATGCAGATTGATTATTGGTAAAGTGAGCATGTGAGACCGTATAATGGAGAAAAAATGAGAAGAGGAGAAAAAGGAAGATGGGGAGTCAATCAGCAGAGCAAAAAAAAGGGATACTATATGCGGCTGGTGCTTACACGATGTGGGGAATCCTACCGATTTATTGGAAATGGGTTGAGGAAGTTCCAGCAGATGAAATATTAGCACACCGCATCGTTTGGGCGTTTGTTTTTATGTTACTCGTATTAGGTGTTACGAAGAGGTTTCGCCAGTTTATTGGGGAATTTGTGAATCTTTTTAAACGACCTAAATTATTAATGTCATTAACAATAGCTTCAGTCTTGATTAGTGGAAACTGGTTTGTTTACATATGGGCCGTTAATCATAATCATGTTATTGAAGCGAGTCTTGGCTATTATATTAATCCGCTTATTAGTATTTTACTTGGTACAGTCGTTTTAAAGGAAAAGTTAAACTTCTGGCAATATGTTGCAGTTGGTTTAGCTGGAGTGGGGGTTATCATTTTAACAGTACGTTTCGGGGCTATCCCGTGGGTTTCTTTATCACTTGCCCTTTCATTTGGATTATACGGATTAACGAAAAAATTGTTAAACTATGATGCGACAATTGGACTTACGATGGAAACGATGTTAGTAACGCCGTTTGCGATTATTTATCTAGTAATGACAGGAGTACATGGTTTCGGCTCATTTGGCTCTATCTCAATGTTATCGACATTACTATTAATAGGAGCGGGTATTGTTACAGCTCTACCACTTTTTTATTTTGCAAAAGGAGCCCAACTTATTCCGCTTTATATGGTAGGTTTTTTACAATATATTGCACCAACAATTAGCTTAATTTTAGGTGTATTCGTATTTGGTGAACATTTCACATCTACTCATATGATTGCATTTTTCTGTATATGGGTTGCATTATTTGTATTCTCGGTAGCGAAGACTAAGTTTTTAGTGCAGAAACAACCGAAATTTATAAAAAATAAATCAGCAAAAGTATCATAATGCGTAGTATTTTCTACGCATTTTTCTTTATACTGATACTATATAGGATTTCCATTATAGCTAGTAAGGAGCTGAGAACATGGAAACAATTTTACATAATGATCCGCTTATGGCAGCTGTAATTTCATGGTTTTTAGCACAATTAACGAAAGTAGTCTTTAAATTAGTTAAAACAGGTGAATTTGATTTTGCAAAGTTTTTTGCTTCAGGTGGGATGCCAAGTTCTCATGCTTCAACAGTTACAGCGCTTGCTACAGGAGTTGGAGTAGTGGAAGGTGTGGAAAGCTCGATGTTTGCGGTTGCTACTATTTTTGCCATTATTGTTATGTATGATGCTTCAGGAGTAAGGCTTGCAGTAAGTAAACAAGCAAAAATATTGAATGACTTTTTTCACGGTAGAGAAACAGAATATAAGAAGTTAAATGAACTTGTTGGGCATACACCGTATGAAGTAGTAGTCGGTGCTTTATTAGGAATTATTGTCGGAGTAGGGTATTGTTTATGAGCAGAACATTTTATATGTTCTGCTTTTCTTTGTTTTTATACATATTCAGCTACCTTTTTGAATATCGTTATACGGATTTCGAAAGGGTGGGTGAGTAACTTGTTATTATATGAAAAAGTGCATGAAGAAATAGCGAGAAGAACAACTGCACTTCAAACAATGCAACGGCAAGATGGTACGTGGCGGTTTTGTTTTGAAGGAGCTCCATTAACAGATTGCCATATGATTTTTTTATTAAAATTATTAGGTAGAGATAAAGAGATAGAACCGTTTGTGAAAAGATTAGCATCACTTCAAACAAATGAAGGAACATGGAAATTGTATGAAGATGAGGTGGGAGGTAATTTATCAGCTACCATTCAATCTTATGCCGCCTTACTTGCATCGGAAAAATACACAAAAGAAGATGCGAATATGAAGCGAGCGGAAATGTTTATAAATGAGCGCGGTGGGGTAGCACGTGCTCATTTTATGACGAAGTTTTTATTAGCGATTCATGGAGAATATGAATATCCTTCTCTTTTTCATTTGCCAACACCAATTATGTTTCTGCAGAATGATTCCCCTCTCAGTATATTTGAATTGAGTAGCTCAGCACGTATTCATTTAATTCCGATGATGTTGTGTTTAAATAAAAGATTTCGAGTAGGGAAAAAGTTATTGCCAAATTTAAATCACATTGCAGGCGGAGGCGGAGAATGGTTTCGAGAGGATCGGTCTCCAGTTTTTCAAACGTTAGTAAGTGACGTGAAGAAAATTATAACGTATCCACTTTCTTTGCATCATAAAGGATATGAGGAAGTAGAACGTTTTATGAAAGAGCGTATTGATGAAAATGGAACATTATATAGCTACGCAACTGCCTCGTTTTATATGATTTATGCTTTACTTGCATTAGGACATTCTATTCAATCACCAATTATTGAGAAGGCTATAATGGGAATTACATCTTATATATGGAAGGTGGAGAGAGGGAGCCATTTGCAAAACTCTCCATCAACTATATGGGATACAGCTTTACTCAGTTATGCTTTGCAAGAAGCTCAAGTTCCGAAAGCAAGTAAAGTGATTCAAAATGCATCAGCATATTTACTAAGAAAACAGCAAACGAAGAAAGTAGATTGGAGTGTACATGCACCGGATCTCTTCCCGGGTGGTTGGGGCTTTTCGGATGTGAATACGACGATTCCAGATATTGATGATACAACTGCTGTGTTAAGAGCATTGGCGCGAAGTAGAGGGAACGAACATGTAGATAATGCTTGGAAGCGAGCGGTTAATTGGGTTAAAGGATTGCAAAATAATGATGGTGGTTGGGGGGCTTTTGAAAAAGGGGTAACGAGCCGTATATTAGCAAATTTACCAATCGAAAATGCAAGTGATATGATTACAGACCCTTCTACACCAGATATTACAGGAAGAGTGTTAGAATTTTTCGGAACGTATACGCAAAATGAATTGCCCGAGAAACAAAAACAAAGTGCGATAAATTGGTTAATGAATGTACAAGAGGAAAATGGATCGTGGTATGGGAAATGGGGAATTTGTTATATATATGGTACGTGGGCAGTGTTGACTGGTTTACGGTCACTAGGAATACCATCTAGCGATCCATCATTGAAACGAGCAGCTTTATGGCTTGAACATATACAGCATGAAGATGGTGGCTGGGGAGAATCTTGCCAAAGTAGTGTAGAAAAAAGATTTGTTACTTTGCCATTTAGTACACCATCCCAAACAGCATGGGCGTTAGATGCCCTCATTTCTTACTATGATAAAGAAACGCCAGTTATTCGAAAAGGTATTTCATATTTGCTCTCCAACCCTTATATAAATGAAAAATATCCTACTGGAACAGGTTTACCAGGTGGGTTTTATATTCGTTATCATAGTTATGCTCATATATATCCGTTGCTTACTTTGGCTCATTATGCAAAAAAATATAGAAAATAAACCGAGAGATGTCTCTCGGTTTATTTTGTTGGGTAGTAGGTCCCTTTTGAAAAGAATAAGGTTGTGATGTACCTTATTTTTCGGTTGGTTGGCGCTTTTGACGTGCATCAGCGGCATTTGCACGTGCGTTTGCTTCTAAGTCATTGTGGTCAGCGAGTTCGCGAGAGAACTCAACATCAATGCCATCCGTTGCTTTGCTTTGTTTGAAATTCTTTTTATTCATTCGACACAATCTCCTTGCACTTTATCCCGCATAACGGGTAGTAAAACTCCAACCTTAAAACTCAGATGGAACAAAGAAGCTAGGTGGGAGATTAACTGCCCGTAAATGCCCGATTGGTGAGGGCTGATAATCAGTGGGGGATGAACAAACTTCCCACTAATTAAAGTTTCACTTTATGCGACGTTGCAAAGTTAGTTTGACACAAATAGACTTTTTTATACAAAGAGGAGTTGGAAAGTAAAAAGCCGAAATATACAGTATAAGTAATAGAAATGGGGGATAGGAATGGAGTTTTTAAATGGGAAAACAGCTGTTGTAACAGGAGCTGCACAGGGAATTGGAAAAGAGATTGCAAGGGTTTATGCAAAGCTAGGGGCGAAAGTATTAATTAGCGATGTAAATGAAGAGAAGCTACAAAAAACGACACGTGAGTTATCAGATGAAGGATATGAAGTGTGCTCATATCGATGTGATGTGAGTAATCAAAATGAAGCAAAGTCGTTAATTGAATATGCAGTTCAAAAATTTGGTACATTACATATTTTGGTGAATAATGCTGGAATTACAAGAGACGCAATGTTACATAAAATGGAGAAATCTGCTTGGGAACAAGTATTACAAGTGAATTTAACTGGTGTTTTTTATTGTATGCAACCAGCACTTCTTTATATGAGACAACAAGGATATGGAAGAATTATTAATATTTCTTCTATAAGTAGAGAGGGGAATATTGGACAGGCAAATTATGCTGCAACGAAAGCTGGAGTTGTAGGATTAACAAAAACAGCAGCGAAAGAAGTTGGAAGTTTCGGTATTACTTGTAATGTGATTTGTCCGGGGTTTATGGATACAGATATGACCAAAACGATACCAGATAAAGTGAAAGAAAAGATGGTTGGCGCTATTCCAGTTGGTAGAATTGGAACGCCAGAAGATATTGCGAACGCAGCAGCCTTTTTAGCATCAGAATACGCATCTTATATTACAGGTGAAGTACTAAATGTGAGCGGAGGACTGCAAGTTTAAAGGAATACATAATGAAAAGAACCTGACCGGATAGGTCAGGTTCTTTTCATTAATTTAAGTTAAGCCAAACGCTCTTTACTTCTGTATAGTTATTTAATGCATAAGATCCCATTTCACGGCCAAGACCAGATTGTTTAAATCCTCCAAATGGAGATGCTGCATCAAACACGTTATAACAGTTTACCCACACTGTACCTGCACGTACTTTACTTGCAACATAGTGTGCTGTTTTAACATTTTCTGTCCACACACCAGCCGCTAAGCCGAATTGTGATTTATTTGCACGTTCAATTACTTCATCAATATCGTTAAATGGTATTGCAGAAATAACTGGACCGAAAATTTCTTCTTTTGCGATCGTCATTTCATCATTTACGTCAGCGAATACTGTAGGAGAAACGAAGTAGCCTTGATCGAATGGATTACTTCCTCCGCAAAGTACTTCAGCGCCTTCTTCAATCCCTTTTTCAATGTAGCCCATTACACGTTTTTGTTGTTCTTCAGAAACGAGAGGACCAATTGTTGTTTCAGGGTTAAGACCGACACCTTGATTTAGTTTTTTAGAATAGAGGACGAGATCAGCCATGACATTATCATACATTTTCTTCGGAACAAATAAGCGTGATCCAGCAGAGCATACTTGTCCTTGGTTAAACATAACACCAGAAAGTGCACCAGGAATCGCGCGAGATAAATCAGCATCCGGCAAGATGATATTTGGTGATTTACCGCCTAACTCAAGTGTAACGCGTTTTAATGATTCGGATGCTTGTCGCATAATTTGTTTACCGACAGGAGTAGAACCGGTAAATGCAATTTTATCAACGAGTGGATGATTAACGAGAGCTTGTCCAGCTGATTCACCGAATCCAGGTACGATATTAATAACACCTTTCGGGAATCCAGCTTCTTCAATTAATTCAGCTAAGTATAGAGCAGATAGTGGAGTTTGTTCTGCAGGTTTTAAAACGATTGTACATCCTGTAGCAAGCGCTGCTCCCATTTTCCACATTGCCATAAGAAGCGGGAAGTTCCAAGGAATAATTTGACCAACGACACCAACAGCTTCATGGCGTGTATAGTTAAAGTAATCACCGGAAACAGGAATTGTTTGACCAACGATTTTCGTAGCCCAGCCAGCGTAATAGCGCATATGCTCAATTGCAAGTGGGATGTCTGCTGCCATTGTTTCACGGATTGGCTTTCCGTTATCTAATGTTTCGAGCTGTGCAAGCTCTTCTTTATGTTCTTCCATTAAATCAGCTAACTTGTACATGAGACGGCTTCGCTCAGCAGTGCTCATACGAGACCAAGGACCTTCGTCAAAAGCCATACGAGCTGCGACTACAGCTTTATGAATATCTTCGCGACCAGCTTCAGAAACGACGGCAAGTGTTTCACCAGTTGCTGGGTTAGGTGTTTTAAATGTTTTACCGGAAGCGCTTTCAATGAAAGATCCATTCACATATAACTTTTTTGTACCTTGAAGAAACTTCTCTACCTTTTCATGAAGATTTACAGCTAGTTGACTCATTGTATAACCCCCTTGAAAATATAATGTAAACGCAGTACGAGACGGCGCTTATTCCGAAATCAAGGATGTGGAAACTAGATGGAAAGCCTCTAATTAAAATCATAATTAAGAAATACTGAAAATTCAAATTTCATTTGTGTTACAATTGTAAAAAATATGTAATGTAAGAGAATCTTCTATATGATTATAAAAAAATCCTGCTTGTTTTTGCTTTCTAGTAGGAAAAACTAGAAGAACAATGGTACAATAATACATCGTGAGAGGAGGGGTAAAAATGAAAGATTATCATGATGATCCACGCTTTCGAATAGCCCATAGAGAAGCGTTAATTGGTCTTGGACTTGCTATTATTAATTTTATAATTTGGTACGGATTTGCTTATGGGCTTGGTAGTAAAAATCCGAATGAATATACATATGTATTAGGTTTTCCCGCATGGTTTTTTTATAGCTGTATCGTTGGATTTATCGTTATGGTTATTTTACTTAGTTTAGTTGTTCGTTTTGTATTTCAAGATATTTCACTCGATGAGGAAGAAAAAAGTGAGGAATAATAGATGAATTGGTATGTAATCATTCCAATGATAATTTCGTTTATCGTTGTATTTTTAATTGGTGTATATGCTTCAAGACGCGTGCAAGCAACTGCTCATAATAAATTTTTGCAAGAATATTTTCTTGGTGGGCGTGAGCTAGGCGGTTTATTATTAGCGATGACAATGATTGCTACGTACGGTAGTGCAAGTAGCTTTATTGGTGGCCCTGGTATTGCTTACAATATGGGTCTTGGATGGGTACTGTTATCTGCGATTCAAGTTGTAACAGGGTATATCGTTTTAACGGTTATCGGTAAAAAGTTTGCAATTATCGCTAGGAAGATGGAAGCAATTACTCTTATCGATTATTTAAAAGGGAGATACAATAATAAAGCAGTTGTTATACTTTCTGCGTTATGTATTATTATCTTTTTATTTTCAGCGACAGTAGCCCAGTGGGTCGGTGGTGGACGATTAATTGAGTCACTAACGGGGCTATCGTATACAACAGCACTATTTTTATTTACTTTTTCTGTACTTGTGTACGTATTAATTGGTGGATTTCGTGCAGTTGCTCTATCAGATACATTATTAGGAATCATTATGTTAGTTGGAACAACAATCATTTTAATTGCTACTGTCATTGCTGGTGGTGGAATTGAAAAGATTATGCAGGAACTTGTTCAAATTAATCCAAAGTTAATTACACCATTCGGAGCAGATGGCAGTTTAACGAAATCATATGTTACATCATTTTGGATTTTAATTGGAATTGGCGTTGTCGGTTTACCGCAAATTAGCGTGCGTGCCATGTCTTATAAAAATTCAAAAGCGATGCACCAAGCTTTAATAATTGGAACCGTTGTCGTTGGCACAATTATGATCGGTATGCATTTAACAGGTGTATTTGCAAGAGTAGTACTTCCAGGTATAACGGTACCAGATAAAGTAATGCCGCTACTTGCGATGGAAGTGTTGCCACCTTGGTTAGCTGGAGTTTTCTTAGCTGCACCGATGGCAGCGATTATGTCTACAGTAAACTCTTTATTATTACTTGTAAGCTCGTCAATTATTAAAGATATATACGTAAATTACATAAATAAAGATGCAGCAGACAGTACGATAAAAAAAGGAAGTTTGTGGATTACGGGTATTGTAGGACTACTCGTTTATGCAGCGGCAATTAAACCACCAGATTTTTTAATATGGCTAAATTTATTTTCTTTCGGTGGATTAGAAGCAGCATTCATTTGGCCAATCGTATTAGGGTTATATTGGAGGAAAGGAAATGCTACAGGAGCGCTTGCGTCTATTTTAGTTGGGGTAGGCTCATATATGTGTATTCATCTTTTCTATCCAAATCCGTTCGGTATACATACAGTTGTCTTCCCGATTTGTTTTGCGTTTATCGCTTACATCATTGGAAGTATGAGTGCTGTAAAAAAAACAGTATAGGTTAGCTGAAGAAACGTAGTCCTTATAAGACTGCGTTTTTTTGTGTGAATTTGTTCATTTTTTATTCTGTATATCCACGGTTATTCATAAATTAATAACAACTGAGGGGATGGAGTTGAGGTCGATGAAAAAAGTATTATTTTTAGGAGACCCAGGCATTGATGACTCTTTAGCAATTATGTATGGATTGTTGCATCCTGATATTGATATTGTTGGTGTAGTAACGGGATATGGAAATGTAACACAAGAAAAGGCGACAAGTAATGCCGCATATTTATTGCAAATGGCAGGACGGGAAGATATACCTGTTATTAATGGTGCGAAAATTCCTTTATCCGGAGATATTACGACGTATTATCCAGAAATTCATGGGACAGACGGTTTAGGGCCAATTAAACCTCCAAAAACTTTTTCACCAAATATAAAGCCTTTTTGTACATTTTTTGATCTTCTTGAAAAATATAAAGGAGAATTAATAATAGTCGATGCTGGTAGATCAACAACATTAGCGACAGCATTTATTTTAGAAAAGCCGATGATGAAGTATGTGAAAGAATATTATATAATGGGCGGTGCTTTCTTAATGCCTGGCAATGTAACACCAGTCGCAGAGGCGAATTTTCATGGTGATCCCATTGCGTCACAATTAGTTATGCAAAATGCCAAAAATGTAACATTAGTGCCACTTAACGTTACATCTGAAGCAATTATTACACCGGAAATGGTAAAATATATTACGAAACACTCTAAAACGAGTTTTAATAAGTTAATCGAGCCGATATTTACGTACTATTATAAAGCTTATAGAAAGTTAAATCCGAAAATAAAAGGAAGTCCAGTACATGACGTCGTTACAATGATGGTTGCGGCAAATCCATCCCTTTTAGATTATGTATATCGTCGTGTCGATGTAGATACAGTTGGAATTGCAAAAGGAGAGAGTATTGCTGATTTTCGGCCTCAACCTGATGCAAAAGCATTAAAAAATTGGGTGCGAATTGGTTGGTCGTTACATTATAAAAAGTTTCTTGAGGATTTTGTGAAATTTATGACGTAGACATAATAGGAGCATACAAGTTAAAATAATGGAGATGGTTATTTAAATGACCATCTCCATTATTTTGTTTTTAAATGATAAATAGAGAAGAGTTACACAATAGGAGAGGAATTTTACTTGAAAAAAACTATAGTATGCGCAGTAATTGTGGGTATTTTTGTTTTGCTAATATCGGGTAACTTTTTAGTGAAAAAAGTGTGGAGTTCAAATAATGATGATGCACAGTATATTGCATCTTTTATTGAAGAACATAAAGATGAAAAAAATAGTGCGCTTCTAGTAAAGAGAAATGATAAAGTTGTTTATTCTGTAAACCCAAATGTTGTATTGCCAGTTGCTAGTACGATGAAATTAATTGTGGCGCTTGAATATACGAAACAAGTTACTGAAGGGAAAATTGATTCTTCTAGTTTCGTGTCGATTAATGATGTGAATCGTTATTATGTGCCGAATACAGATGGTGGTGCACAAGATAGATGGCAAAAGTATTTGGAGAAGACGGGCAAGATAACTGAAGGAGCGGTTTCTTTAGAAGAAGTGGCAAAAGGAATGGTTAAGTTTAGTTCGAATGCAAATGCTGAATACTTAATGGAATTGTTAGGATTAGATAACATCAATCGAAATTTACAAAGTTTATCACTTCCTGCACATCAACCACTATTTCCAATCGTTTCATCTTTGTATATCCCGGGATATTTGCATAAAGAATTACATGTTCCAAAATATAAAATAGAGAAAAAGTTAAAAGAAATGTCTCAAGAGCAATATCGTGAATATGCGATGATTATTCATGAACGCTTAAAGAAGAAGGGACCATTATTACAGAAGGAAATTCCGCTTTATTTAGAGGAACGTTACGACAAAATTTGGTCAGATAGATTACCAGCAGCTTCTGCAAATGATTATATGGTATTACTTCAAAAGGCAAACCATAAAGGTGGCTTGACAGAGGCTGAAGAAAAAGTGTGGGCAAATATCGTTGAAACAGACATGAGTGCCAAGAAATACCGTAAAACATTCAGACATGCGGGGCAAAAGAATGGTTACACACCATGGACGGTTACAAAAGCAGTTTATGCTATGGATAAACGTGGAAACTGTACAGAAATTGTGTTTTTGGCGAATAATTTAAATGAAGACGATAGTGCAGAAATACGGAAACATTTAGCAAACTTGCATTTCCAAGTGTTGCAAAGTGATAAGTATGATGCGACTTTTATTAAATAAACTCGGTGCAGAGAGCACCGAGTTTATTTTTATGTACAAGCACTTTTTTTCTATCTCTGGGTATGATGGGTAGTAATACTTAGGTGAGAGGGGAAAAGGTGATGAAACAAAGTAAAGAAGAGTTTATAAAGAGTGAAGGCGCTGATTTCCCTGGGAAAACATATGTGGATTGTGTATTACAACATGTATTTGATTTTCAACGAAATTACTTATTGAAAGATATGTTTCAAGTGCATAAAGCACATATTACGATGCTGACGGAAGAAAATTTAATGAAAAAGGAAGAAGCTAAAGTTATATTACACGCATTAAAAAAGGTAGAGGGAATTCCAGAAGAGCAATTGCTCTATACAGAGCAGCATGAAGATCTCTTTTTTTTAGTCGAACATTTAATTTCTCAAGAAGCGAAATGCGATTTTGTAAGTAATATGCATATTGGTAGAAGTAGAAATGATATGGGCGTAACGATGTATCGCATGAGTTTAAGGCGATATGTATTGCGATTAATAGAACATCATTTGTTATTGCAAGAAAGTGTATTGCAACTTGCTGCTGATCATAAGGAAACGATCATGCCAGCTTATACACATACACAACCAGCACAGCCAACAACATTTGGTCATTATACGTTAGCAATTTATGATACGATGCAAAGAGATTTAGAACGAATGAAAAAAACGTACCAGCTTTTAAATCAGTCTCCAATGGGGGCGGCTGCACTCTCTACAACAAGTTTCCCGATTAAACGAGAACGAGTTGCTCATCTACTTGGATTTACAAATGTAATTGAGAACTCATATGATGCTGTTGCTGGAGCGGATTATTTATTAGAAGTTAGCTCGCTACTTATGGTAATGATGACGAATACGAGTAGATGGATTCATGACTTTTTGTTGTTAGCAACGAAAGAATATGACGGTATTACTGTTGCAAAGTCATATGTACAAATCAGTAGTATTATGCCGCAAAAACGAAACCCGGTTTCAATTGAACATGCTCGTGCAATTACGAGTAGTGCTTTAGGAGAAGCATTTACAGTATTTCAAATGATTCATAATACACCATTTGGTGATATTGTCGATACGGAAGATGACTTGCAGCCATATTTATATAAAGGGATTGAAAAGGCAATTCGTGTTTTTTGTATGATGAATGCAGTGATCCGAACGATGAAAGTAGAAGAAGAAACGTTAAAAAGTCGTTCCTATAAACATGCAATAACGATAACGGATTTCGCCGATGTTTTAACAAAAAACTATGAAATTCCATTTCGGCATGCTCATCATGCAGCAAGTGCTATTGCAAATATGTCATTGGAGCAGAAAAAAGAACTACATGAATTACAATTCAAAGAGGTAAATATGTACTTGCAAGAACATTTTAAAATAAATTTATTAGAAAAAGAGTGGAAAGAAATTATATCGCCAGAAGCTTTTATTCAAAAAAGAAATGTATACGGTGGACCGAGTAAAAAAGAGATGGAGCGCATGATCAAAAATCGAAAAGAGTCATTTCAAAAAGAAGAAGATGTATTTGAAAAGGAAAAACAGAGAATTTTACAAGCTGAAAATGCTTTGAATACATTAGCTTTGAATATTATTGAATCGTAAAAGAGGGATTTGATGAATTAATCGCCAATACTTAATTAAACTATGAATAGAGAGAAGAGATTGTCGATGATTCAATTACATGTATATGAAGAGATTTTTCATTTTAAAGAAGATGTTACACCATTTCTAGAAAAGAATGAGCAGGAAAACAATCTCATATTAGGTGTATTACAAATGGTCCAAGAACCGATATTTATGGGGATAGCGAAACAAGGAGAAGAAATTGCGGTTGTATTTCTGCAAACAGAAGAGAAGAAACAAATCATTGTTGCAACTTCTGAAATTGCGGGAGTAACTATTGAGGAACTTGCAAAAGAATTAACGAAAGTATATCCGGATATTCCTGGATTGATCGGTAATAAGAAAATTGTACAGAAATTAGCGGAAGAGATTGCCGTATTAGAAAATAAAAAAACGAATGTTGCAATGGAGCAAGGTGTGTATGAGCTGAACAGAGTAAAGAAGAAGTGTAATGCGAATGGACTTTTCCGAGCGGTAAATAATGATGAATTACCATTAATAGAACAGTGGATATATCAATTTTGTGAAGACGTAAAGCTTCCTACTACGAAAGAAGAAGCAAAACAAACTGCGTATACATTAATAATTACAAATCGACTGTTTGGTTTGGAAGTAGATGGGAAACTCGTTTCTGTAGCTGCAAAAACGAGACCAACTAAAAATAATATAACAGTCAATTTCGTATATACGCCGAAAGAAGCAAGGAAAAAAGGGTATGCATCTCATTGTGTAGCAGCACTTAGTCAACGTATGTTAGATGAAGGCTATCAGACGACTACGTTATATACTGATCTAGCGAATCCGACATCTAATAAAATTTATCAAGAAATTGGTTATGAACAAATTGCGGAATCTGTGCTCATATTTTTAGAGAAGTAAAACAAAAAGGCGTGCTATTTTAGCACGCCTTTTTGTTATTCATCAATTCTAATAACCTCGCCTTGAGGGAATTCCTCAGTTTCTAGTAAGTTACGAATAGCTTTCGCAACATATTCAGGTGATAATAGCTTTCCTTCTTCTTTTAATGCAATGAAGCGGTCTAAATTTGTGAAGTCTTCTTTAGCTGTTTCACGAATTTGTGCTTGCATATTTGTATCAACAACACCGGGGGCAAAAGCGACGATTTTTACTGGATATTCTTTTTCCCATTCTTCAGTTGCTACGCATTGTGTAAACATATTTACACCAGCTTTCGTCGTACAATAAGCGCCCCATCCGAAATAAGGATTTTTTCCTGCACCAGATGAAATATTTATAACGCGTTTATCTACTTTCCATTCTTTCGTATGTTTCATAAACGTAGATGTAAGAATCATAGGTGCAAGTAAATTAATGTGAACGTTCGTAATGAATTGTTCGCTTTCTGCTTTTTCAATCGGCTTCATAGGTGCAACTGTACCTGCATTATTAATTAAATGAATAGAGGATACATTGTCTTCTTTAATGGATGAAATGATTTCTTTAAAGTTAGTTTCTAAGTTATGTACATCTTGAAGATCTAAGGAATGAAAAATGCAATTGCTGTTATATTGCTCTGCAAGTTTAGTAAGTTCTCTATTTTCTCTTCTAGAAATAGAGATGACAGTTGTACTTTCTTCTAACAATTGAGTGGCAATAGCCTCACCTAAACCTTGTGAAGTTCCTGTTATGATAACGTAGCGCATAGTTTTATAAACTCCTCTCGTATGTGCGGAATTTTGTTGGACAACGTACATTGCATAGTTTGTCTACATTTCATAGTATAGAGCACTTTTTACTATAAATGAAATGAGATGATTGTGTGCCTTTTATAAACCGTTTTACAACAACAGTACCTGGTGCCGTCACGTTCACTGGGAACACGTTAGGGCTTAGTCCTACATCACCTGCGCCAGGTAATATTTTTGGTACACTTGCTGTGTTTACTACGGTAAATACAGCGCTGCAAGTACCAGGGTTCCCAGCAGGAACGACGGATGAATGGCAATTGAATTCTTCAAGTGCAATTTTAAATCTTCCGGCGGGGAGTAGTGTGCTATATGCAGAGTTAGTTTGGGCTGGTACTTTTCGGACTGATACGGAAGATGTTTTACCATTTTTAAATGATGATATTACATTTACAACACCATCAGGGACGTTTGCTGTTACGCCAGATCCCGCTACCGCGCAGCAAGGTTCAGTAGGAAATCAGTTTTATTATGCTCGCTCTGCTAATGTAACGAATCTTGTTAGTGCAGGTGGGGCAGGCACATATACAACAGGTGCTGTGCCCGCTGCAAGAACTTCAGCTGATCCAACAATCAGTCGTTCAGCTGGCTGGACGCTTGAGGTTGTATATCAAAATGCAAGTTTACCTCTTCGGAATTTGTCAGTTTATGCAGGCCAAGAAATTATTGATGCTTCATCCCCGCCTGTTGATGCTACTATTTCAGGATTTGCTACGCCGGCAACAGGAGCTGTTACAGGAAGAGTGCTCGTAACTGCTCAAGAAGGCGATTCTAACATTGTTGGAGATCAACTTCGCTTTGGACCGAATGCAAATGCTACAGTTGCATTATTCGGACCGAGAAACCCTGCGAATAATTTCTTCCAGTCTCAAATTTGTAATGACATTGGAGAGTTAGATACAACCGGGACATTTGGAGATTTGAATCAGCCGTTAGGGATAGCTTTAGCTGTCCGAAGACAAGGGTGGGATATTACGAATGTAAATGCCTCTGCATCATTAGTAAATAATCAAACGTCAGCAACGGTTCGATTTGTTACAAATGGAGATGGATACGCTGCAGCTGGTTTTGGTGTTCAAATTGATGCAACAGGTCCAATTATTAATCCTGTTAAATCAGTTAATAGAACAGTCGCAGGGGTAGGGGATACCCTCACTTATACGATTACGGTCCCAAATACAGGAACAGGAAGTGCAGAAAACGTTGTATTACGTGATAGTATTCCGAACGGAACGACGTTTGTTGCAGGTAGTGTTACGGTAGGAGGAGTAACACAGCCGAATGCAAACCCTGCTAATGGAATTAATTTAGGTACAATCCCAAATAACACGCAAAGAATTGTTACATTTCAAGTTCGAATAACATCATTCCCGAATCCCAATCCTATTTTAAATCGTGCAATGGTGTCATATCAATTTCGTCCTTTCGTTGGTAGTCCTCCTATTACAAGTACGTCTTCTTCAAACACAGTACAAACGACAGTGAATCAAGCAACTATAAGTATGCAGAAATCTGTAGATTTACAGACGGCAACGCTTAATGATGTATTAACGTACACAGTTAATGTCACAAATAATGGAAATGTCACTGCGAGCAATGTTATTTTTGTTGATAGTATCCCTGCTGGAACAACATTTGTCGCAAATAGCGTTACGGTAAATGGAGTAGCACGTCCAGGAGCGAATCCAGCAAGTAGTATTAATCTAGGAAGTATTAATGCTTCGCAAACGACTGTAGTGCGCTTTCAAGTTCGAGTAACATCGAACCCTCTTGTCAATCCAATTCCAAACCGTGCAAGTGCAACATTTACCTTTACTCCAGTGCCTGGTCAACAACCAGTTTCAGGGCAAGCGACAAGTAATACTGTAGTTACGACAATTAATATAGCTGATATAACAACGAGAAAAACAGTGGATAAAGCTTTTGCAACGGTTAACGACGTTCTTACGTACACGGTAACAATTCAAAATACAGGAAATGTACTTGCAACGAACGTTATTTTTCAAGACCCAATCCCAATTGGAACGACTTTTATCGCAAATAGTGTGACTGTGGACGGGGTTTCACAACCTGGGGCAAATCCAGCGAGTGGGTTTACGGTAGCTAATATATCTCCTGGCGGAAGTAGGACTGTTACATTTCAAGTACGAGTAACATCTACGCCGTCAGGTGGTACGATTCCGAATCGCGGAAATGTGTCTGCTAATTTTGTCGTTATTCCAAATCAGCCACCGATAACAATTAATAGACTAACGAATACAGTTGTGACACAAGTTAATACAGGTGGTTTGAATGTAATAAAAGAAGTGAATACAATGCAAGCAGCAGTAGGGGATACTTTAACATACACAATTGCCGTCCAAAATACAGGGAACGTTCCGTTAACAAATGTATTTTTCCAAGACCCTATTTCTTCTGCTGTTTCATTTGTTGCAAATTCTGTAACAATTAATGGAGTACAGCAAAGTGGACTAAATCCGAATACAGGATTTTCTCTTCCGAATATTCCTGCGGCTCAAACAGTTGTAGTCACATTTGACGTGTTAATTGTACAGGATCCAGAAAATGAAGATATTTTAAATCAAGCGAATGTAACAGCAAGCTTTCAAGTGAATCCGAGTGAACCACCAGTGACAATAAATGTTCCGAGTAATGTTGTGAATACGACAGTACAATCAGGAAACTTTGAAGTTGTGAAGTCAGTGAATACAGATGTTGCGACGGTAGGAGATGTTTTAGTATATACAATCGAAGTTATAAATGCAGGTAGTGTACCAGCTACAAATGTATTTTTCCAAGATTCAATTCCACAAGGGACATTATTTATTGAAAATAGTGTATTGGTTAATGGTGTTTTACAAGAGGGGGCAGATCCAGGACTTGGATTCCCATTAAATGATTTGCCTACTGGCGCCAGTGTTATTGTTACGTTTGAAGTATTAATTGATGAAATTCCCCAAGGAAATAATGTCGTAAATAATGCGAATGTAACTGGAGATTTCCTTGTAAATCCAACAGAGCCACCGATTACTGTAACAGTACCAAGTAACACTGTTATGACGGTCGTGAATTCTTCAGGGTTAAATGTAAGGAAAAGTGTAAGTGCTACTGAAGCCGGTGTAGGAGATACGTTAACGTATACAGTCCGTATACAAAATAGTGGAACGGTGGCAGCGACAAATGTATCATTCCTTGATCCGATTCCAGTTGGAACCACTTTTGTAGCGAATAGTGTAACAATAAACGGGACACCTCAACCAGGTTTAAACCCGACAACTGGATTTCCACTTGCTAATATTCCAGTAGGAGGTATGGTGACGGTCACTTTTCAAGTGACAATCACGAGTATACCACCAAATAGAGTTCTTCCGAATAATGCGAATGTCACTGCTGATTTCCAAGTAAGTCCTCTCCAGCCACCAATTACAATTGTAACGATTAGTAATATTGTTGTGACGCGAGTGAATGTAGGATCACTTAATGTAATGAAGAGTGTAAATACACCACAAGCCGGTGTAGGAGATACGTTAACGTATACGATTCTTATTCAAAATACAGGAACTGTTCCTGCAACGAATATTGTTTTTCAAGATCCAATTCCGTCTGGTACTGCCTTTGTAGCAAATAGTGTGACGATAAATGGAGTCGTTCAGCAAGGTGCGGATCCTATGGTAGGTTTCCCAGTACCAAATATTCCGGTCGGGCAAACATCTACGATTACGTTTCAAGTTACAGTGACGAGTATTCCGAGCGGTGGAAATATAAGAAACCAATCGAACGTTACTGCAAGTTTTCTTATAAATCCAGCAAACCCTCCAATAACGACTGTTACAAATAGTAATTTTGTAGTGACGCAAGTAAACACAGCACAGTTAAATATACAAAAATCTTCATCTGTACAACAAGCAGCACTTGGAGAAACTTACACGTATTCTGTTGTCATTCGAAATAACGGTACAGTAACAGCAACGAATGTCTCTTTCCTTGATCCAATTGCTTTAGAAACAACATTTGTAGCAAATAGTGTAACGATAAATGGAACGCCTCAACCTGGATTTGATCCAAATATTGGTTTCCCGCTTCCTAATATTGCAGCTGGAACATCATTGACAGTAACGTTCCAAGTTACGGTAGTTGCACCGTCTACACGTGGAGCAGTATTAAATACAGCATCTGCTACAGCCACTTTCTTATTGAATCCTTTACAACCACCTGTAACAACAACAAATTCAAGTAATACAACGGTAGTTACAATACCGTTACCTCCTCCTGGTGAAGTAACAGCAACAAAAACAGTTGATGTTGCAACTGGGGCTGTCGGGGATGTATTAACGTATACAGTGCTAATAACGAATGTAGGAATTATCCCTGTTACAGATGTACTCTTCCAAGATGTCATTCCAGAAGGGACGACGTTTGTTGACAATAGTGTAACGATAGGTGGAGTGCAGCAACCAGGATTAAATCCAGAAATAGGATTTACAGCTACTCCATTATTAATCGCTGGTGGAAGTATTGAGGTCACATTCCAAGTGACGATTACAGAAATTCCAGATAATGAAGTCATATTAAATGATGCAGATGTTACATTTACTTCACAACCAAATCCGCAGGAACCACCGATTACGGAAACGATATTAACAAATTTAGTCGTTACGACAATTAATATAGCGTTTATTTTTCCATTGAAACTAGTAGATAAAGAAGTAGCGACGGTAGGAGAAATATTAACGTATGATGTATTGATTTTTAATTTCGGAACAGTGCCAGCGACGAATGTTCAATTTATCGATACTACTTCCGCGGGTGTAGCATTTGTACCAGGAAGTGTGAGCATAAACGGGGTACCAGCACCAGGATTAAATCCTTTCATTGGTTTTACAGTTCCAGATATACCTGTCGATGATTTTGTACTTGTCACATATCAGGAAGTGGTTACAAGCATACCAGAAGGTGGAACGATTGTTAATTTTGTAGACGTTACAGCTACATTTGCTGTAAGTGAAACAGAACCGCCTATTACGGAAACAACGACAAGTAATACGACATTAACAGAAATCAATGAATCTGGTTTGAATGTTTTAAAATCAGTAAGTCAGCCGGTTGTTGCAGTAGGCGATACAATCACATATACAACAGTAGTTCAAAATACGGGAACAGTGATAGCGACGAATGTTCAATATAGTGATGTATTACCATCCTCTATAACATTCGTACCAAATAGTGTAACGATAAACGGTGTGTTACAGCCTGGATTAGACCCTAACACTGGCTTCTCACTTCCCGATATAACTCCAGGTGAAAGTGTAGAAGTCACATTCCAAGTAACAGTTGTTAGCGTTCCGTCAAACGGAACAATTGCCAATACGGCAAATGTTACTGGAAGCTTTATTTTAGTACCAGGAGAACCACCAGTTATAGTAAATCAGCCAAGTAATACAACACTCACAACTGTAAATAGAGGACGCTTTAATGTTATTAAACAAGTAAATAGAGCCGCTACTCTAGTTGGAGATGTATTGACGTATACAGTGCAAATAACGAATACAGGAACAGTAACAGCTAACAATGTTCAGTTTATTGATACGATTTCAACAGGTGCGTCATTTTTACCAAATAGTGTAACAATAAATGGAGCCCCGCAACCAAACTTAAATCCGATTACTGGATTTGGAGTTGGAGATATTCCAGTTGGTGAAACAGTTATAGTGACGTTTCAAGCGACAGTTACAAACATCCCGTCATCAGGAACAATTACGAACGTTGCAAATATAACAGGAAGCTTTACTTTAGTGTCAGGAGAGCCACCGGTTGTAGTAACAGAGCCGAGTAATACGACGATAACTAGAGTGAATAGAGGACGATTCAGCGTTATAAAATCTGTAAATAAAGAAGCGACACGATTAGGAGATACGTTAACGTATAGTGTGCAAGTTACAAATACGGGAACGGTAACAGCGACGAACGTTCAGTTTAGCGATGTTCCATCACCTAGTTTAGAATTCGTTCTTGGAAGTGTACAAATAAATGGGATTCCGCAAGTAGGTTTAGATCCATTTATAGGCTTTGCATTGCCTAATCTTGCAGTAGGGGATAGTGTATTAATTACATTTGAAGTAAATATAATCGCAGTTCCGCCTTCTAGTAGCATTATGAATACAGCAAGAGTAACGGGTGATTTCGAATTGATTCCAGGAGAACCTCCGTCTACAATTACAAATTCAAGTAATACGACAGTCACACCAGTAAATAGAGGCAGTTTAGATATGCAAAAAGAAGTAGATCATTCAATTGTTGGAGTAGGAGAAACAGTAAAGTATACGGTTCGAATATTAAATACTGGTACTGCTGATGCGATGAATATTCAATTTATCGATGTCCTATCTCCGGAAGCTGTTTTTGTACCAAATAGTGTAACTGTAAATGGAGTAGCTCGTCCGGGAGTGAATCCGCAGGTTGGATTTACGATTGTAGACATTCCAGTCGGTGAGACGGCGATTGTAACATATGAAGCTACGATTACGAGCTTTCCAGATGGTGGTACAGTAGTGAACGTTGCTGGGGCGTTAGCAGAATATATTTTAGTACCAGGGGAGCCGCCAGTTACAGTGATGGATACGAGTAATACAGTTATAGTGACGGTAAATACTGCAATCTTATTTGTTGCAAAAGGAGCAAACTTTGAAGTAGCAATGATAGGGGATGTTGTCACTTACGGAATCGCTGTTATAAATGATAGTACAGTTCCTGTGACCAACATTGTGTTAACAGATATCATTGATCCGAATACGCTATTTATAAATGGCACGGTAACGGTAAATGATGTACCTCTTCCATTTGCTAATCCGAATACCGGTATTCCGTTAGGTGATTTTCAGCCAAATGACGCAGCAATTATTAATTTCCAAGTCGTAATAACAGGAGGACAAATAAATAATTTAGTTACAAATACTGCTATAGCAAATGGGCTCGCAACTGTAAATCCGAATGAGCCGCCAGTAGTAGTTGAAGGTGATAGCAATACAGTTGTTATCCCGTTTATTCCTCAAAATGTCTCAACGACAGTCGTAAAAACGGCAAATTTACAGGCAGCAACAATTGGCGATGTTATTACGTTTACGACAGTTATTACAAATACGGGGGATACAGCAATACAAAATATTCGTTTTCAAGATATGTTAGATAGTAGTGTTCAATTTGTCCTTGGAACTGTAACGATTGATAATACGCCAGTGCCAAATGTAAACCCAGTATCAGGTTTTATTATAGGAAATTTAAATCCAGGTGAAGCACGGACAGTTTCGTTCCAAGTAGTAGTGCAGAGCGCGCCAAATGGTTCAGGAAATTATATAAATCAAGCGAGTATTCGTTTCGAACATCAAGTAGGCACAGTATTGCCACCTGTTACACAAATGTTAGAAAGTAACATAGTTGTCATTCCATTTGTTCCAACGATAGAACAAATTTGTGAAACGAATCTTAATTGCTTAAGGAAAATTCCTTTTCAATGTTCTCCGTGTAATCATTTGCAAATAAATAAAAAATAAATACAGAAAGAGCATCCGGAAAAAAGGATGCTCTTTCTGTATTTATCATGTAGATTCTTTTTCGGGTGAGGTGAAAAATTCGTCGATTTTGTCGGAGAGTAGTAATGGAATGGCTCCTTTTATAACAGAAATGTCCCAGTCCCACCATGCGAGATTCTCTAGTTTGTCAATCGTTTCTTGTGGGAAACGATATCGAACAAATTTTGCAGGATTACCAGCCACAATTGCATATGGAGGGACGTCTTTTGTAACAACACTTTTTGCACCAATAATGGCACCGTTACCAATTGTAACACCAGATAAAATGCAGGATTGATAACCAATCCATACATCATTGCCGACTACGATATCACCTTTTGAAGAAGGGTGACCAGTAATATGTGCTCCTTCATCAAAAAGTGCATTAAATGGATAAGTTGTTATCCAGTCTGCGCGATGTTCACCGCCAAGTATGAAAACGACTTCTTCTGCTAATGAACAAAACTTACCTATTTTTAATTTTGTTTCATCGTTCCAAGAAAAAATGGTTGGCCCTACTTTACTATAAGTATAATCACCAATATCATATTTATTATATTCAGGTTTTTGATTTAAATATAACATGCTTCTTCAGCCTCCTTTCTCAATTAAGTGATACGTATGGAATATTATATGCAAGATGTAGTAATGTGAACTGTATTAATAGGTGAAATGAACAAAAGGAAGTGGGATGTATGCGATACGAAATGGGTCTATATAATAAACCGTTTCAGTCAATTCAATCAGGAAAAAAAGTATATGAAGTACGCCTATACGATGAAAAACGTCAACTAATAAACAAAGGCGATGAAATCGTATTTACGAATCTTACGACAAAAGAAATGATGACGGTAAAAGTAACGGAAATAAAGCGATACGAGAGCTTTAAAGCCATGTATGAACAAATCGATAAAAAATTATTGGATTGTGAAAATGATAGTTTAGAGGAAATGTTAGAAAGTACATACAAAATATATACGAAAGAACAAGAAAAAGAGTGGGGAACAGTTGCGATTCGTATTGAGGTAATAAAATGATAAGAAATCGCGGAGCGGCTATCATTGTACAGGAAGGAAAAATCGCTCTTATAAAACGTATTCGAGAAGAGGAAACATATTATGTGTTTCCTGGCGGAGGGATTGAGGAAGGTGAAACGCCTGAAGAGGCAACGAAAAGAGAGGTATACGAAGAATTAGGGGTACATATAAAAGTGGAGCACCTCATTGCAAAGGTAAAATATAAAGGAAATGAATATTATTATGCTGCCTATATTACAGGCGGAGTGTTCGGAAGTGGAACAGCTGAGGAATTTCAGTGGGAAGGTAGAGGAAGTTATATTCCGTTATGGCTACCGATAAATGAGTTGGAAAAAGTGAATATAAAACCTTATGAAGTGGTCGGAAATATATTTAATCATTATAAAATATAACGTCTGACAACATACAAAAAAAACCATTGACATAGGCTTCTGATTTAAGTATTGTATTCGAGTATGTTTATAATCAGGAGGTTTATATGAGCAATCAAACTACTACACATCATGTGAAAATGACAACAGCAGATCCATCTGGAATTGGACTATTTGGATTAGCGATGGTAACACTTGTAGCATCATCTCAAAAGTTAGGCTTAACAGATGGCGTTTCACTTGTATTACCGTGGGCAATCTTTTTAGGAGGATTTGCACAAATCTTTGCTTGCATTCATGATGCAAAGCATAACAATACATTCGGTACAACAGCATTCGGTGCGTACGGTCTATTTTGGCTAGGTGTTGGAATGACTTGGTTAATTCAACTTGGAGTATTTGGCGAAAAATTAGCACAAGCTGCAGATTCAAAACAGCTTGGTGTAGCCTTTATCGGATATTTGATTTTCACAATCTTTATGACAATTGGTGCAATGGAAACACATAAAGTATTATTTATGATCTTCGTCCTTATTGATTTCTTATTTATCGGTCTTTCATTAAGTACTTTAGGTGTTATGCCGCATGCAATGCATAATTTAGCAGCATATTCTGAACTTCTTATTTCATTATTATCTTTCTATGGTTCAGCAGCAGCAGTGTTAAACACACACTTTGGAAAAGTTGTTTTACCAGTTGGAAAGCCGTTTGGTATTTTTAAAAAGTAATAAAAAAGCACAGATGATTGTATAGTCATCTGTGCTTTTTTATTTATTCCGCTCTTTGTGGGCTGTCTGAAAAAGCTTGATTGGTGAGGTCTCATTAAACTTTCACTTTATTTGAAATAAGTAATGTGAAATGTAAATAAAAGTAGAAAAATAATTGAAATTGATTCTCATTATTAATATAATGAGAATGAGAATCATTTATTGTTAGAGGGGGATGCCAAAGTGGCAAAGATTTTAATAGCTTATGCAAGTATGTCAGGAAATACAGAGAGTATTGCTGATTTAATTAAAGTTAGTTTAGATGCTTTTGATCATGAAGTAGTATTGCAAGAAATGGAAGGCATGGATGCTGAAGAATTATTAGCTTATGATGGAATCATTTTAGGATCTTATACGTGGGGCGATGGTGAATTACCATTTGAAGCGGAAGATTTTCATGATGACTTAGAAAATATAGATTTAGCTGGGAAAAAGGTAGCGGTATTCGGATCGGGTGATACGGCGTATGAACTGTTTTGTGAAGCGGTAACGATATTTGAAGAACGTCTTGTGGAACGCGGTGCAGAGCTTGTACAAGAAGGGCTGAAAATTGAATTAGCTCCAGAAGATGAAGAGGATGTTGAAAAATGCAGTAATTTTGCAATTGCATTTGCTGAGAAGTTCTAAGAATGGGAGTGTCAACGTGGAGACAATGTTAAGTGCAACTGCTATTACAAAGTTAAGAGATGGAAAACTGTTGTTAGCTACTACATATAATGGCTTATTTGTTGAACAAGACGGAGAATGGAAACGAATTTTAAATGGTTTTCAGAAACGAATTAGGGATTTACATAGCGAAGATAATGTAGTTTATGGTGTAGGTGACGAAGGGATTTTTATTCGTAGTATGAATGGTGGAGAGAATTGGACAATTCAGCGTTTTCCAACAAAAGCAACGAGTTGGAATGTATGTAGCAATGTACAAGGAACTGTTGTTGCTCATGGAGAAAAAATGCTGTATCTTTCTAATAATTTCGGTTCGACATGGGAAACTATTCATCCGTTTCTTGAGTATGGCAGTGCGGCACCGTCTATTCGATCGTTATTTTTATATAAACATTACTTATTTATTGGTACGAAAATTCATGCTAAATATGGTGGTGTTTGGCTCTTTGATTTGAAGACACGTAAATTAAAGAGGATTAAAATTGCGATGAATCAAATGATCTCTGCGTTGACTTTACACAATTCTTATTTAGTAGCGGCAAGTGGATCGTGCAAGGGAGTTAGCGGGAATATTTCTTATTGTAAAATAGATGAAAGTATTGCAAGTGAAAAAATATATTGGCACACATGTCAAAGTGAGCAGAAAGCAAGTAGTTATTTAGACTTAAGTGTAGATCAACATATTTTATATACAACTTCAACGCAAAATAAGGCGGGTATTAGTAGTGTGTGCCGTGTGCTTCTTGAAGAAGGTATTGTTACAGTATGTGATTCGGTTAAAGGGCACGGATGGCGCATTGTTAATCAAAAAGATGGCTATGTAGTAGCCGGATCAGGTGAATTAAAAGCAATGCAGTGGGAACAAAAAATAATTTAAGAAAAAAACTTTACTTTTATTATATTGATATGATATAGTATATTTAAACCATTTTACTTTTAATAATATAGAGATTTAAATGAGCTGTAACTTCCGAGGAGGATAGCAATGTTAAATCTCCTCAGGGGTTGCAGTTTTTTAATATCTGGCTTATTATTGTAAGGTGGTTGAAAATGAATATGTACATATAGGTACATTGTAGGAGGATTTTTTTCATGCAAAACGGTAAAGTAAAATGGTTTAACTCAGAAAAAGGTTTCGGTTTCATCGAAGTTGAAGGCGGAGAAGACGTATTCGTTCATTTCTCAGCTATCCAAGGCGAAGGCTTCAAAACTTTAGAAGAAGGTCAAGAAGTTACTTTCGAAGTAGAACAAGGTAACCGTGGACCTCAAGCTACTAACGTAAACAAGAAGTAATTTTTGAAAAAAGAAGGGCTCGCCCTTCTTTTTTTTGCATTTTTATAGATGTCCTCCTACTTACATATCATAACGAGACTGAATTTTCATTTATTTATTCGGAGTATTTTTGTATAAAGTACATGAATAAATAAATACTGAAAATAAAGTGTTTGTGTGAAAAGGAATTTAGAAAGAGGTAAATAAATTGAAAAACGCTACACATTTTATTGTGTTTGATATTGAGAGGAATTTCAGACCGTATAAATCAGAAGATCCGTCAGAAATAGTTGATATCGGAGCTGTAAAAATAGAAATAGGTACAATGAAGATAATTGAAGAATTTTCGGAGTTAGTAAAACCAAGTGCACGATTAACTCGTCATACAACAAAATTAACCGGTATTACGAAAAAAGATTTAATGGGTGTAGAAAAATTCCCTCAAATTATAGAGAAATTTATTCAGTTCATCGGCGAAGGTTCTATATTTGTTTCATGGGGAAAAGAAGATTATCGCTTTCTATCTCATGATTGTACATTATATGGTGTTGAATGCCCAAGTATAGAAAAAGAACATAGAATTGATTTGCAAAAATTTGTTTTCCAAGCATATGAGGAATTGTTTGAACATACGCCAAGTTTACAATTTGCGGTAGAACAGCTCGCTTTAACGTGGGAAGGAAAACAGCACCGTGCTTTAGCAGATGCTGAAAATACAGCAAATATACTTCTTAAAGTGTGTAGCGAGAGAGATATTAATAAGCGATACAAAAGACATGGTGAACTTGAACTTGTAAAAAACGGAAAACTAACAGAAAAAGCGAAAAAAAAGATGCGAAAATGGGTGTTTAAAGAACTAAAGAAAAATACAGAACGCCCTTTTGAATGGAGTACATTTGAAAGTGGTGACACGTGGGAAAGTATAACGGAAAGATATTATATAAGTGAAAATACAGTAGAACTCCTGAAAAAACATTTTCGTACAGCAGTGAGAAAAGCGGAACGGCAGATTAGGTATTTGGCTGAGATGGAGGAGAATACAGAGGTTAAATGAATTGCTCCTCCATCTCTAACTACATACATGTAATAACAGCGTATTGATATTAAATAGGCATCAACTTGTTGTTGTGATTGTGCATTATAATTGCTTTGGGAGTGTTAAGACGTAATAAGAGTTTTAAACTGTATTAATAAAATAAAAATATATATAAAGAAAAGAGTGTAGCTTAATGGAAACAATCTTTAACATTTAAACTGTTTTAGTTTTTTGGATAATATTTACTACACAATTAGCATTAACTACACTTTCTTTCATAGTAAAGAAGAATTGGAAAAAACTTAATATCTCTTTAAGTTGTGGTGTATTAAAGTTTAAAATAGAAGAGTAAGATTGAGTTTTGTATAAGGGAGGTATGATAGTGGTAGACTTGGATATTAAAGATGTCACAGTAAAGATGGAATTAAACGGTGTCTTTTGGAATGAGGATCGGATTGCTGAAATGAAGGTGACTACAAAAGAAGAGCATTCTGTTATTCTTCGTCTAGTAGTTGATTTAGAAAGTAAAACTATTAGGGCGACGAGTGCGGAAATAGTGAATGGATTCTGCCCTCTGTGCAAACAGAAAAGGGACGAATGTAGTGAACTTAATGACTTGCAAAACAAAATGGAAATTTTAGAAGAAGCCTACGATTGGGTGAGAGAACATCCGGAATATCGTTTTCAATTATCTTTTTACGAGTACAATAAATTTGAGGTAGTAAAGTGAAATTTGCATTTTAACAACTTATAGAAGGACTTGGTCAACTAGAAATATTGAAGTAGATATTTCTAATGGAAATAAGCCTGTATAACAAGGAAGGGATATATTTGATTCTGCAACAAATGTCATCTTGCATCAAAAAAATTTAAAAATAAACATGTTTTATTTATATTAAAAATCGATTCTTAGTAGAATCGGTTTTTAATATAAATAAAAGAGCGCTTATTAAAAGCGCCCAGTAACAACAGTTATATGGAAGTATTTATCCCGTAAAAGCCCGATTGGTGAGGGCTAATAATTAGTGGGGGATGAACAAAACCCCACTGATTAAAGTTTCACTTTATTCAATACCGCTCGGATCAAACGAATACTGCTGCTTATTCTCAATCCGCTCAATCACATCTTGCAGCTCATCTGGCTTCAGAAACTCAATAGGAGAGAAGCCTTTTTCAAATGTAAGTGTGTCTGCTTCAATCATAAGTACATATCGATCATTTACCTTCGCAATATGTATTTGATCCCCAAAATCCGCAAGCAACGCCTTCACAGAGATATGATCGGCTTTTAGTTTTAATTCCACTTCAGGAGCATGCTCGACGATTTGAGCGGTTGCTTCCATTACTTCTTCAGTTGAAAATTGTTCCATAATTTCGCGTTTCGGACTGGCAGCCCATACTTCCATCGCTTGGTCGAATTGTTCGCGTTCTTCCGTACCTTCTTCAAATACATCTTCAATTTGGTCGTATACCATGTCCATTACTTGTGTTTTCATAATTTCAGGCATAGAGCGTTCATATTCGACGAATTTTAAGAAGTCTTCAAAGTAGCGGGCATGTGATGCTTGATGTATTTTTAGTTCGCCTACTTCAACCATTCCTTCTTCAGGCATGTACGGATATTGGATAGATTTCATATTCTTTGTTGTGATGGCCATTTCAACGTTACGAATCAGTGTTGATTCATCAGAAATAGAAGCAACCTTTGGTTCGAAGTCGCATTTCATTACGAATACAAATGGATCATCAAAGTATTTGCGTAGTTTTGCCTGAGCAATTAAAAATACACCACCACGTACAGCGCTTGTGTCAAGATATGTATAAACGAGAGGTTCGCTCATATCTTTAAAGTTTTCTTTTGTTTCTGCAAAGCGAATACGATTAAAAAGGTTGTAATGAGGGTTTGAATCAAGTTCGTGCCCTTCTTCTACAATAAAGCGACCAATTTTTGTTGGGGCTTGTTCTGTTTTTGCATGACGTTCTACTTTTCGCTTCGATATTTTTAATAACTCACCATTCAAAAATTCTTTTAAGGAGCTATCTTCATATTCTTCAGCGTCTAAAGTTTGAAAATGTTTGTAGCGTTTATCAACTGCTTCACCTTTTCCTTCTACTTGTACAACATAAAAGGAAAGATAATTTATTTCAAAATCCATATTTATCACCTTGTTTCATTTCATTAACTCTTATCAGTATAGAGATGGAAAAAACTTTCGTCAATTTATATAAGGAAGGGGGAGCCCCTTCCTTATATAATTTTTATTTTTTCAATTAAAATCCGTCTTCTAATGCTGCGAATGGAATGTTTAGTCTGTTTTCTACTGTGCGTAAACGTTGGTTTAAGCGGTTGAGTCTACGTGTATGGCGCTCAACTGTATTTTCTAGTTGACGTACTCTTTGTTCAAGCTCATTTACGCGTCTTTCTAATTGACGATTTCCAGTGCCAGGAAAAGAGATTGGAAGTTGGAATTGTCTATTTTGGTCGTATGGATTCGTGTGCTCTGCTTGATCTATATAAGATTGATATTGTGTTTGTAAGTCATACTGTGGTTGTTGGTACGCATATTGATTATATGGATCATATGGATTGTAGGGATACATAATAACATCCTCCATTTCTTTAAAATAGGTTGAATACACCATAATGTATGTGCAAAAGCGGAGCGGTGGCACGGCAAATACCTATTTATGTTGACGGGATTTCTCTTTATCCCGCTATTTGCTGGGCAATAAGACCCCCATGTCAAAATTCAGCAGAAACAAAGAAGGTCGGGATGCCCGTAAAACCCCCACTGATTAAAGTTTCACTTTATAAAAAATAGCTTGAGGGTTTTTGATTTGTATTTCTTTTGCTTAATGGTATATACTGGATAAAAGGGGGAGTTTACATAAAAGTTACAATTCTATCAAACTCAAACTTTTATGTAAATATGTATAGACATTTATAAAAGAAAAGAGTAATTTATATAGAGTGAAAAATAACTTGTAACATTTTATAAACATATTGTAAAATGATTGTAACAAAACATACATAAAAATGAAATAAATACATAATAGTGATGTTGGGGAAAGGGAGAGAGTATATTGTTCCGTAAAGTAAAGGGTATATTAGTTGGGGTGTTATGTGTAGCTATAATGAGTGGCTGTGGTGCAAAAGTAAGTGATGTTGCATTGGTAAGTGATATTGGTGGGCACACTGTAGAGGCTAAAGCAGAAGTACAGGATACTATTAGTTTAGTTGATGGTCGAACTGGTACTGAAGTGAAAAAATTAGATTTATCTGGTTTAGGCTATTTTGAAGATGAAGCGAAATTTAAAAAGTCTGTAACAAAGGTTGTTGGTGAGGTTGGAAAAAGCGTCGACAAAAAAATGGTTCCTTCACGTATAGCACCTGATGGAAGTTGGCAAGAAGGAAAACCTTCTTATGAATTATTGGAAAAAGAATTAGTAGATAAATTGTTAAACGTTGGTATGTGGGATGCTACGTATCAGTTGCCGATCGTGGAGAAAAAACCAGTCGCAACATTAAGTGATGCGCAAGGAAATGGTACGGTAATTGGTAGATATGAAACGAACTTAGGTGGTTCAACAGGTGGCCGTATTGAGAATATTCGTTTGTCAGCAGCGAGCATAAATGGAGTTGTGTTAGCAAAAGGAGACCGTTTCTCTTTTAATTCATTAATCGGTGATACAACACCAGATAAAGGATATCAATTAGGGAAAGAAATAGTTGATGGTAAATTAGTAGATGGATATGGTGGTGGTGTTTGTCAAACATCTTCAACTTTATACAATGCAGCAGATCAAGCTGGCCTGAAAATGGTGGAGAGAACTACACATTCTAAAACGGTAGGTTATGTTCCACAAGGAAGAGATGCTACAATTGCATATCCATATTTAGATTTAGTATTTGAAAATACGAATGATGCACCTGTGAAGCTTTATATGGGCATTCAGGGTGGAAAACTAGTTGCTGAAGTACATAAAATGAGATAAGAGTTATAAAGCCACCTTTTCTGAAATTTAGAAAAGGTGGCTTTTTTATTATGAAAATAAAAATATATGTAAATTCTGACTTTTCTTATTTACATAGGATGATTTTAGTTGTATCCTTCATAGTAACGGTTATATGTAATGGAAAAATATAGGGATAAGGAGATGGAGTTATTCATGGTACAAATTCATCCGAAAACACGTATTGGTCATATTGAATTTAAAGTGAAAGATTTAGAGCGTCAAATTGCTTTTTATGAAAATGTTGTAGGATTAGAGGTAATTAAGCAAGAGGGGAATAAAGCATATTTATCTGGAAAAGGTGGAAAGAACGCGTTACTTGTTCTTGAAAAGTTAGAGGACGGGGTACTGCAAGAACCGCGTACGACTGGTATATATCATGTAGCCTTTTTAGTTCCGACTCGTGAAGCTTTTGCTTCTGCGCTATTTGGGGTTCTTCGTAATAAGAATGTAATTGACAGCCCGGATGAGCAAGAAGGGCGTTATACATATTCAAATGAAATTTTACCAATTTCAAGGTTTAATAGTGCAAGTGATCATACATATAGCGAAGCTTTTTATTTGCAAGATTTAGAGGGGAATGGTATTGAAATTTATGCAGACCGTCCGCGTGATCAATGGGGAGAAGGGTCAGGAGGAAGTACACCACTTGATTTAAAAGAATTGGCAACACTCGTTGATTATGAGTTTGATGGTTTGCCTGCTAATACTGTCGTTGGGCACGTACATTTACGAATAGCTGATGTAGAGAAATCATATGAATTTTATGTGGAAACAGTAGGTTTTGAAGTACAACAGCGTGAAGAGGATTGCTTATTTATTTCAGCAGGGGGATATCATCACCATATTGGTGCAAATACGTGGAACGGAGTAAACAATCCACACCCACCAGTATATGCAACTGGACTAAAGGTATATGCTATTGTACTACCGCATAAAGAAGCGTTAGACGAAGTGAAAGAAAGATTAATAGAAAAACAACATGAAATAAATGAAACTACAAATGGGTTTGTGGTGGTAGATCCAAGTGGTATTACAGTGCAGTTTGAAATAGAAGCAGTGTAAAATAAGCGAGAAAGTGAATAATCACTTTCTCGCTTATTTGTGATTATTCATAGCTCAATCCAATATCTTCTTACTATATTCCCATCTTCCTCAGTGAAATCATCATCACGAATCCCGCCATTATGCAAAATCGTTTTTTCAGAAGCGGTATTCACAGCGTCGCAAACGACAAGTACTTTCGTGATGTCTAACTCCTTCGTTTTTTCTAATGATAATGCTAGTAACTTCGTAGCATAACCTTTTCTTCTTTCAGAAGGGCGAATGCCATAACCAATGTGACCGCCAGCGTTAAATAAATGTTTGGTTAAACTATGACGTATATTAACAGCTCCCACAATTTTATTTTCATCTGTAACAAGCCAATATGTAGAGTCTGGTACCCAAGTTTCAGGGATATTTATTCCGTTATGCGCATCGAGAAGTTCTTGAACCATAGCTGGGAAGTTGGCAGGATTTTTTGAGATAATCCACGGGATCATTGTTTCACCGCTATCTTTCCATTCGTTATAGAAATCTAAGTATTCTTCTTGTAAATCAGTAGTAGGTGTGAGTAATGAGACGTTCATTGTTAGTAAGCTCCTTTATTTATATAGTTTTTATAAAAAATTACGATACAAAGCGAAAGCGTTTTCCATAGTTTCTCAACCTAATTTCACGTAATTCATCTTTGATTTTTTAGAAAATTAGTGAAGGTTTAAAATTAGAAGTTATTTATTTTATGTTAATATTTTAAATATTAACATAAAACGGTCGGAGTATTAAGTATATTTTAGCGGTACCCCTATATGTAAATAAAAGGATGTTTGTGATAATTTTTGTTTTATCTATCTATAATGAATGAAAGGGGGAAGTGCCCGTGAGTGTAGATTTTGATTTTATTATACGAATCGGTGTTGCTGGCTTGTTAGGAGCAATGATTGGTATTGAAAGAGAAATTCGATCGAAAGAAGCTGGATTAAAGACTCATTTCCTCGTAGCGGTAGGAAGTGCGTTAATAATGGTTGTTTCGAAATATGCCTTTTCAGATATTGTGTTTGAAGAGCATATGTCTCTAGACCCAAGTCGTATTGCAGCACAAGTCGTTAGTGGAGTTGGTTTTTTAGGTGCAGGCACAATTATTATTCAAAAGCAGGCGGTGAAAGGATTAACGACCGCGGCTGGTTTATGGGCTACTGCCGGCATAGGATTAGCAATTGGAGCGGGAATGTATGTAGTAGGTATTGGAGCGACGATTCTCGTTTTAATTGGTTTAGAAATTGTAAGTCGTATTTTTAAGGTGCAATTTTTATTTCCACAAAATATAACAGTGCAAATGTTTGTAAATAAACATGAAGCGGTACAACAAATATTAGAAACACTACAAGTGAAAGGCATCCCAATACTCTCATATGAGGTGGAAGCTTCACAGCAAAGTACAGAAACTGTTTATAAGGTAGGGATGCAACTGAAAAATATATCGTCAGAAGAAAAGAATGAGTTTATTCAGCACATGCAAACATTACCGGAAGTTACATTTATAAAGTTAAAATCATAGTGTTGAAAACGAGGATAGATGTAGCAGGAATTTTGCTATCATCTATCTTTTTTGATATAAAATGCACGGAAAGTCAAGCGTTAATTTTATATGGAATGGATACATGTGTGAACGTTACCTTATTTTTTCTCAATACAGGACAAAAAGTAAAAATAGTAAAATAATGGAGCGTGACACTAAAAATGTAAGGTAGGGGAGAGCATGAAAGGCTATTCAAAGAAAATGTTAGTAGGGGTAAGTTTTGCTAGTTTAATGTTAGGGAGTTTTCAAGGGGTAAGTTTGGCAGAAGATACTAAGGGAGAGCAAGTTTCTTATCGAAATGTGCTCAAAATGGAGCCAGTCGGTGTACAACTACCAGTACAAGAATTAGCTCATTCATCGAAAGTGCTCGAAAGCAAGTCTTTTGAGAAAAGGTTACAATTTGCCGATTTATCACAAAGACCACCTGAGGTGAAAAAAGAAAGTAAGCAATTAGCTGTAGCGAAAACTTATACAATTGCCGAATTAAATCAATTAAGCAATCAGCAGTTAGTAGATTTACTTGTAACAATTGATTGGGAGCAAATTACGGGGCTATTTCAGTTTAATACAGACAGTCTAGCATTCTATCAAAATGATAGTAGGATGCAGGCGATTATTGATAAATTGAAGCAGCAAGGACAAGCCTATACGAAGGATGATTCAAAAGGGATTGAGACATTAGTAGAGGTATTACGTTCAGGATTTTATTTAGGATTTTATAATTCGGAACTTAGTAAATTAAATGAACGGAGTTATCATGATAAATGCTTACCTGCATTAAAAGCGATGGCTAACAATTCAAATTTCAAGCTGGGTACATTAGAGCAAAATAGAGTGGTATCATCATACGGAAAGTTAATAGGAAACGCTTCGAGCGATGTGGAAACGATAACATCGGCTGCAAAGATTTTTAAACAATATAATGATAATTTTTCTACATTAGTAGATAATCTTTCAGCTGGAAATGCTATTTACGATATTATGCAAGGTGTTGATTACGACATTCAATCGTATTTGTACGATACGAGGAAAGCACCGAAAGATACAGTATGGTATCAGAAAATAGATAGTTATATTAATGAATTAAGTCGTTTTGCATTAATGGGAACGATTACAGAAAAAAACGGTTGGCTTATTAATAATGGCATTTATTATACAGGTAGACTCGGTATGTTCCATAGTACAGGAACGAAAGGGTTACAAGTTGTAACAGATGCGATGAAAATGTATCCGTATTTAGGGGAGCAATATTTCGTAGCTGCTGAGCAAATTGCAACGAATTATGGCGGAAAAGATGCAAATGGTAAAGTAGTGAATTTAGATCAAATAAGAGAAGATGGAAAGAAAAAATATTTGCCAAAAACGTATACGTTTGATGATGGGGCAATTGTTTTAAAAGCTGGAGATAAAGTGACAGAAGAAAAAGTAAAACGTTTATATTGGGCGGCAAAAGAAGTAAAGGCACAATTCCATCGTACGGTTGAAAGTGATCAACCTTTAGAAAAAGGAAATCCTGATGATGTATTAACGATGGTTATTTATAATAGCCCAGCAGAATATCAATTTAATCGTCAATTGTACGGTTATGAAACGAATAACGGTGGTCTTTATATAGAAGGAACAGGTACGTTCTTTACTTATGAGCGTACGCCAGAAGAAAGTATTTATAGTTTAGAAGAATTATTCAGACACGAGTTCACGCATTATTTACAAGGTAGATATGAAGTACCAGGGTTATGGGGACAAGGGAAAATATATGAAAATGAAAGATTATCTTGGTTTGAAGAAGGAAATGCTGAGTTTTTTGCAGGGGCAACGAGAACGGATAATGTTGTACCGAGAAAGAGTATTATAGGAGGATTATCTTCAAATCCAGCAGAGCGTTATACGGCAGAGCGAACGTTAAATGCAAAGTATGGAACGTGGGATTTCTATAATTATTCCTTTGCTTTACAATCGTATATGTACAATAAGAGATATGATATGTTCGATAAAATACATGATCTTATTAGGAAAAATGATGTAACAGCATATGATGCATATCGCTCTACATTAAGTAAAGATGCGAATTTAAATAAAGAATATCAGGACTATATGCAAATGCTAGTTGATAATCGTGAGAAATATAATGTGCCATTAGTATCAGACGATTATTTAGCGAATCATGCATCGAAGCCAGTTTCAGATATTGCAGCAGAAATAACAGCGGAAGCAAAATTGAAAAATGTATCAGTGAAGAAAAATAAATCACAGTTCTTTAATACATTCACACTACAAGGAACATATACAGGAACTGCAGCAAAAGGAGAATATGAAGATTGGGAAACAATTACACAAAACGTTAATGATACGTTAAAACGTTTAAGTGCAAAGGAATGGACAGGCTATAAAACAGTAACAGCATACTTTGTAAAATATCGCGTGAATACATCAGGACAATTTGAATATGATGTTGTGTTCCACGGTATTAATACAGAAGAAGGTGCAGAGAATAAAGCACCAGTTGCAGTTATAAACGGTCCGTATAGCGGAAATGTAAATGAAGCAATTTTATTTACAAGCGACGGATCAAAAGATGAAGACGGGAAAATTACTTCGTATAAATGGGAGTTTGGTGATGGAGCAGTAAGTAATGAGCAAAATCCAACTCACGTATATACAAAAGAAGGAACGTATACGACGAAATTAACGGTAACAGACGATAAAGGAGCAACTAATACTGCTACAGCGACTGTAACTGTTCAAAAGAAAGAAGATAACAGTGTAGAAAAAGAACCGAATAACTCATTCCAAACAGCAAACCAATTGCAGTTAAATCAAGTTTTACGTGCTAGTTTAGGAAATGGCGATACAAGTGATTTCTTTGAATTTAATGTGGAGACTGCTAAAAACCTTCAAATTAACGTAACGAATGAAAATAATATTGGAATGAACTGGGTACTTTATTCTGAAGCAGATTTAAATAATTATGTTACGTATGCTCAGCAACAAGGGAATAAACTAGTAGGTAGTTACTATACGTATCCAGGGAAGTATTATTTACATGTGTATCAGTATGGCGGGGGGACAGGGAATTATACGGTGGAAGTGAAGTAGTAAAAGGGGAGTTGTCTTTTTCAATGAATGGAAAAAGGTCTGTACTTTAATGAAAAAACAACTGCAGGCAATGTCTCTAATGATAATAACAAATTAAGTGTCGCGAGATGTTATATTTATATTAAACCAATCTAATCAGTAAATAAGATAAAAGCGATGAACTAGTATTTCATCACGATGTAAGAAAAGTTATAAATATTAAGTGTTTTTAATTGAATTAAACTAAAGGATCAGAGTGTATCTGTAACAATAGATAGGCTCTGATCCTTATTATATTTAATTAACGCATATGAATTTAAGATAATTAATAAGTAAGCTAGCTAGCGGGATTCTTAAAATTCATTTATGTAATTAACTAAACAGAAAATTGTTATCACATTAGCAAGGGATACTAATAGAAAAGCGTGTCCCTTTACCTAATTCACTCTCTATTTCTATATCTCCGTTTAATTCTCTAATAATACTATAAGCAATCATAGTACCAAGCCCAGTTCCTTTTTCTGTTGTTGAATAGAATGGCAAAGCAATTCGTTTTATTTGTTGAGATGACATCCCAATTCCTGAATCAATAATATCAATTATGATATTCCCTTTTACTTTTTGTATATTTATTTGTAATAATCCACCATTTTTCATAGCCTCAATTCCGTTTTGGATGATGTTGTTTAGACAGAGTTTGAATTTTTCGGGGTCCCCATTTATATAAAAGGAATCTGTACTATTTTGTTTGATTTCAACTTTGTATGATAGAGCGAGTGGTGAAATAGTATCTTTCACCTGATTTAAAATGTGATTAATATCTATTTTTTCTTTTAGGGTATTCTGTGGTTTGGTTAAAGATAAATAGTTATTAATAGTAGATTGTATTTGCTGCATTTCAATTAACATGATTTCTAAGTATTGATCCTGAGATAGCTTAGAGGCATGTTTTTCATTTAATAATTGAGTGAATCCATGTACCGTGGTTAGTGGATTGTGGATTTCGTGTGCAATTGACGCTGCTAGTTCGCTAGCTATATAAAATTTTTCAGCCCGTTGCAGTTTTTCTTTCATTTTATATTTCTCAATCATTTCCTCTATAAAATAAACTGATAATAATACTGTGAAAATATTAATGACTATATAATTTAATAAAAATTCTATGAGAGTAGAGTCTATTTTACCTCCTGTATTTATTTGAGTTACAATACCGCAAATAGAAAGGGAAGCTGTACATACTAAAATAAGAAGTAAGCTTAATAATATCTTTTTTTCTTTAAAATACATAGGTAATAAGTAACGAAAGAGCATTGTTATAACAGAAATGATAGTAAAGATAATAAATGATGGAAGAACGCCATTTCCGCCTAAGTAAAACCGGTAAGAAAGATATAAAATTCCTATAAAAACAATGTTTTTTGTATTTCCATATAGAAAAACTAATATAATAGGAATAAAACGTAAATCATAAATAAATCCCACATGTAAATGAAAAGGAAAAGTCATACAAAAAATAATAGCAATGGAGGAAAGGATAGAAAATAACATATTATTACATGTTATTTTTTCTTTAAACTCTAGCCAAAATACGTGATAGCTAAGGATACAAATTATTATAATAAAGGTATTTAATAAAAGAGTAGAAATTCCCATAGTTTTGCATCTCCGATAGTTTGTAAGTAGAATTATGTATGAGTTGGACATAGATGTTTAGTATTAGTAGACTTTTTATCTAAAAAAGGAAGGGTACTTGAAAAGTGCTGTTATATTACTCGTATTAAAATTGATAAGGAAAATAGAAAAAAATAATAGATAAAAAATCTATTTAAATTTATGTACATATGAAATCATAAACTAACTTTTGTATAGGTGAAATTTGGATTGAGTTACTGATAAAATAAGTCTTTTTAAGTATGAATATTCTGTGAAAAAGATATGCGTGGTGACTCCTGTTTTGTAGCCTTCGTTATATTAACATGGAATATATCAAATTACAAAGTGAAATTTTAGAAAAATTTTATTAGTACATTTTATCTGAAATAGAAATGCTATTTATTTGAGTATTTTGGTACTTACTCGTATAAAACTTTGTTAGAAAAAGACTTTAAAATTTACATGTTTTTTTATGAAGTGTAATATTGTAGCTTTATCTATGGGGCTTTCTCAATAACTATTAAGGCGTAAAGTTAATATATATGGGTTTATAGATATGAATTATTACATAAAAACGCACTTAAAAAAGGATGTATGATGGTAATAGAATACAAACATCAAGGGGGAACTTAAAATGAAGTTAAATAAACTAGTGCTTAGTTGTGGAGTAGTTTCAGCATTAACACTTGGTGTGTTAGGGAATAATACTTATGCTGAAGAAGTACACAAAACGAATGATCCAATTCATGTAGTTGAACATGTTTCTGCAGACTTATTATTAACCCAAACAATGAATTATAGTGGCGAGGCTGTAACTTCTTTCGTATATGATGGGAGTACTGACTTAAGCTTCTCTATGAAAAATAATGGTCAAAATACAATGGGATATAGTGTAAAAGGTCCAAATACAGAGCTAATTGTTGGTGGTTATATAAAACCTGGAGAACAACAAATTAATGTTACAAATGTACGGAATGCTTTATCTCCATTACCGAATGGAACATATAAAATTTACGTTTCAAATGATGATGGTTCTAAGGGGCAATTCCAAGTTTCAGTAAGATCTGTGAATTAAATTTAAAACGCTTTGTTTTTAAGTTAATTTAATCTTTGCTTATTGGAAAGAAGCTAAAATGAATTGAGAATTACCGATAAAAATGAAAACGAGCACCTTATCTAATTGTGAGAGGGTGTTCGTTTTTTGCTATTAAACAGAAAATAATTATAAATATATTTTGATATCCCCATTGCTAACCTACTAGATTGTGTCAACGAGAGAATGTCTACTATAAAAGATATTAAAATAAAGATGATGTAACATTCCGCTAAATTATATGGGGAAATAGAAAAACCACCCTTATATGAGTGGTTTTTAGTAATTATTTTTAGGTTATACATTTAAAATTAGGCTAAGTTATAGAAATAATAAACATTTAATCTGTTGTTATTATTTTGGTTCTGGATAATGATTGTAGTATGAGATTCTAATAAATTCTTGGTAGACATTTGTTAATTTGGCATCTCTAAGAGCATCGTTGAATTTTTGCATACGTACACTCCCTTGAGCGTAGCCTCCACCTGGAGTATAAGGGTTTCTAGCTTCAAAGTCATCCAAAAATACTTTTAATTTTTTATAGTCTTGAGATTGATAGAAAGCCACAGCCTCTTCAGGAGTGACATCAAAGTAAGAGGATGACGTTGAGTTATAAGAAGCTGCTTGAGCAGTAGGTGCCTCTAGCATAGTTGCAGCTCCACCGAACATAGTAAGCGCCATAGAAGATACAATAATTTTTTTAAACATAATAAAACCTCCATGTAGAATATTAGATTAATAGTAATCCTGTAATCATTATAGTTACAATGAAAATGATTATCAAATGCAATATTGCATAATATATCCCGTTATTTTTGGGCAGTAAGCCTCCCGCCCAAAAATTCAATGAAAGCAAAGAAGTTAGGTGGGAATCGGGCGGATTAAAGTTTCGCTTTATTATTTGAACGAGAAGTCACCTTTATATTTAAATGGAGGAATGTAATAGATTAAAAGAGGTGTATAAATTACTCAGGTTAACAAGAAAATGAAAAGGCTATTTTTAATAGGGGAAAGCTTAATAACTGGAGTAAAGGAATTGCTATTTATATATTTAACATACATATTTGTCTTTTAAATTGTAGGCGTGTTTTAGAATTTGTATATAGTAAATTCGTTAAAAAACTTGATAAATAATAAAATGTGTAAATTTTTTGACTATTTTACTAAAATTATTTAATATTTGTAATTTATTGTTTTATAATGATAATTGGGTCGATCGTGAATGTTTTAGATATTGCGATATATACTCGGATTAATTTATTCTAGGGAGGTTACAAAATTGGGTAAGAGAGTCATTATAAGAGTTTTTACATTATTATCAGTACTGGCATTATTCCTTAATGTATTTTTACCTAGGGCTAGTGCAGAGGTTATGACGCATGAGAAATATTCAATGGACTGGAGTTATAGTAATAGTCTAGGTAAGTACATTCGCACTGAAATGATTAAAAATTCAAGTGGTCAAATTGCTTATTGCTTAACCCTTGGATTAAAATCACCAAATGGTGAAGATCTTCCTGAAATGGGGAAAACAGATAATGTAGTATATAGAGTCTTATTAAATGGTTTCCCGCAAAAAAGTGCTGAACAGCTGGGAGTAGCTAATAAAAATGAAGCGCATTATGCAACGCAACTTGCGGTTTGGAATGCATTAGGTCAACTCGATGTAAATGAATTAAAACATGAGAATAAAAATGTTGAAAAAGCAGCTAAGGCTATTATTAGTAATGCTAACAATAGTGAAGAGACTCAAGATGTTTTTATGAATGTGATTCCTGCTGAAAAGCAAAAAGCAGAATTAAAGGGTGAATTCTTCGAAACAAATCTATATTCAGTACAAACAAATGCTAAGAGTGGTTCTTATAAGGTAGTAGCGAAAAATGCACCTAATGGAGTTAGAATTGTTAGTGAAAATGGAGAAGTGAAAGATCAGCTTTCAGTTGGAGAAAAATTTCGTATCCAAATTCCTAAGAATACAAAAACGGGTGAATTTAATTTAAGTGTTGCTGCTAATTTAACTAAAGTTCAAGCAATTGCTTATCGTGGTACGGATACTGTTCAGAATGCTACAGTACTATTAGAGAGAAATGAAGAAAAGCTTAGTAGTGATCTTGCAGTAAATTGGGAAGCAGCTGGTTCTTTAAAAATTAAAAAGGTTGGAGAAAATGGAGAAGTTTTAGCTGGTGCAGTATTTGAGGTCTTTAATGCAAATAATGAATCAGTCGGAAAAATCACGACTGGTGCTGATGGTATGGCAGAATTAAACAACTTACCAATTGGTACTTACACATTAAAAGAAATTAAAGCACCAACAGGCTATGTTTCAGATGATAAACCACAAACTATTGAAGTTAAGACAGGGGAAACAGGAGCTGTCCAAATAGTAAATAACAAAGTAAAAGGTAACATCGAAATTAAAAAGCTTAGTGATTCAGGAAAGATTTTACCAAATGTTGAATTCACAGTCTTCACTGAAGATGGAAAAGAAGTGAAAAAAGTAGTAACAAAAGAAAATGGAATTGCAAACGTTGAAGATCTTACGTATGGTAAATATTATTTCTTAGAGACAAAAACACCTAATGGATATATTGGAAATAAAACAAAGTATCCTTTTGAAATTAAAGAGAACAATAAAACACTTACTTTTACAGTGGAAAATACCGAAGTGAAAGGTAGTGTAAAATTACTAAAAGTAGATAATGAGGATATTAGTAAAAAATTAGAAGGTGCAGCATTCGAGCTAAAAGATGCAAGTGGAAAAGTAGTTGGGGAATATAAGACAGATAAAAATGGTGAGATTAACGTCAAAGATTTAGCGTATGGTAAATATTCATTTGTAGAAAAGGCTTCTCCAAATGGTTACGTTCTTGTTAAAGAACCGATTACGTTCGAAATAAAGGAACATGGAAAGATTATTGAGTTATTGGCAGTTAATCATCTTATCAAAGGTGATCTAGAAATTACAAAGGTAGATGTAGCTGATGGAAATAACAAGCTTCCAAATGCAGAATTTACAATTTATAACGAAGCAGGAAAAGAAGTAGTAAAAGGTAAAACAGATGATAAAGGTATCGCTAAATTTGAAAAGCTACCATTTGGAAAATACACATATAAAGAAACTGTTGCACCAAACGGTTATGTATTAAATGAAGAAACGTTCTCTTTTGAAATTAAAGAGAATGGTCAAATCATTAAACACATTGTCAAAGATGAAAAGATTCCTTCAATAAAAACAACAGCTACTGATAAAACAGATGGTACAAAAGAAATGCACACGTCTAAGTCTGTAACAATCCAAGATAAAGTGGAATACAAAGATCTACAAGTAGGTAAAGAGTACAATTTAAAAGGTAAATTAATGAATAAAGAGACTAATAAACCATTCGTTGTAAATGGTAAAGAAGTAACTGTTGAAACGAAGTTTACACCAAAAGAAGCAAATGGTTCTATTACACTAGATTTCACTTTTGATGCAACTGGTTTAGAAGAAAAAGAAGTAGTAGTATTCGAAGAGTTACTGAAAGACGGAAAAGTTGTTACGACACATGCTGATATCAATGATAAAGGTCAAACAGTTAAGTTCGTTAAGCCATCAGTAAAAACGACAGCAACAAACAAAGCTGATGGTGGAAAAGAGATTCATTCAAAGGATTCTATCACAATCCAGGATAAAGTGGAGTACACTAACTTAGTTGTTGGTAAAGAGTACACTGTAAAAGGAAAATTAATGAACAAAGCTATTAACAAAGCATTACTAATTGATGGTAAAGAAGTAACAGCTGAGACTAAATTTACTGCAAAAGAAAAGAACGGTTTTGTAACATTAGACTTTACTTTTGTTGGTGCTGAACAGCAAGGAAGAGAAGTAGTTGTGTTCGAAGACTTATTACATGAAGGGCAAGTAATTGCAACTCACGCTGATATTAACGATGTAGGTCAAACAGTTCGATTTGTAGAGCCTTCTATTAAAACGACAGCTACAAATAAAGCTGATGGTTCTAAAGAGTTAGACGCTTCTAAAACTGTAACAATCCAAGATAAAGTGGAATACAAAGACTTAATCGTGGGTAAAGAGTACGTAGTAAAAGGTAAACTAGTGGATAAAGCAACAAACAAGCCATTATTAGTTGATGGTAAAGAAGTAACAGTAGAATCTAAGTTTACTGCTAAAGAGAAGAATGGTTCTATCACATTAGACTTCACTTTCAATGCTTCTGCATTACAAGGTAAAGAAGTAGTAGTATTTGAAGAACTGTATCAAGATAATATATTAGTAGCTATTCACGCTGAAATTGAAGATAAGGGACAAACAGTGAAATTTAAAGAGGGAAAATCGGAACAACCAAAACCAGAACAGCCAAATTCAGGTAAAAATACGCCAACACCAGAGCAACCTAACGAGCAAGTAAAAGAACAACCACAACTTAAGAAAGAAATTCAATCTAAAATTGGATGGTTACCGCAAACAGGTACTAATCTTACAAGTTGGATCTCTATGGCTGCAGGAGCATTACTGTTAATTGTTGGTGGAGTGATTTTCTTAAAACGTAAAAATGCATAGAAATTAAAAAATAAGCACATCTGTTTTTATAACAAGATGTGCTTATTTTTATCATTTTAGCCAAGAAGACTCCTATATTTAAGCGTGAATGGCATTTAAAATAGCAACCATATTTTATAGGTAATTTTGAACAGTTAAAAGAAATATTACAGGAGGGTGAAAAGCAAGGAGTTTTTCATTTCTTCTCCATAAATCATACAATACATTGGATCACTTCTATTGTTTTATTTCCAAAGTTTAAAAAGTTTATTGATTTTTTAGGACCAAATGAAACGAATGATACAAATCATGAATGGATGCCAGAAAACTTAGTGGACAGGATTGTTACTGCATTAACAGATAAACCTAATGTGTAAATTATTCAGTGTTTATGAATTCTATTATTACTATTTAAAGCCTAATTTCTCAATGTATTGTAGAGAAATTAGGCTTTTTTTATCAATTCATTAAAGTTTTTATAATTCAAAGACTCAAGTTAATGATTATATTTTCAAGTATTCGTTTTGAGCTACATAGATATAGTTTTCGTTGCAACTGTTTGTTGAAATATTTTATCATGCTCAACAATAACCATTGTGGGATTAAATTGTTGAATAAGTTCTTCAATCTGCATACGGGAATAGATATCTATAAAATTTAGTGGTTCGTCCCATATATATATATGAGCTTTTTCACATAAACTTTTAGCGATAAGCAGTTTTTTCTTTTGTCCACCAGAATAATGAGATATATCTTTTTCAAATTGAATTCGGTCAAAGTCCATCTTACTTAGGATGGACTTAAATAAGGTTTCATCAATCTTGTGCTCTTCAATAAAGCCTGATAGCGATCCCTTCAAATGAGAAGTATCTTGTTGGACATAGGAAATGATGAGTCCTGTACCTAAAGTAACTAAGCCTGTATGCTGTATCGGATGTCCTAGAATTAGTTTTAGGATACTACTTTTTCCGCTCCCATTCGTTCCATCAAGTACAATTCGGTCACCTTGTTCAACTATGAAGCTAATCGGCTCATTCACAATTTGATCATTGTACTTAACGGACACGTCAACTAAAGTAACCAATTCATTTGATTTAAATTGCAATTGTTCCAATTTTAATGACTCAGTTTTTTCCACATTTTTTAGTAATTTTGATTTTTCCTCAATAGCTTTTTGTTGCCTTGATTCAAGGTTTTTTGCTCTTTTCATCATCTTGGCTGCTTTATGTCCTACAAATCCCTTATCCAACTTAGAGCCTGAATTCCTCGTTCCATTTTTTGAAGCTTCCACGTCATGAGACCAACTTGCTGAACGTTTGGAAGACTGTTTTAATCGCCCTATGTCTTTTTGTAGACGCTCATTTGTAGCCTTCTCGTGTTCTTGCTGTCTATCAAAATTTAACTTCCAAGAAGAATAGTTACCACTTTGAACTTCAATATTTGCTCTATTAATAGATAGGATATGGTCAACGCACCCATCTAAAAAGATTCTGTCATGTGAAATTAAAATAAATCCTTTTTTCTTCCTTAGATAATCGGAGACTATCTTTCGTGCATCTGTATCTAAGTGATTTGTTGGTTCATCAATTAATAGAAATTGACCCGCATTTAAAAACAGTGCAGCAAGCAACACTTTTGTTTGTTCCCCATTTGATAATGTTTTAAATGGTCTGTACATGACCTCAGCATCAACATTTAAATAGGATATCTCACGTAGAAGTTCCCAATCTGCGGCTTGGGGACAAATTTCTTCAAGGATTTCATGAGTGAATTTGTTCTTATCTGAAACAGAGTAGGGGAAGTAATTGAATTCTACTGAAGCAAGGATTTTCCCGCTATACTCATAATTCCCTAACAATAAATTAAAGAATGTCGTTTTACCTCGTCCGTTTCTACCAATAAATCCTAGCTTCCAATCCGTATCTATTTGGAAGTTTACACTTTCAAAAATATTATCAAAGCTACCTGGGTATGAAAAAGTTAAGTCTTGGACCTTTATCATTGACATAATAATTCCTCCTTTATATATCGAAACGTTTCATATAAAGTCGGAACATCCATCCATTTTTTAATTCCTCTATATAAGTTTGATGGATATTAACGACTTATATAGAGCATTACATGTGTAACAATAGTATCTGAAGTACTCATTTTTCTCGCTCCTTTATTTGTGAAGTACATTTAACAATTAGTAAGTTTCAACTAAGGCAAACGGGAATAAAAAAATCCCCCAATTTGTAATCGGAAGGATTAGTCTTTCGTCTATACTTAATAAGTACTTATTAATCATTTGAATCATGACAAATAAAGTATGAACTGAATTTTAAAAATGGATAGACTAACCCTATATTTTGTAGTTTGAAGTTATAAAATTCAACTTAAAATATAAATTAGTTAATCATTATTCATCCATCATTCCTTTCATAATTCTATTTTTAGAGTAACATTCTTTTTAGGGAGATGCAATATTGGCTTCAATTTCATCTAATTCTAAATCATTTATAATTCTTTGAGTAAGGAGATAAAACTTTACCGCCCTTTTTATAAACATCACATTTTTGTTCAATAGGTCATGTCTTTTGTCCGTTAAAAAGGGAGGATATGAAATTGACATCAACTTTTTGTGTAACTATAATAGTTACAGTTGGTTTCGTAAACTAATTTGAATTTCTATTTTAATGATAGTATATTTTCATTCCTTTTTAAGTGTGACAGATAGCAGCTATAATCCAATAGAGGAGTAGATTCTATCTCATATGTAAAGAGTAGATAAGTTGTACCCGCCAAATTTACGATGCTCAAATACTTAAAAAATTACATTTTTCAGCTTATCCTTTTTAGAATCCTCAGTATTGATAATTGTAAACATCTACAAAAAGTTAATAAGATTGTTGTGTGTAGAAAGAAATCTTTTAAAAAGGTCATAATATGGATAATAGATAGCACACATTTTAATTAGTAGGACTTGTGCCACCATCAAGCCATTTTTTAATAAAAGTATAGAAAAATCAAGAAGGTGAATCCATTGCGTAAACATGTATATGTGCAATTTT
>NZ_KV827856.1:426407-434030 GCF_001836235.1 Bacillus sp. HMSC036E02 | reverse complement strand
TCGTTGAAACTACTGTATTTATCTCATTACAGTATTCTATATTATCCCAAAAAATTAAGTTAGGAGTATTCTGGGTTTGCATTACTATTGCAATAGGGTGTTTTTTGATAGGGAATTTCATATCCGCTTTTCAAGTACTTAATGTAGAATTACCAATACAAAATTTTAATATTTCTGATGTATTTCTACTGTTTTTCTTATTTTTCTTTCTCTTTGCGTTCTTTTATAAAATCATGATGGAATGTAACAAATGGGAGAAAGCATATTTACTTTGTGATTTATGTATTGTTGTTACTGCTATTTTTACATTAGAGTGGTACCTATTTAATAAACCATCTGCAAATATCTTATTCTTATCAATTGGAGATGTTTTTCTCTCATTTATTTTTCCAATTATAGATTTATTACTTCTATTACTTGGAGTTACACTAATCTTTCGACCTGCTATTTTCAATGCAAAAAGTAAATTGTTTATTTTTATCCTAGTATTAACTGGATTGGCTATTACGGACTACTTGTATTTCTACTTACAGGATGATTTGTCAGAGCGTTCAGTTATATTTTTAAGGTGTTTGTATAGAGTTTTCCTATTATTTATCGCTATTGCTGCTACAATCCCAAAGAATACTTCTTCTAAAAGAAATTATTTTATTATTAATCCGACATTTGGAGAGAAACTTCTTGGTATATTCCCTTATCTTGCAGTTGCAGTCTTAATTGGCTTTACTTTGAAAGAGCAAACTTCTTCAGCTACATTAATTACGGGAAATTGTATTGCTTTTGTATTTGTACTGATTCGTCATACAATCGTACGAATGCAAAACAAAGAGTTAACTAAAACATTAAAAGTGTTTAATAATCAATTAGAACAAACAGTATCTCAAAGAACAAGGGATTTAATAAATAAATCTAATGATTTAGTAAAAAATCAAGAGAGATTTAAGTCATTATATGAGTATCATCCGGATCCTATTTTAACGATTGATTCAAACGGTATCGTATTAAATATAAACCAGGCTGGAAGTATGTTATTAGGAAAAGAAAGTGCTGCATTAATAGGGAAAGAGTGCTTCTCTATTTTTTTAGATGAAGATAAATCTGAATTGGAAGCAGCTATAAAGAAAGGGAAACGATGTAGTTCATCTTCACTACAGTTACGTGTGAAAAATAACAATGAGAAGGATATACTCTTTTGGTATGTCACTATAGTTCCTATTATGATAGAAGGACAAACCTTTGGGAGCTATGTAATGGTAAAAGACATAACAAGGATGAAACAACAACAGGAAGAGATAAATTACCTTGCATTCCATGATACGGTGACGGAGATTGGAAATCGTATATTCTTCCAACAAGAATTAGATAGATCTATTAAGCGTGCACAAAAAACGCAGGATAAGTTTGGGCTCCTGTATATTGATTTAAATCGCTTTAAGACTATTAATGATACATTGGGTCATTCGATTGGTGACAAGGTTTTAAAAGAAGTTGCCAAACGTTTTAGGACATGTCTGTCACCGACTATTCCTCTAGCAAGAATAGGTGGTGATGAGTTTGCGATCATTGTCCATAACCAAACAGAGCAACAGCTATTGGATTTGTGTAAAACTCTATTTCGTATAACTGAAGAACCATTTGTAGTAAATCAGCATAGTTTTTACTTATCTCTTAGTATAGGAATAGCGGTGTATCCATTTGGAGGAATAAATACTACTACACTTTTACAACACGCTGATATCGCTATGTATAGCGCAAAGGAAAAAGGTAACAATGCTGTTTGTATGTATGACGAGACATTATCTCAAAAAGTAACTCGTCGATTACGATTAGAACAGGATTTACCAAATGCAATTGAAAATAATGAGTTGTTTTTATTGTATCAACCACAAATTGATAGTAAGGCAGGTAAGGTTATTGGTGCAGAGGCTTTAATACGTTGGCAACATCCAGAGCTTGGGCTGATTTCTCCTTTTGAGTTTATACCTATCGCAGAAGAAACGGCGCAGATTATTTCAATTGGAAAGTGGACGTTACAGAAAGCGTGTCGACAACTGAAAGAATGGCATTCTGCGGGTTTTTCAAATCTAAAGATGGGGATAAATTTATCAGCTATAGAGTTTGAACAGAAAGATTTTGTTCAAACAATGATATCTACTATAGAAGAGATAGGAGTACCTGCTAATTCGATTGATTTGGAATTAACAGAGCGAATTGCAATGGTAGATGAAAGAGAAACTTTATTAAAGTTAAAAGCATTAAAATCATTTGGTGTACATTTATCAATTGACGATTTTGGTACAGGTTATTCTTCACTAGCGTATCTGCCTCTTTATCCAATTGATACTTTGAAAATTCCAAGAGAATTTGTTAATAGGATTGGAACTTCTACTGATGGAGATGAAATTATACAAACCATTATTTCACTTGCTCATACTTTAAACATGAAAGTGATAGCAGAAGGGGTAGAAACGAAGGAACAATTAACAGTGTTACAACGTAATGTATGTTATCTAATTCAGGGCTATTACTACAGTAAACCTGTAAATGAAGATGAATTTATGGATTTTTTAATTGTAATGCAAAATGAATAAGTGAAAAATTGATATATGTATGAAGTAAAGTGAAAAGACGTTCTATCCATTTGGAGTAGAACGTCTATTTTATGTTTATTTTCAGTAGTTATGCAGTTATGTTTATGTTTCAGCCTTTGAAAGTAAAATAAGTATCTATATTCTTTGTGTTAGGGATGATTTTAAAAATATTTTATTTATAAAAATATGATGTTCATTTGTAGAAGATGGATAATTAATCAAGGGGCAAGAACCTCATTAGATAGGTGTTGGAAAAATAGTCCATATAAGATGCTACACGAGTTGTATCCAGGGAAATTTAAAGAATGGGAATTCAGGTTCCACATAGACCCTAGTTGATTTATATAGTTGCACAGGTCTAGGTCTAGATAAGGAAAACGTCCATAGCAGGTGATTATTTCTTTGTTATATAGAAAATACACATTAAACGTGTATGTGAACAAAATGAACATTTGGTTAAAAAGAGTATATAAATAGAAAGCACCTAATTATTGGATTCATATTTTAGTCTGAGAGCCACAAATTCGATGCGACGTGAAAAGGATTTGTTGAAATAATGGAGGGCTGATCTGCAAGCTGTTCAAGAAGAGAAGAGGCTGAAGAAGAAGGCTAAGAAAAAGGCTAAGAAAAAGAATAAGAAATATAGCATTCCTGGTAATACAGCTGACTTCATGAATGGAAAGAATACTTTTCGTAGAGAGAATGGGGTATGGAAGCAAAGAAATAAATGATATGAGAATCAATAGTTTTGATTAAATGTATAGGAATTGTTGTAAGCGCTACTGCGGATTGGGTGGTGTTTTGTTTGTTGTTAAGAGAAAGTAAGGTGTGAGGGGATGGAGGGTTATGCCAACCTTCCTTTTGAAAAAAGATTGGCATTGTTGTTACATACGTAATTTAATAAAACTTGTCTTAAGTGGTATAACTTCCACTATTACTTTTTCTAAAATACGAAAATCTCACCGTACGAATTCCAAGAGAGTTATTATAAAGTGTAAGACTCATTTAAGAGTTAAAAAACCATTTTGTTGAATCTCTTTCCAAAATGGTTTTATTATTAATTTTGTGAAAAGCGGGTATCAAGGTTACAGATTTTAAAGTAAAAGATTATTTATTTGCGTCTGGCAATATCATCTGCTAAACGGATTAATTCCTCCATAGTAATCTTTCTCCGTAACTTATCCTTTATGACTTTCTCCATTTCCTTTGTAACAGTCAATCCCTCAATTGCTAAGGTCGCCTTTGCTGCTTCAAAAGCTTTTTGCAGCTCTTCCTCATTTTTAAACATAATTTGTATCATCTCTTTCAATTTTAATTTATTTTTAATTGTTATTTCTGCCTACTAAACCTAAAAATATATAAAAATTAGTTGAATGGGGGTTGTGCCATTACAACTTTGTGAAAATAAAACGGGATTCAATATTTAATCATTAAAAGGATCAAGTTATATATATAGAATCTAAAACAGAGATATCTAGTACGGAATTATATTATGAGAACAGAGCATATCAAGTTGAAAAGGATGTATCTATGAAATTGCTTTTCCAGTACGTAAAATACAGGGTACTACATGTTTTTTGTCTGGTGGTAAATGTAAGAAGAATAAATCGTTTGTTAATAAGCGGGAATTTCCGGTGATTCATTACTTTCAAATGATAAAACAAGCACCCATTCGAGTGCTTGTTTTATCACGATTTAGAAGTTTCCTCATAACCATGATTTCTATGACTAGGATTTACTCCATCCCTATTTGAGTTTTACTTACTGCTAACTTTTGACCATCTTTTTCAATGAAACTAACGGTGAAATTAGCTCCTGTGCCACCTTTTGCATTTTTACTCCAACTAGCAGTATACGTTTTTACATTTTTACTTGTAGAATCAGATTTGATGTCAGGTTCGCCATATTTAGCAACTAGATCCTCGTATTTATCTCCACCTTCACCAGTTACAGGATCACCAGTTTTAATAGTATCCACATCGGCAACCGTTATCTTCTTTTTATCGTCCTTTTTCGTTTCTTGTTTTTGGTCTTGTTTTGCTTCTTTCTTAGCCTCTTGTTTTGGTTCATCTTTCTTTTCTGTAGAAGCTTTGTTTGACGAATCATCACAAGCAACTAGACTCATCGCTAAAGCACTTCCTAATGCAATCGTACTCAACTTTTTGAACATGTTTAATTCCTCCATTTTGAAAATTGTAAAATTACACAGATGATCATACCAAATTAAGGTAAATGGTGATGTCGTATTCTGTCGAGATAAGAAAAAACCATAACGCAAGTTCTACCGTTCACTCTAATTGGTAACGAATCGTTATTTGAAGTGTATTGGAAATACTACTATATATTGTTTTTTCTAAATGTTACAATATATAAAAGGGAGGTTTTCACATGGGAGATGTAATCGGTGATGTATTAGGAGGACTCTTTATGTCCATCCCTTCAAAAAGGGAAAAAGTCATTCGTAAAAATTTTAAGCTTTTGGAAAAAGAAGTGTGGTTTAAAGAAATAGAGCATAGATATGGTAGGTTAATGGTTTTTAACCATTCTATTAGAGATTTTGTAGCAAATGAGAACCTAGAGGATATCTTAAAGGATGTTGAGAAAACTCATACATTTCTTCATGAATTAGAAAAACTACTGCAGCAAGAAAAGATTTAATTGACGTAGTAGTGAAGGAATGCTTTATCCGTAAAGGATACTTCAAGCGTAGAGGTCTAAGGATATAGGTTTAGATGAAACAAGAAATCAATTATATGAAAAATTGCTTTATTGATTGATATATTCAGTTCTTGGAGAATTATTTCTTGTTTAGTGGATAGAATGATTCAATTTGCATGAACATCGTCAAATAGAGCAAATTAAAAAGGGGAAATTGTTTTGTGAAGTTGGAAGTGAAAATCATTGTCTATTTTTTGAGCCATTTAAAATAGCGTCAAGTTCTTACGTAATATATTAGAAGATTGGTACTGATCTATACAAAGAAAAGACACCAAAGGCGCCTTTCTCCGTATGTAACCATCTTAAGTTTAATGTTATGGATAAGATTCCTAACCAAAATGATTGTTGCAATTTAATATATTTTGAATACATGGATGTGTGCATTTCTATGACAAATAGATTATGCACTATCATGCAAGTTCGTATATTATTAATAATCATTTTCATCTGAGTTACTATCATACCTAGAGGAATCTTCATTTTTGTAACTAGAAGTGCTGTTATAATTGGAGTTACTATATGAACTTTTGGAACTTGAACTATTAGAAGAGCTATAATAGCTAGGGGAACTGTAGTCGTCATAATAGTTGTTAAAATCATCTTCATCATCCAAATCAGAATTTACAACTTTATTTGTATTTGCTTTCTTTCCAACTGATTGAACTCTATAAGACGCACTCCTTTTTTTATTTTGTTTTCTTTTTCCATTTCCTTTAGCTTGCAATGGAGGTGTATACGTTATAGGTATTACTCTAGATAATCCCCTTACAAATAATCGAACAATACATACTAAAATCCACATGCAAATAATAAATACAAAGACATAAAGAGCAATGTTGTAAATCATATTGTTTATTGTATCTATCATCGCACCCTTTGAAATATTAAACATAAAATCAATCACCGCCATTTTTCTATAAGTTTTATATCGAAAACGTAATATTAATCTAAATAGAATTATAAAATATTTTTTCCATTTTTTATATAAAAAATATGAATTTGTTACTGCGGATTAGAATTAAGAAAAAGACACCCTGAGGTGCCTTTCAATGACCTTAGTATCATTTTTTAGTGTGAAAAGGCAAATTGTATACAGTTTGATACTCTCGCTGGATTATTTCATTTGTATATAAATTATTTTAAACTTTTTCTCATTTTCATGCATTTGAAATTTAATATTGAGGGATACCGCTACATGCCCCATCAACTTAAGAAAAATAAATGTCCCAAAAATTATAAAAGGAACAAATTAATTTACTCCTTTTTTACTTGAATTCCACATGACATTTAGTATCAATGATTCCAAAAGCAACTTTACATGGGAACGGATTTTTTCCTATTGAAGCAGCGCGCATACATGAAAGCACCCAATCATCCAATTCTAAAGGTAAACGGAATACTTGGATACTACTATCATCGTTTTTTACTGTTACGATTGGTGTATTTACCCTAGTTGTAGTGAAACCATCAGTTGTTATCATTGCTACTGCATCATTATTATGAAAACCAGCGCTTAAAACCTCGTAAATTATTCCATCATTCTCATTGATAATCATAGGTATATTTAAATAGGGATAGTTATTTATATCATTATGAATAACTGTTCTTGCTGCATTCTTTTTTATCTGATTCCCTTGCATTTTATACACTCCTTTATAACAATACAAACGTTTAAATCTATTCTATTTTACATCCAGTATATCCGAAAATTGTAGTGTCAACTTATTATAAAAAGCATCCGTACATATGATAGCGCTATTTAGCGGATCTATATCGATGATGGTCATATAGTTAGTAAGTAAATAGCCGCCTTCATAATATGTAATTAGTATTTCTTCTTCGGACAATAAGGAACATAAAAGCATGTTCTTAATCAGTTCTTTTTCTTCAGAGGTTAAAATGGGAGATGCTACTTTATTTTTCTCTTTGATCATTTCACGAATTCCGACGAATTGCGCCCATTTTACCATTCCTCGGCCTTGTTGCATATTAGCGTTGTTCATGCTTTGTGTCCCCCTAACAGTGTGTTTCTGTATCTTGCTGTTGCATTATTTGTATACGAAATTCCTCTTAATATGCTATTCTCTCCAAATTTTGTGCGTATTTCATCCGTTACTTTCGTTAGCTTTATTTCTTGTTCTCTTTGCGTGACATTATCAAAAAGTGAAATTTGTTCTTCTCCTTCTTGAAGTAGGTTTGTTAAGGATATGTTTGTGCTACGAATGGTTTCGCCAGTATATTGCTGATTTGAACTATCTCATTTTTACTTCGTTTAGAAGAAGGAATTCCTAAGTAAAGAGTTCTATCGAACTCT
>NZ_KV827856.1:367278-426307 GCF_001836235.1 Bacillus sp. HMSC036E02 | reverse complement strand
TTCCTAAGTAAAGAGTTCTATCGAACTCTAATTTATTAGGCTAGTTCCACAGTTCTTGCGGTTAGAAGCCTTATCGTTGCATTCTTTAGAAGGAGTCATCTTGGTTAAAATGATAAAAAATGTGAAAATCGACATCTAAGATGACCCTATTCAGTAGGATTAAATAATTGTACATTGTAATTCTTTTTAAAAACAAAAGAACATTAGTTCTTATTATACACGAACATTAGTTCTTTTATAAAGAGGTTTAAAAAATTTTTTAAAATTAATTTTTTTGTTAAGAAGAATATGTAACAAAGGGGTAAAATCCCTAACAATAAAAAAGTAGTGGAGAGATAATGATATTGATATAGCATATTTAAGAGACATAACTTTAGGGATTTTTAAACGTTTTATGAGTTCAGGAGTTGGTAGATATGATTCATATAGATATTGATATGTTGATTTATCAAAAAGTTCAACAGTTCATTAGCTCCAAATTATACATAAAGGAAAGATAATATTTTGTTCTGATGAAGAACGAAAGTTCGATTTTGAAATGCAGGCTTTAAAAATGTATTTAAAATTGAATGAGGAATAATAAATTAACGGAGCAACTTCCAGTGACTTCATAAAAGATGCACTAAGAGAAATTCCATTTACGTATGTCTAAAATACAGAATTTTACTTAAAGATTGTGAAAAAGTGTCTTTTTATTTTCTCAACTGTTGAATTGCTATAGAACAAGAACTCTTCCTATAGCAATTCATGAGTTTAGAGGAGAGAAAAGTATATAAATAATTAAAGTTAAATATTATAATAATATAGTGAAAAGGACCTCTGTTTCATTAAGAAATGTGTATGTTCTGATTTGAAATTTAAGATGTATGAAATAGCCACTTGTATATTGAACGGCGTTGAAGTTACGCAAGTAATGAAAGCCAACTTAACTTATAGGTGAAATCTATTTAAAATGAAGTTAGGTTCATACATAAGTTATTTGGAAGTGCGTCATAATCTGTCATTAAATAGGCTTTATTGGGTCTATATTTCTATCAAATGTTTTTTGCAACTGAACCCTTTTTTAATTTGCTTCAAGCCAATTGTAAGAAGAAAAATGAAAAGTGGTTTCATGGGTTTGTTGGTTTTCTATCTTTTTCAGTTTTTTTACTTCGTTTTGACGCTTAAGAGTATTCTCTCTAATACGGTCTACAAGATTATTAGCGAAAAATGCAGGTTCATATTCAATTACTTCGCCTTGGGATAAATACTTTTTGACGTTCATAGCATGTTTACCTATTGCATTTAATACATCTACCTTGTGGAATGTTGTAATTCCAGCTTCTGCAAGTATTTTCTTCACAACATTAATTGCCTTTAGATCGGGACAGATCCCAACTTGTTCAAGGATAGGATTTAATAAGGCATAATTATTTTTTTGTAAAACAATATTATTTTTAAGTTCTTCTATTGGTTCTTCATCTATTTTTATTTTAGAAGATTTATTTGGATATGTATCATTCTCGTTGGGATAAATCTCACTAAGGTCAAGATAACTAGAATAAATATTATTAGGATGTACTTTTTCCTCCCCTAGGGGTGGAGTTTTCTCCTCACTAAGGGGTGTACTTTTTCCGTCACTAGGTACCGGAATTTTTCCTTCCCTAGTACCGGAATTTTTCTTATCTACTTTTTTTACACCGTATTTATCTATAGCAGTAGCTATACACTCTTCTAATGTTTTTAATGGTTCTTTCTTCTTTTTCTTACGCATCTTAACATGTTTGTAGTATTCTTTTTCACCTAGGAAATGTGCTAATGACGCTCCACTAGGATCGGGTTCATTCAAGTAGATTCGATTAGCGCCTCCATCTACTGATTCTGTGGATACAAGTTCTTCAGCTATAAGCTCTTCCATGAACTTCGTAACAGTTTTGTTTGAAATATTTAATGAGAATTCGATTTCTTGATTATCTAAAATACAATAAATATCACCTTTTTCATCTACGAAGGCAGGCGTGTCGTTTCCGTTATCAACTGAAATTTGTGTTGTATATATAGATAAATTAAATCGATCTCTTATTAACATGTATAGTAATTTCGCACCGATACTTAAATTCTCACGATATTGTTTTTTCCAAATGAAAACTTTAGGTAGTTTATAGAACTCTTCGTTTGGTATATCTTTTATATTAATTCTCTTTTTTAACATAAAAAAGCCTCCAGATTCATTGGTAGTATAATAGTTTGCAAAGGACAAAAGATTAAAAAGATAAAGAGCAGTATCTTTGTATTATTAAAGATGATAGATTTTCATAATAGAACAAATACAAATTGAAATATTATTTTACGCATTCCAATTTTAGACTCAAAACGAAAATATAAGTGTTCTTACTTTTAAATTTTGTCCTAGGCTCGATGTGGCGAACATCGCAGCCTATTTTTTAGGTTAATTTTTATGAAATGTCTCGAAAAGGTATTGACAAATCGGATTTAATGATGTTTGTTTTTCTTGGTTTTATCATACAAGGGACAAATAGCGATTGCAATCACCTTTTTTACAAATACTAACTTTAGTTATTTAATGACAAAAATGTTATTTTAACTAAAAAACAATATTAACTTTGTTAATCTAGTGTTTATTCAACAAAATAGGATATATTTTTATTTGTTACATGAATGAAATATGTCGATAATGTCATTTATCTGAAAGATAGGAAAATTAAGTGAGATATGGTTTTTGTAATTAAGTAGGGGCTAAAGCTCCTACTTTTCTTGTGTTTTTAAAGTTTACAATTTTTTTTTGAAATGAAGTGGTGCTTTTGATAAAATTACTAGCATTTTTTAAATCAAGTGTTTATGTTACCTACATTAAGAAAACATTAGGAGGAATTATTTTTGAAAAGCCTTAATATTACTATTTATACAATTAACAGTGCAGAAGGAGAAAGGGTTGCAGAAAAATTAGCCAAGTACGATTTAATGGCGACAAATAAACATATTGTACGAGATCGTTTTACTTTTACCGAGTTCAAAGCTTTGTTAGCGTTAACAGACAACGGTTTAGATGACTTATTAACTCAACGTGGTAGTACAATTGATTTTCTTACTGAACAAGGGATTGATCTTGATGACTTAACGTTACGTGAAGCATACAATGTCATTCTTCAAAATCCGAAGTTGCTAAAAACAACTATCTTGACAGACTGGAACAGGATTGCATTTGGGTTAAACGGTACGAAGATGTTCCTTCCACGACATTTAAGAAAGCAAGAACAACGGAAGATGTACTTAAAACCAGAAGCACAAATCGAGTACGAGGAAGCTAGTTGAATATAAAAGTTACTAATCATATGTAGTAATTTGAAAAAAATTTCGACTTAACTAAAATATTTTATTGTATTCCTAATACTAATAGGGTTAAAGATATAATTAATCACCTTGTTAGTTATATAACATTACATACATTAAGAATTCATAAGGGACAAGTTAAGTGTGAAGATTAGTATGGCGAATTCTTGAAGAATATACCAAGTTTTTAGAAACAATTGCAATATTCTTTTGCATTGTATTGTCAATAAAGATTTTAACCAATCCTTAGTATGTGAAGGTTTTCTAATTATCTATACAGAATTGAAATCATTACCTAATAGGAAGTATTAGGTCTTTATTATTGGCAGGGTAAAACGGATGTTAGAAAATATTTCAATGGTAAAAGAACATGTGGTACTTCGGGACATATTAAGTGTAGTAACGAACTTGCTGTGATTGAGGGATTGACTAATGTAGTAAGTAGACTGTAATTACATACTTGATTAATAAGACATATTTAGCATTTGTTCGCAATTTTCAATGCATATTTGAAGTTATTAATTGGAGTAATAGATTGTAAAGGACCTGTTTTGATTGAATGAGAATTGACTTCTCGAATCAGTGGTCTTTTTTTATTTTTAGTGGATTCTACTGTATTCCTCTATAAAAATATAATCTAATCTATTGAAAAAACAAAAAACTATGTGATAAAGGATTTTTCAAATGACAAATATACTAAAAGAAATTTATGTAAATAACGAACTAGATGTACTAGTAGATACTAATACGGAGGTGTTAGAAGCAGCAAAACTAATGAAGAGACTACAATCTCATATTAGCGAATTCTCCTACAATTTAAAATCTAGTGGAATGCAGGAGAAGGAAATTGTTTGTGGTGGACAGATTCAGAGTATTGTAAACATGAATAATCTAAGTGATACTGCGGGTGCTAATATTGTCTATGTAACACTTAATGATGGTTTTGGTGAGCTATTAATTGTGGTACCAGTAACTTTATGGCAGAAACTCATTGCTAAAAAAGGTGATGTTGTAATTGCGAGTGGGAAAATGTTTGCCTTAAAAAGAGATTGTAAATTCAAATCAAAGGCAAATACAGATATTATTGTTTCACATGGATTTGAACCTTTTCGTGTGTTAGTGAGAGAAATTAAATTATTACCAGAATAAAGCGTTGGATAACGTCTTATTGATTTAATGAAAATTACAAGTGTACAATTTTCTTCTGACCTATTGACTTTTTGTTCTCAAATGGTTTTGTTTGTACATGCAAAAAAATATAACGTCGAATCCTTTTAAAGCGACTCAAAATAAGAGGTAAGATGAGGTGGGCTGATGCACTTCATAAAATACAGTCTGTAGTCTTAAAGAATTCAAAAGGAATATGAACAGATTGACAACAGAAGAATTAGGACCGGTAGAAGGTAGTGTTCTGGATGCAGTACCAGATGTAGTTGTTCCTCACGTATCTGGTTTTCTAGTTAGAGGAATTATACATTAGATTGCATTACATTAAAAACAAAAGAAGATTTCTTAAACACTAATGAACACCTCTTAATTAGAGTGGATTTTCATATTTTTGAAATTGCAGATAGCGAACGCTATATAAATCGAGTAACAAATAACTAAGCAAACTAAGACAATACAGGAGGATTTTAACTATGCAAAAAACATTAGCTAAAGAATACATTGAATCTGTAGCAAAGGCTTTATTAGAAACATCTCCAAGAGAGGTAATAGAATTTAAAACAGTATTAAATTCACACCCACAAGGTAATGAAACTCATGCAGGGATAAACGAAGTAATTTCTCGTATTTTCACTGATCCATTATTGACAGAACTCTTATCTATTGTAGGAATTGAATCTGAAGAGAAAACAATACAAGAACCAATTCTTGCTAGCTTATTAGCTTCTCAAATTTCAACTCAACAACTTTCTAAACAAATTCGTGAACAAGTAGCGAAAGTAGATATGGATTCTTCAGTAATGATTCCTTACATGAAATTAGAACCAAAGGCTAATCTTGCAGCTTTCATCAAGGAACAAGCTGCTTTCAAAAAACTTGTAGAAGATATAAAGGCTCAATCCGAAGTGAATACCAAAGAAGATTTTGCTGCAAATATTAAAAATCAAGTAGAACAACAAAGACCTGCTAAGACTACTGAGGGAAAAATAAAAAGTATCCTTGATGAAGTTGTTAACGAAATTATTGAAGACGGAGCTGCTAGTCAAACAGTTTGCTTAGACCCTAGTGGAATTAAGGTTTACGAAATTCTATTTTCTTCTGTTTTTTATAAAAAGGCAAATATGTTAGGTTTTAAAGAGTCTGTAGAGTACAAGCACGAATACACAGCATATATCCTAAGTGAACTTGCTACTTATTTAGTTGAAGAAGAAGGCTTTAAACTATCCTTTGAGGTGGTAGAAGATAAGGTAGTAGCAGGTTTAGCTTAATAGCCTGGTATTAAAGAGAATATAGGATGGAAAAGGCTACCCTTATTTTCTGGAAATAGTGTAGTAGACAAATGGTAAAAACAGTGCGGTACAGAAAAAAATAGACATATCAGTTCTCTTCATTTAGGAGCGCTCAATAAAGTAGATTAAGTTTAACCTTGAACTAAACATAGGAAGTGGTTAATTTAGTCGTGCATTTTAATCTATACGGAGGTGTACGACTATGGCCATTCCAGTTATACAAAATCTTGTGGCTGCAAGTAAATATCCAATCAAAGCTCCTTATTCTATGAACGCAGAGTATATTACAGTGCATAATACGTATAATGATGCTCCTGCAAAAAATGAAATAAATTACATGATTGGAAATAACAATGAGGTTTCATTTCATTTTGCAGTAGATGATATTGAAGTTATACAGGGTATTCCAGTTAATCGTAATGCTTGGCATTGTGGAGATGGCGGTGGGAATGGAAACCGAAAATCTATCGGTGTTGAAATCTGTTACTCGTTGTCTGGTGGTCCAAGATACGAAAAAGCTGAAAGTTTAGCAATTAAATTCGTCGCTCAACTGTTACGAGAACGCGGATGGGGAATTGATCGTGTGCGTACTCATAAGAGTTGGACAGAGATTGGTGTTCGAAACGGTAATTCTAGAGCAGTTAAGAATTGCCCACACCGTATCTTAGATGAAGGGCGCTGGAATAGTTTCTTAGCAGCAGTACAAGCTGAACTTACTGGTACGGGTGCAACTATAGCACCACCAGTAACTCACCCCCCATCTTCAGATGGTATTGGTGTTGTTGAGATTCTTGTTCCAGAACTTAATGTAAGGGAATTTGCTAGCTTTGATTCACGAGTTGTTAAGACAGTGAAAAAAGGTGAAATGTATCAAACTTGGGGACTATCCAATGATCTATACAATGTTGGAGGAAACCAGTGGGTGTCAGCAGGTCCTGCTTATGTTAAGTTTACTCCTGCAGGAAGTTCTAATGGAAATCCAGAAAATTTAGCTGGAAAACGTGATCCAATTGGGAAAATTACAACTACTGCAAATCTAAACGTTCGTACACAATCTTCTACAGATGGGGATATTATTCGTACTATCCTTAATGGAGAAACGTGGAATATTTACGATATTAGTGATGGATGGGCGAGAGTGCATGATGGTTGGGTTTCTCTATCTTATGCAAATCTAACAAGATATTAATTTCCAAAAAAGTAGGCACATGTTGTGTCTGCTTTTTTATTTAGATAATTTAAAAGTTATTATTGACTTTATTTGATTATAGGGTTTTATTAATAATCCAGCAAATATATTTAAAATTAAATTAATAGATTTTAGGATGGTCTTCGCTGTGAGGAAGAAGACCCTAGTATTCAATACTAGATTAGGGGAGTGGTAGGAGCCCTTAATTTAAATATAAAAAATAAATACCGGAAAATAAAAGAGAAGTACTTATGATTTTAAATATTATTTCTCTTTCGCATAGCTGTTAGAGCGCTTATCTTACACACATAGAGTTACAGGTTCAAGTTTGTCATTTTAAAAAATTATAGTTCTATAGCTCTGCATAGCCTATGCGGTAGCACGGATTAAAATACCGTTTGGGTCGTTTGTTTTTAATAAAACGAAAAGGAGTTTGATATTAGTTGAAAACATTTTTAAGCAACTTAGTCCCCAGGGTTTATAAGACTAGAAATACAATAATTATTTATTGGCTAGGTTATGAATTAGTACTAGGTAACTAATGTAACGATAATACTACAGATAGATATACTAATGGTCGAAGAGGATTACTAGCTAGGTGGGTAGTAGTTGGTAAGGTTTACGCGATTTTGTAACCTGTTCTTTCTGGTAACTTATGATTATTCTCTCACTCGTACTATTAACAGATTAGATATATTTAAAATAATATATACGCCTAATGTAAAGAGTTTACTTGTGTAGAAAAAAACTACGTGGGAAAGCTCTTTTTTTACCTTGATTTTTAATTTTTAAGTGCTTACGTTTTGAGAGGAGTTATTTATTAACAACTCATAAAAGCAGTTTGATGTTGTTTTATTAAAAACATTTTACTATAACATGAAATGTTTAAGAAGTACTTCTATTTTCATAAATCATGACACTACTAATGATAATCATATTTTAATAGAAATATGTAGGTACTTCTTTCAAAAAGATAGTAAATAAACTATCAACAATCTCCTTTTAATAAACTTATAGAGAAAAATTGGGGAGAAATGTAATCTTCACGTGTCATAAATAGAAGTAAAGTTTTTATACAGGATTTTAAAGAAAAGTAAAATCTCCACTAAATTGGCTGTATTTCTGTTGTTAAAACAGCTTCATGACCATGTGGCAAATGAAACATTTTTACCAAATTAATTAAACATTAGTTGGAGGTAATTTATTATGCATCAAATTATTACAATTACAGGTCGCTTAACTCGTGATCCTGAGAGTAATACGTATGGTGAAAAGACAGTTTGTCGTTTTGCTGTAGCAGTAGATGATGGGTATGGAGATAAAAAAACTACTGATTTCTTTAATGTATCTGTTTGGGGGAAAATGGGTGAAAAGGTACAAAGATACCAAAAGAAAGGTTCTGTTGTGCAAGTAATCGGTAAAATGAAATCTTCTAAGAAGGATAAAACTACGTACTGGGAATTACGCGCAAATAACATTGTATTTTTTACCTTTGATAATAATAGTAATCAACAACAAAATAACTTTGAAATGTTCACTGGTGACATAAATATCAGTGATGATGATTTACCATTTTAAAGTAGGTTATTTATTGGTGGAGGTGATTATATGAGTGATCAGAGAAGGTTACGGTCGGAGTTAAAACAAGGGCTCCATCAATTTACGATGACCCTTTATAATTCTTATAGACAAACTTTATCGCATGAAAAATCTGTAGAACAAATATCCAACTGTTTAATAGAAGAGTATGAATATGTAACTAAACAAGTCATGAAACAAGAACAAACTTTTAATCTTGGAAGCCTTGTTGAAAAGGTGGAAAAACGTGCTAAGGATGAAAAGGACCCCGTAAAACAGTTTGAGTTGTATGAAGATGTGGAAATTCTATTGCGTGCACAGGAACTTGTTACAAAATACGAAACGGGGAAGGATAATAAATGAATATTGCAAAATTAATGTGTGTAATTAATAAGTTTTGGTTTTGATAATAGAATGTTTTGTCGATTAAAAGATGATATGACCCATTTCATATCAACAAAGAAAGATAAATTTATTATGAATTATAAAAATTTTTTTACTCAGTCACAAAACATTAAAGATTGATTTAATACAGTACTTCCTATAAGAGAAGCCAATACCTTTGAAAATAGATTATTTCTATTTAATAGATGTAAAATTTGTTTTTGGAGGATTTGATTATATTCAATTTAGGGGTGAACAATTAAAGGATAAAGATTTTGTTGTTATTGTTAGTCAGCAAACTTATAAATTGTTCCTACCAATAGTTTCTCATCTTTATTCTACGCGCATTCATAATACACACAATGAAGTAGATTCATACTTTCCTATGTTAGACAGTTCGGAATGGTCAACTAAAATACATTTCTATTATAAAAAAGTGAGGATTACGACCATTCGTTCAGTATATATTTTTTGAAAGGAAGGGTTAGCTATGCTAAAGAATCGTTCATGTTCATGGTGTGATAGCACCGGTATTACGGAGAAAGGATTTTGCTGTATGTGTAAAGGGAAAGGGTATATGGAAGTAATTGATCAAGCAGTGTTTGCTGCAAAACAACAACCTAACTTATCATGTCTTATCCGCGCTATTTCTAAGCATACGACTCCGGAGCAATTTTCAAACATCATGAATGATTGCTAAGTCTTAGCCAATTAGTTCAAGAGCTCCTTGAAAGAGGCTCCCTTTTTTTAGAGTTAATACCCTTAACTAAAGTAAGGAGAAAGGTAAATGTACTAGGGTTAAGATGTTTGTAAGTCACTTGTTTGGTTTATATATGTATACAAGTTTAAATTTACCAGTTAATCATGATTATAAGGAACAAGAAAGGGTCTAACCTGGCCTCCTAAAATTATTAACAACAGCAATATTAAAAACCGCTACATTGAAATCCCTCGATTAATACTCTAAAGAGATGTTTGAAAGAGGGATTTCAAATTAGGGGATGAAGCTGTATCAGAGGATATAGTTCATAAGTTAATAGAAGCTTAAGAGTAATTAAAAATTCCTACTAGCCTTGAGAAAAATAGTGGATTTAAAAATTGTAGAACTTGGATATGTGGTTAAGGTAAATTATGATAATCGTATGCACCAATGAGTGAAACCTAAATAGCAACAATAATAGAACTTGTTTACTCTCCCTTAAGAACATGATTTTGTAAATGTGATTTAAGTTGGGAGAAGAAAAAGTAGGATATGGCTCTAATCTCTGTAATTCGTTATGGTGATTAAGTACCATATCTTCTTTTTTTGGGGTGTTGCATATGTTTAAAGATGTTTTAATGGATAATAAGGGGGCATTAATTCGAATTATTGTCTTTGTACTAGCTTGGTTGAATCAGTATTTGACTTCTAAAGGCTATCAACCTTTACCTGTATTAGGTGAAGCAGAAGTTGCTGCTGTTGTTACATTTATCGCATCGGTGCTGACATTGATAAATGATAACAAGGTAACGTCAAAGACAAAAGAACTTAAGGAATAATGTCATCTTGTAAGACGGGCTTAAATGCTCGTCTTATTTTTTTACCGACTTATTGACGTTTTCAAATTAACTGCTTACGTTTCTATTGAGAGTTGTGAATAGGGGGGATTTGCATTTATGAGTACTTACATTACCAAATGAAAATACAGCATTTAAATTGTAGCCACCAACTATAATAAATGCGAAAGTTAGGCGTTAAATCCATTTGAAGAAGTTGAGAGTTGTGAAGAAAATTTAATAGAAAATCAATTAGATAGAAAATATTTTTGTATAACCGAAAGGGGAAGCTCAAGATGATAATTACAGAACATGCCGTCAGGAGGTATAAGCAACGTGTTGGAAAAAGAACTGCTTCTAAGAAACGTGTTGTAATGCAAATTAATCGAGATCTTGCTCGTGATGTAAAATACCGCAAACCTTCTAAGGTTAAAAATCATTATATATTAGTAACATCTAGATACCAAGCTGTTTGTTACAAATCTAGAGTTGTTACTATCACTGGTCCAAAAGATGATGTTACCAACTACAAGTATACCACTCGTTGTGATCAGGAGTTGGGTCTTGTTGCATAAGTGTAGTAAGAAACAAATGGCGAATATGAGAATGTAGCAATTTGTAATTATGTAAATAGATTCAGCTTTATAAGAATACTAAAGGAAGGGGCTAGAAATTAGAAACCAGAAAGAAAAGCAAACGGCTGGGAATGTCGTGTAGAAAAATAGAGATTTAAAACCCGGGATTACTTAATGGTAAAAGATAAAAAGGCTATAAATACACATTTTAAAAAATAATTATTAATCCTAAGTATTTGTTTTTAAATATACATTTGAAGTGTTTTGAGAAAATTGACCCCACTCCGTTATTTCGTTTTGATGAAAAATATCTACTTTATTTATCTAGTGAGATCATTCAATCAAGAAATAAGAAAATCCAAGAGGAAAATGAAAGGATAAATTAGTGAGAATGTTTAGAAAGATGACAATGATTTCATTGAATGTTTATGTAAAGTTAATTGGTATCTTAAAATGGAGTATGGCAAAATTATTAGAGTGTAATGCATATGTTTTTATATCTTAGGGGTGAAAAATTTGAATTCAGCAAACTTGGGTTGGTTTATTTTATCTCAAACAATTTTGGGAATTGGCAGTTATGCAATTATGTGCGCTATATTCTGTTTAAGGTTCCATCGAAACATTACGATAATTTCTCTACTTTCATTTTTGACTAGTATTATTAATTACTCCATCTACTTTAATAAACAAGAAGGTATTGGTTATTTAGTACCGATTATAGGAATGCTGATAACTTTCCTTTATTTAGCTGCTATAGAGAAGCTTTCTATTATTTGGGCACTTGTAGTGACTGTTGCAGGAGGTGTCATTATACCTCTTATTATTCAAATTATGATCATATTTGCTTCACTTGGATTTTTTAGTCCTTCTGAATTGAAAGAGCATATTTGGAGGAATTATGCAATGGATATTACATCTGGTTTTAGCTATGCTTTATTAGCATTTGTTCTTTATTCTCAAGAGTGGACTTTTAAATTTGATTTCGAAAAAATACGTTTTAAATATGAGAAATATATAGTGATAGGAATTTCTCTTGTTGCGGCAATTGTTCTACCTACTTCAATGTTTATGACACATGTAAAAGGTACTGATTTGAATTTAATATTTTTAACTATTAGCTCAACTTTAGTATTTATTCTACTTTTAATATTTTCCATAAGAAAAGAACGGACAGAAAAACAGTTTGACAAAACAATTAAGGAGGTAAAAACGAATGCTCAAAAAAATGATGTTTAATCTTTCAATGGCTGCAACTAAGATGTCTATTACTAGTAGTATTTCTTGGTGGTGGCAATAAATAATTAATGAAGAGGGCAGGCATCTTTATGATGATGGCTTTCTTTTTATAGATAATAATCAGATTTATTTGTAAATAAATAAAATGTCATAGAATCTTCATTCTAATTTAATTAGTTTTTTTATGTATAATATGGGAAAATTAAGTGGTACCAGTAATTATATCCATGGGATAATTTTACAATAAATGTAAGCGGGAATGTCTATCTAAAAAAGATGTCCATGTGCTTATAATTTTTAGACAAGGTTCAGTTGGAAGAGTAGTAGGTTTTAATAATATTACTGAAAGAAGCCGAATTCACCATACTTATTCATATAACAAGGGAGTAGTAAATAAAATGTCAAACAAAGATAAATCAAATATATTTGAAAAAACATTTGGTGAACTACTAGAAAACAACAAAGAAGAGAATGATGCGGTGATTTATCAATCGAGAGATAAATTACAAGAGGTCTTGTTAAGAGCAGAAGGGAAAAAAATCTTATCGCATGAAGATAGGGAAAAATCAACTGAGGGGTATATTTCTCCTTCCATTAAAGATGAAAAGTTGGAAGAGTTTGTAGGTGAAATGCCATTACCTCCTATTAATAGAGAACAAGAATCAAGGGCTGTATCTATTGGTTTACAAGAAATTCGGGAAATGAAGGAGTATATGCTGTATATTCATCGTTATATGATTAATGAATTTAATCGAATTTATGCTTCATTTCCAATTCTGTTTGCAAAAGACTTTGAAGATAAATTCGGCACTGCTCATAAGGAATTAGCCACAATAATGGAAGATATCGAGCATTTCATTATTGGAGATATTTATAATGTAGAGGCAGTGAAAAATGATTTTAAACTCGTTCAAATCCTCGAAGGAAAGCGGCTTTCAATCCTCTATGATTTTTTAGAATATCAAAATAATAAAAAAATACAATAAAGACTTGTAAAATCAAGTGTAAGTGCTTATATTCTGTTTGGACATTTTATATTATGGTGTAAATGATTTTTAAGGTAAAACAACTGTTACAAATTTTGCATAGGGATGAGGTAGTTTATATGGAGAACAAACAAATCGTATCATATAATGCACAGTCAAGAGGTCATAAGACAAAGGGGAATACATACAAAGAACGTTACGTCGAGAATACATGCCCGGAGTGTCAAAATCCTCGTGCATATAAAGATGAATGGAAAACAAGGATTAAGTATACATGCTTAAAGCGTGCTTGCCGTCATCAGTGGTTCGAAAAGAAAGAGTTTCCTGAAGTTAAAGAATAAAAATAATGTATAAAGAGTCCGTTCTTTTAGGAGGGCTCTTTTTTATTTTACTTCTCTATAAAAACTTCTAACCTTCTCACTACTGTAACAACAGAAATATAATAATGAGAGGACTTGATTCAAAATGAAAACAAAAATCAAAAAGGGAAAAATAATACAGAACTGTTTAAAAGTCACGGCAGCAACCGTAGTGGCTAGCGGTGTAGGATTTCAATTTTATGAGATTCAAGAGTTAAACAAAGAAGTGAAATCCTTAGAGAAAAACCATAAACAAACTGTCCTAGAATTAAAAACCGCGAATGAAAACAACAAAGTATTAGAAGAACAAAAAAAACAAATTGCAGCTAATACAGAACAGCTTTCTATTGAATTAGAAGAAATAAAAAATGAAAACGAAGCTATGAATGAGGGGAAACATCAGTCTCAAGAAGAGAATCAGAAACTTCAAGCAGAGAATGCAGATTTAGCTAAGCAATTGCGCGAAGCGAAGGAATCTGCCAGGCCAGTGATGCCTGAAAAAACATCATCAGACAAATCTGATCCTCCTACTGCTAAAGATACTAGTGTTTCTAAAACGATTATGGGGATTGGTACTGCTTATACATTAAACGAGTCAGGAGTTACAGGTATAACAGCTTCAGGTAAGACAATACAACCAGGTATGATTGCAATGGATCGCTCGGTTCCAATGGGAACAAGAGTAAGAATTACATGTGATTCTTATCCATATATTAACGGAATTTACACTGTCGAAGATCGAGGTGGTGCTATAAAAGGAAACATAGTAGACATTTATATGACAGATGCTGACAGAATGAATGACTTTGGACGAAGAGATATCAAGATAGAATTTCTTAACTAGTTGATGATATGGATATCATTGGGCACGGTTGCTGAGAAAATCAGGAGAACATTAGAAGGAAAAACAATTTTGGTATAACTATTATTTAGGTAAACAAACTGAAAGAAGTACAATGAATAGCGTAATACTTTATATTAAGAAAAATAGAATTAAAAAAGTTTTATAAAAATGGCCCATTCTATTATTTGATGGGCCATTTTTATGCATTCCTCAAAGAACGCGAAGTAAGTAGGAGAAGATGAGTTTGTTTCGGACAAGAGATGACAGGAACCATATTAATTTTTCCACGTACATAAAGTGGTACTATATACCGAATGTACGTTTGGTGTATAATAGACCTATATCGAAATGGAGGTGAAAGAAATGAGGCGCAATAAAGTATCTAAATTTTGTATCTAACCAAATTAAGCACAGGCACTGGTAACTAATAAAATAGTTAGCTATTTACATGTTATAGTCAATCACTTTCTATTCTCTTTGGGATAACGTATACAAAGATACAGGGAAAGGTTTGACATATGGTATATGCTTTCATAAACTTTCTGCCATGAAGAAAGTGTTTATTTTGCAAAAAGAAGTGGATAGTATTGCGATTCAGTCGCCTATTTGCAACATTGCGGATGCAAATACACTTTTTTTCAAAAAATAAACAGTATCCTGGGTTTCAAATCTAATAAGAACGAAGGAATCTTCTCATTAAAATAAACAGCTAGTAAAGGTAGCTAGAATTGATTAATATATGGAAAATTATTTGGACAAAGTCTCAAATTAAAGAATGAAGCGATAAGGTTTCTAACTGCATGGACTGTGAAGATGGTCTAATAAATTAGAATTCCAGAGAAATCTTTATTTAGGAATTTTCTCTTCTAAACGAAGTGAAAGTGTAGGCAGTTGAGTATAGTATGTAATATAAATAGGAAGGAAAACGTTTTTCGACTAAATGAAATAAAAGTCTATACATCAGAAGAATTGAAAGATAAAATGGAACTTGACCTAAACCAACATTTAAAACAGGTAGTTGAAATGCCGAGTATGCTAGGTGTTTAACTAAGAATGGATTATGAAAGTATTGCTTCTATTTCAGATTGGTATGTAAATAAGAAAAAGCTATCGATTATATTGGCAGAAATACTGAATTAATTAGATTTTTTCTATACGATGACGTACTTAAATGTAGGATTAAATTCATTCGTGGCAAATATGTCGTGAAAGATGATTGAAGTGTGTAAACATTTATAAGTATGCTTTCAATCTTGAATAGGTAGGGCAGAATTTTAGGAATACGACAAAAGTGAGAAAATGAAGCACAATGTAGAATTACTCCAAGTTTTAAAAGAGGATTTAAGCAGAAAAGTTAATGTACATGTAGTTATAAAAAGTGTTTCACGTATAAAGGTTAAAAAATAATATGAGGAATTTGGACGATACTTACAAGATTGAACGTTACTCGTAAGTAGTACCTTTTACAGACATTAATTGCATTATGTACAAAAAAATTATGGAAAGATAAACGAATTCACTGCTTAATTTCGCCTTCTAACAGGGGATTTTTTGCGTTGTTTTCAAACATTTCGCACTTAAAAGACCCGTGGGAGGGAGAAAATTGTACAGATTATTATTACTTGAAGATGAAGTTGAAATCGGTAGCACACTTGAAATGATTTTAAGAAGCGAAAATTATCATATTGATTGGTTTACTACTGGTGATGAAGCAGTGAATGCTGCTGTATCTAATGATTATGACTTAATGATATTAGATGTCATGTTAAAGAAAACAGTGGGAGAGTTAAATACTCGTATTTCAAATGGCCTTGAAGTTGCAAGGTTAGTGAATCAAAAAAAGAAAATTCCATATTTACTCCTGACATCAAGAAGCGAACCGCTAGATATTATGCAAGGCTTAGATATGGGAGCAGAAGACTATATAACAAAACCATATGACTTAACGGTGTTGCTTGCGAGAATCCGAACAGTTTTAAGAAGAAGTTGTAGTAACGATATTTCTAACGGAGGAATTACTCGATGCGGTAATATTGAGATTAATTTATTAACGCACAAAGTAATTGTTGAGGGTAAGCATGTTCATTTAACTAAACAACTTTTCGAATTATTACATTACTTCATCATTCATAAGGGACAAATTATTTCTAAAGAAGAATTATATAAAAATATTTGGGGATATGATCCTTCAGAACTTCAAGAAACAAATACTCTGGAAGTAAATATCCGTAGGTTAAGAAATTCACTTGATATTGATATAATCAAAACAGTTCGAGGTAAGGGTTATGTTCTTGAAGTCTCTAGTTGCTAGAAGGATAAAAAATAATAAATTACATATGAAGATAATGGCGGTGGCAGTCATTGCTGTTACCTTAATTACAATACCCATTCAGCTACTATTTTTTATTTCTGTTGTTTTAAAAAATGGGGAAGAAGCGTTTAGTCATATCAAGTACAGAGCGATTCAGATTGAAAATGAAGCTTGGAGAATTGGCGGGGTTGATAAGATACATCAGGAATTTTTTGATGGAATTCTATTAAAAGGTGAAGAAGTAAAAGTTTCATCTGCAGCAAAAAACATTGAATACACTTTCTACATTAAACAAAACGAAGAAGCAATAAGTAGTGTAGATAAATACTTTGCAGCCTTTTTAATAGAAACTTTAGTTAAAAGACATCAAAAAGAAATAAATAAATTAGGTAACATATCAATTCGTAACGATGAAACAAACGGCCTTTATTATATGACTTATAAGCATACTTTTAAACATGGAGATAATAATGAAACAATTATAGTAAAAAGAAACGTAACACCAATTGTTATAAAGCTAATAGAGAAATATCAAAAAGAATTTTTTATTTACTTATTGTATTTCATTATTGCTATAAGCATATTTATCTATTTTGGGCTTGGCCTAGTATTTCGCTTCTTTGGGAAAGCTCTTGATAAATCATTTGTGGAGTTAAAAGAAAAGGATTACAAGGCTAGAATAGACATAAAGGATAGTTATGGAAAAGAAATAAGCAATGTTCAGCATCAAATCAATGATATTCTCGAGCAAATGCAAAATCATATTGAAGTTAATATAGAGTCCATGCAGGATGTTTCACATGAGGTAAACAATAAGTTAACCTCAATTAAACAATCTATTGATGTGCTACGATTTTACGGAACAAATAATAAACTAATTGTAGAACAAAAATTAAAGTCAATAGATGATAATATTGAACAAATTACAAAAGTTATGTCTACATTTCTCGATCTTGCAAAATTAGACCGGGGAATTTATATGGATGCTACAAAATCTCGGGATGTAAAAGAAATGATTGAGAATTACCTACAATATATAAAGAAGGTTTTTCCTGATTTTGATTTTATTGGTAAATATGATGTAAGCTCGCCAATTATTCATTTTAATAAAGAACATTTTGTATTAGCCTTAAATCCTATCATTGAAAATGCAGTTAGGTATTCATTGCATAGTAATGAGATAGTCATTCATATTCGAGAAGGTAAATATTCAAACTATGTATATATTGATATTATTAATTGGGGTATTCAAATTGAAAAAGAGGAAATCCCACAGTTATTTAATAGATATTACAGAGGGAAGAATATTGAAAATTCAATGAAAGGGTTCGGAATGGGTTTAACAATATCCAAAAAAGTGATGCATTTATATAAGGGGAAAATTCATGTAAAGAGTTATGAAGATGGCAAAAACATTTTTACATTAATCATACCCTTGCATCAGGAATCGAGAGGTGATACCTAATGGGAAATAAGATTAGGAAATTTCTCAATAATTTTGTGAAACGTGATAAACTACGTGTGCAAGTAGTTTTATTAACCCTTATACTTGTTCTTGTTTCAGCAATACCAGTCAATTTATTTTCTATTTATAATGAGCTACAACTAACAACTCAAAGAGAATTTGAATCTATGTTTTCCAGGGTAGAGAAAATACAGGACAAAATAGTTTCTTCAGGAATAGGTGCATCACAGGAACTTGATTCTGAGTTCTTTAAGCAGATTAGCTATCCAGGTGAATCAATGAAAATTCGCATGGGTGAACAAGGAGCACAAGATTATCATTATGCAGCTGAGTATGAACAGAATGATAAATTTGGTATGTTTGAAGCTCAAATACTGACCTTATTCGTCCCAACCTTTTTTGATTCTATTAAAGCACATATGAAATCACTAGATGCTACTGCTGATAAAGATAGTTATAGTTTTTATATTGATGAAAAAAATAAAGCATATGGTGAGATTTTACATTCTTTTAAACATAAAGGTCATTATGACACGATAATCATAAAAAAAGATATAACACCTAATTTGAAGATGCAAATGGTTAATAGCATGGAAAACTTCTTATATATGTTCATTTGGTTTTTCTTCTTTTCAGTTGTGTCAGTATTAGTATGTTTAAAATTTATTTTTAAACCATTACAAAGTGCAATCGATTCAAGTTTTGAAAATGTAGTAGATAATAATTATCAAACAAGGATTGAAGATCCTTTGTATGGAGAAGAAATATCAAAAATTGTTCATCGTTTTAATGCAGTGTTAGACAGGATGCATGAGCTTGTACAAAACAATGTTAATTCCATGCAAGATGTATCGCATGAGATAAAGACATATCTTACGGCAATCAAACAATCTGTTGATGTTATTAAAATATATGGAAAAAGTGATGATAAACTAGTTGCTGAAAAACTAAATGCTATTGAAGATAATATAATTAGGGGAACGGCCATTATATCAACTACGCTGGAACTAGCCCGTTTGAAACAAATCCCAAATATTGATAGTGCCAATTACTATGACGTGAAATATTTAGTAAATTTCTTGTTAAGATTTAAGCAAGAAACCTATCCGAGTTTTATTTTTGAGACAGACTATGATTCTGAAGAAGTTGAGATATTTATAGACAGGAACCATTTTTTCTTAATGATGAATCCAATTCTTGATAATGCTGTTAAGTATTCAATGAATTCAAATATAGTTAAAATAGATACCATTTCTAAAAGAACTGATAATATGGTATATATTTCTATCACCAATACGGGGGTTGTTATTGATCAAAAAGAGATTCCTTTTCTCTTCGATCGTTATTATCGTGGGAAAAATTTGGGGAATTCAAAACAAGGATCTGGTTTAGGCTTGACCATAGCTCAAGAAGTAATGAATCTGTATAAAGGTCGAATAACTGTTCATGGCACAGCAGATGGAGTAACATCTTTTATATTAAGTTTTCCAAAGGCCATTAGAAGAGAAGACTCAGGAAATTTATCCTGAGTCTTTTTATTTTGATGGTGAGAAATAATAATTATATAGATACATTAATCTTAGGTGGCAAAGTATTTGTTGGAGTAATTTGAAAAATAATTTTTGGGGATTATAACTAGGGGCTGGACTATTTCTATCCCAATCTACTTCAAACTTGCTGTACATTCAAACAATAGAGATTGAATGTATTCATCTTGTGGAGCTTTAACGCTCGTATTTTTTTAAGTGGGCTAAGATATACTCCATTTTTGCAGTTGAGTCATTTGAATTTTGTTTGCGTTGGTACTCTGCAATTTCTTGGAATAGGCTTTCTTCAAGAGCTTGAATGTCATCTCTATTATAGTTCATTATTTCATCCATCTCCAATGTATATATGAGGTTGAGCAAGTCATCAATTTTCTCTTCATCTACTATAAGTCCGGAGAATTCTTCAAGAGATAAATCTACCCCTATATTACCACGGTAAATCTTCAAGCAACCACACCTCCCTTATGTAAGTCTACAAATATCTAACATAGACAGCACCTCTGAAATCATTGTATCTCTTAATTTATAGATGAAAATGATTTTATAGGAAGTGTCTTATTTCTTTACTTTACCGGTACTATAAAAGATTTTACGCTAACTAATCGTGTAGATAGGTTCTATCTCAGTCCTATATTTTTTTATATTCTCCAAAAGAGTATCAATTCACTCAATTCTTCTGTATTTTCTTTTTAGAGAGTTTTTAAGAAGAGAATTTTTAAATCTTAATTCAAAACGGTTATATCGTCGTTATCTGTCATTTCTATAACTTTTCACCTCAAACGTTAATAAATTTAAGCACAATAATTCCTTCCTGGACTAACTTATTTTAAGAATTTGAACCATTAGAAATGAGGGTGTAAAGTATTATCTCAAATATTTAAAGGTGAGTTAGCTCAATTTAGCATTTATAAGAAAAGGTACCTTTTAGCTTTTTAGCAAATGTGGTATAAAGGAAGATGGAGTGCTTGAGGGAGGAATTAGTCATGAATAAGCAAGAAGCGATAGAGATCATTAAGAATTCTTTTTATCATTTAATGTTCGAAGAAAATGTTAAAGTGGGTTCAATTAATGTTCTTTTGTATTTTCCATCTATAGGCATAGCAGTGTTAGAACCTAATAAAGATCGAAGACACTTACTTACAGAGGATAATATTGAAGATATGGATGAACTCTATATTAAAAAAGAATTAAAAGCTAAACCCATTTATTTAGATTTTGAAAACGATGAATTCAATATTGGATTTGTTATCAATGACATACTGTTGGAGGCAAGATTTGCACCAGCAGAGAATTTTTTGGAGAGTAGAGGTACCTAAGAGAAGGGGGTTAATTATTACATAACTCTTTTTGAAAGTCTCAAAATTTAATTATTGAGTCCTATTATAGGAGTATAAGACTTATCTTTCTTGATATGTACCTCACTATAAATGAACTATACTTGAAAGAAAGAGACGTATTTACGTCTCTCTTTTATTTTGAGGAAAATATAAGGTTTGTGAATTTCTGATATAACTCTAAGTTAGAATGTAACGTTTTAAAATCAAAAAGAGCTTGTTCCTCTTAATTATTAAATTGAAAAGTTAGGCGAACAAGTTAATTTACTAGAAGAAAGCACAGTGTTTTATAATCAAGTCCAACAGAGTGTGTTGTAATAAAATGTTTAGGTAATAGGTTTAAATATTTTATTCATTGTGAAATTAAAATAGTGGACACAGTAAAGAAGACTATGCTTCAAAAGGATTAAGAAAATTTGTATTCATAGAGTTTTTCCCTTCTTTAGAACATCTTAAAATTAAAGAGAGAAAAGAAATTTAAATTTTTATTTATTTGGTAAAAAATATCAAAATTTTGTTTTAATTTCTTATTATTTTTTATATAATAAGAACATCAGTTCGTAAAAGGTAGAAAAATCATAAACTAACAGAACAAGAGGGAATAGGAAAATGAGAGAAATGAGATATGGGTTATCGGGATATTTAGCACCGGATGGTATTTTCTATGAATGTGACTACGGTAAGCATAGCGAACTTGCCAATGAGCTTATTGAAAAATATAAAATAAAAAATAAAACGAACTATAACGAAATTGCAACTAGAGGAGAATTTTTAAAATTTGGCACATATCCTTGGTCAAGTAAAGAGGGGTGTAGTGGTTGCCACGTTTTTAAAAGTCTATTCCACCCATTATCTAATAAGCAATCTATATGGATAAATGAGAATTTGGATAAACTTACTGACAAGCAACGTTCTGAATTGAATAGATTACTTGATCAAGAAGAGCTCATAAGAAATAAATTAGCTATGGAGAGTAAGAAAGATGTGGAAAAAATACAGATTTCATATAGAGTTGGTACAAGATTATCAGCTGTTGGTGTTTAACGCTAACATTTTTATTAATTTTACTTAAATAGATAAAAAGTATTAATTAAACAGTTATTGATGCGGTCTTCGGAGTTAATAAATTTAGGGAAATGACAGCCTAGAAATACTAGGTTTAATCAAAAGGAAATTAAATTGTGGGGATAAGAACAATTAGAAAAGGAATTTGACTTATACTTTTCAGTTGATAACACTTGCTTGTTTAAAGCACATTAACTTTGTGTATTGAAGTGACTTTGAGGTTTCGAAATAAAATGTAACCGTAATGGATAACAAACTCATTTTGGTGCATTTACTAAAATTTTTGAATTCGATGAAGAAGTTTATGTTCCAACATAGCATAAATAACATATAGACGTGTATTTGACGTGGTACTATATGAGCATCATATAAAAAGAAAACACGTCAATTAAAAACATATTATGGTTAATCTAATGATATTAATTATTTCAGGTGTATACAGTAGATGCCAGATGATATCTTCTCAAGATACGAGGTATTTGGGGATTTTTTAAGAACCTATTAAATGATTCCAATCTACATATCGATTAATTATGCTGGTGATGATGTATTTCTTTCGTATCTTACAATAGTGTATAACCTGTTTATAGGATTTGAGCTAAATCCTTAATATAGTATTACAATTCTTTGTATAAATGCAGGCCGTTGAGTTTGCGGACACGATCATATTCAAGGTAATTTTGGAAAAGAAGATATTTAATTTCATATGAATATAATTGGTTGCCCGAATTATTATTCTAATTACCTTGAAAAAATGTAATACCAGAAGGGGTGAAAAATGAACACAAACCATTTGGTATTAAAGCATTTTATAATTTAGGCATAATAAAAAACCACGATTACTCGTAGTTTTCTTTTTTACTAACTTTAATCTTAACACTTTCAATTTCTTTCTCTAGATAATCAAAGTTTTGAGTGACTTTGTTTTCTAAGCTAGTGAAATTGAATTGTACCTCTTTTAATGTTGTAGCAATACCTTCAAGCTGTTGGGTGTTCTTCTCTAAGTTTACGAATAATTCTCTTTCACGATTGTCAGAGCGAAGCCGATCTTCCGCTATCATTTTATAATGGTCTTCACGCTGTTCTTTCATGTTTTCATTCATAGAGGTGATTTGTTCCTTGTGACTATCACTAACACTACGAACATATCCCATAACCTTTATGGACATAAAGATAACAAATAGCATGATAATCGCAAAGAGAACCATAAAAGGTTTATCACCCTCAGTAATGCTAACAAAAATCTTTTCGATAATGCCAATTTCATCCGGAGTCATGCAGCGACTACCTCCTTATCTGGAGCTAAATTTGTAATCCGTCGCAGTAGTTCATCATGGGGCAAGGTTTGCACATGAAACTTCACCTGCTTTTTTCGGTACGAACTCCTTTTAGTACGCCCTTAAGGCGTTTTGCTTTATTCTCGTCTCTATATAAAGACAAATGTTTATCTGTGCAATGTAAAAATAAAAAAATTAATCAAGCTTAGATTAGAATAGTTCATAAAAAGGATAATAGTAGTTACTCGTAGACTATGTTTGAGGGGAAATTTAGAGGAAGTATCTGTTTTGTTATTGTTGATTTTAAAATTAATAATTTGAATCAAGCAATAATTGTGTGATTCAATTGATGAACTTTCCAATCAGTTTAAATTCGTCTGTTAGGAATAGGTTGTCTTAAATGGGAATAGTTATTTCGGGATATCTATGTTTTCTTTGTAGAAAACATAGATAATTTCTATACCCGGATTTAAAATCTGTGATGTTTGTTGTTGGTTTATTCATATACGTGAAGGGAAGAAGTGTCTAATTGCTTCAAAAATCAAGTAATATTGGTACGTATTTTTTTTCAAACTATTCAATCGTATCTTCACATTGTTTTACTGTTGCTTCGTAATCAATCTCGCTCATCTTTTGTTCTTTTTCTATTAATGAAGAAATAGATTTTACCAATTTTTTAGCTAGTAAATTGTCGGAGTTTTTGAGTCGATACAATAATCGAACCTTGTTTTGAAAAGAATAGTTCGCCCATTCGTCTTCTCCAATATATATATTAACTTGTGGTTTATCTGAATTATTGTTTTCAATGTATTCGATCATTTTTTAAGCGCTCCAATTGCTATATTCACTTGCGGGATCTTCATGAGCATAAGAACCACAAACGGGACAACCTTTTGTATCTCGCTCATCAATTACATACTCAATTACGTACTCTTGGGAACAGTTTAAGCATTCTACCCATTTTTCTGAAAATTCATATTCTTTTCTTTGACTTTTCAATTTTTATCACCTCTCTTACACGTATACAACAACCTTTAGTAATGTATATTGTCAATTTCTTGTTTGGACAATTCCTAACTGTAGTTCATGTTTAGTATTGATTTTTTAATAAAGGAAAGGTTGTAATAAGTTATTGTAGAGAGGTGGTGTTGAAAATGAATTATATGAAGAAGCTTGATGAAGCGATTGAGTTATTCAAAAATTTAATTAGTGCAACTACAAATGAAGCAAAGTCGGCTGTTCTTGCAACTAACCAGGACAACGAGATTGCTGATAAACTTTTAGTTCTTTTAAAGAATAAAACGTTATATCTTCCAGCTCTGACTTTGTTGCCGTCCATTACTAAGAATGACAGCAATAAACGTTTAAGGAATTATGTTAGCTTTGTTAATGCTATTGATAAGTTAGAAGGCAAAAAGCTAAATGCATATGTCTTTGATTACGTACTTCGTCATATTGATGAGGAAGAATTGAAAATGTACAAAGCTATTTTAACGAATGCTGACTTAGTACCAGTTGTTAAAGAACCAGTTGATGAGACTGTGTTAGAAGAAAAAATTCAAGAAGAAGTGGCTCAAGGAGAAAAGGTTCAAGAAGACGTTGAGTCAGCATAATTCTATATTTATGAGAAAACAAGCGGATAAGAGTTTCGGCTTGTTTTTTTTCTTGACTTTCTTCTAAAAAAGGTTATGTTACAAACGCTCCTGTGAGAGAAGCAAGACGTGAGACCAAAATGAATAATCAAATGCTTGTCCTTGCTCTAATGGTTATGGATGAAATTGTAAATTTAAAAAATCCTCACAGAAAAAACAACTATGACTCTAATCATGAATAATAAGTTATTAATGATATTGGAATTCGGCAAAATGAGTAGGGTTCAAGTGAGCAGGTGAGCGTTTCTTAAATCTGAATAGGAGGCATTTTTCTCTTTAAAAGCGTGATATAGTCTCAATTTGTGTAGTGAAATGTGGCTACACGTAATGGTGCGGGTTAGATGTAGTGAATCTACCTCAAGATAGTGGAATCCGTAAAGATTCTATATGAAGTAAAATTTGTAATGTTTTGCTACAAAGAAGTGTCTTGCTACGTGGTCAACAATCAATAGGTTATTAGCTGCGACCTGACATCAAAATAAACAATCAGTTTATGAGGTTCATATTATTAAAAATAATTTAAGTAGTTTTGGAGAGAGACTTTTCTTCGAATTCATACCTAAAATGGCATATTTAAGGGAAGTTTCTGGAGCAGGAGATAAGCAACTACGCTTAAATGGTAAATAGAGAGAGAGGAAGAAATGAAATATGAAGAAATTTATTGAGTCATTAAAAAAAGAAATAAAAGAGATTCTTGACTGCTGCAAGCAACCTTTATGGAAATTAAGATATTTCTTTTATGGATGGGCATTGGGGGGAGTTATAGGTACGGCTTATTTTTACAAAATTGGTGAGCTAGATGAATATGGAGTGCTTCTTCGTATAACCGCAGCCATAATTTTGTTTATTTTCCCATTGGCTTATGGAGAGAAAAATGAGGTAGGGCCTGGTTGAATCTATTGTTTAATGTTAATTCTGATATCAAGACAATGGAATCATTTATGTAACAAAAGATGATTTGTGAGGCAGGCAAAGAAGTACTGTAGAGGAACTATAACAAGATAAAAGAATTTCCAGGCCATCTTTATATACATGCATTGGGATTGACAAGATTCCAAGAAAGAAAAATGGCATCTTTGTTAAGAAACAAAGAGTAATTCTATACCGCAGTGGTGCATAAGCACATTACTTGAAAGGTTTTTGAATTTTTAAATGGGTGACCTAAAAAGGAAATAAAAAGAATATATGATGAAGAAAAATATCATCACTTTAATTTGCATAGGTTTAGTTGCTGATGGAAAAGGGAAGAGAACCCTTCTTACTGGGATAATATTGTCGACGTTATCCAGTCGAGAGCTCGTGGTTTAGAAGATTGAGTGTTATATAGCAATAGCTTATATATAATGTAGCGTTCATCATATGATTTTAATGCTCATATGTGCTTGTTATGTTATTTACTCCTTTTTACTTCTCTCTTTTCTTGGGGGCCTCTAATTAGAGGTCCCTATTTTTTTGCTAAAATTGGAAAGGTGGTTTGCAATATGATAGTAGGCGATATTATTGTCGTAAGTGGAAAGTCTCTTATCTCAAAGATGATTCAAAAGGTGGCAGGTTCTAAGTGGACACATGTAGCTTTGTATATTGGTGGAGGATATATCATAGAGATAGATTGGAATACTAAATCCTCTATAGTAAGGGAGACATATTCTATTAGTAATTTAGAATACATGGTGTTAAGAAATAAAAATGCGTTAACGAAAGAACAACAAGAAATTATTATCTCTACAGCGGTTTCATATCAGAGAAAAGGTTTTCAATATGATTGGCTCCGATTAATTTCTCTATATTTAAAGTCGAAATTTCCAAGTAGCAAACTAATAGATAAACTAGATAGAAGGAATAAATTTATTTGTACAGAACTGGTGGATGAGATTTTAAAAGAAGCAGGTATTGATCTTTTTCCAAACCAAGGTGGGGATATTTTCCCTCATGACTACCTCACTTGTGAACAATTAATAGCGTTGAACAAAGTTAAATGGTCGAGTTATAAAAAGGCTAACTGAATCTTTTTACCCAAGTAGTTGACTTGTAAGTTGCTAACTATTTATGTTTTATTTTTACTTTTGATGTTACTTTCTTAATGTTAATGACAAGAAGACCATCAATTTCAAGGTGCTCCTATTTATACTTTTATCTTGTAATGAAGTAGTTAGGAGATAAAATACTTTCCTATTGAACCTTCTAAAAAAAATGGTTATCTTTAGTAACTATTATAATTATAGGGGGATTTCAATGAAGTTTAAAATCCAATCAGATGTAATTGATATTCAATCAGTGGCACCTATACAAGTAATTGATTGGGGTGTTAATTTGATTCAAGCTCCTCAAATGTGGTCAATTACAAAAGGTGAGGGGATTAGGGTTGCTATACTAGATACGGGTATCGATGCTACCCATCCGGATCTTGCTGCCAATTACAAAAAAGGAATGAATTTTACTACAAATAATTTTACTGACATAATGGATAGGAAGGGGCACGGCACGCACTGTGCAGGTATAATTGCTGGGTGTGACAACTCAATTGGTATCGTTGGGGTTGCTCCTAAAGCTGAGCTTTACATTGCTAAGGTATTAGCAGACGATGGTTCTGGTTTAGTTGAGGCAATTGTAAAGGGAATTGATTGGGCTATTTCTGAACAAGTAGATATCATTTCTATGAGTCTAGGTTCTTCGAATGATCCTGGTCCTGTCCTACATGATGCAATTAAACGTGCCCATGAGGCAGGTATTATTATTGTTGCTGCTACTGGTAATGAAAATACTCATGTTGGGTGGCCAGCATCATATGATGAGGTAATTGCAGTGGGAGCGATTAATAGAAATCTTGATAGAGCCACCTTCTCTAACTTCGGCAGTGAAACAGATGTAGCTGCTCCAGGTGTAGATATTTATAGTACATATCCTGTCAATCGCTATGCAAAACTATCTGGTACGTCTATGGCTACACCAATGGTAGCGGGGGTAATCGCCCTTATTCTAGCTTACTATCGTGATATTGGCAAAAAGTTAACTCCTGATCAAATCATGCAACTAATTCGTGAGCATTCGGTTGACCTTGGAGAAAAAGGTGTCGATGATATGTTTGGTAATGGACTAGTAAATGTTTGTGAATTAATGAAAATTAGTTGAAAAGAGGGGGCTTCGGCTCTTTTTTTTGTTTTTAAAATTTATTTCTAGATTTTTTAAGAACCGTTTTATGTTATCTCAAAATTATCATATATCATAAGAGATGTAGTTTTAGTGTAAAAATATTTGAACCCTAACATAGACGGAATTACTTCTTTATAAAGGGATTATCGTGTTCTACGATGTGTTATGGATTTGAAATATGAAAAGGCTGCAAAGCTTTCCTGAAAAATCGCTTTGCAGCCTTTTAATTCGTTGTGTTGTTTAGGGAAAAATTATTTGTATTTTCTTTTGAATTAAAAATATCAAACAAATATATCTATTAAACTTTCACTTTGATATATGTTTCTTTCATTCTCCAAGAGTCATTTGCTTAAAGTGACGACGGATACGTTTATCCAATTCAGGTTCATGCTCACAATCTTAATATTACCTATATAATTCATATTTATATAGGACCGGATTCATGTAACCAAGTCGTTCAAGTTTTCTATAAGATGCTGCAGCCTTTTCATAGGAGGAGTAGCGATGAGATATATATTTTAATGTCATCCATGTATCAGAGTGATAGAATTGCAGTCCTATATAATAGGAACTATCATCCACTTTGATAACGGATACTCTCGTTGGATAGTTTTTCATGTAATCATCTTTCTATGTGTTTGTATGACAATTTGTTATTTTTCATAGTGACAGTAATGAATTCGTTCATGATAATCTCCTTCTATTTAATAGACGACTTAACCTAACCCTCTGACTGGAAAATTTATAGACTTGTAATATGGTTGAGAATGTGATATTGACATGGGAATTGGTAGTTATGTATTAAAAAAAGAGAGTAGTTATTCTTTAAATCTTAATTTTGTTTCACATCAGACATTAGCTTAGTCAACATCTGTTTAATTGTTTCAATATCTTCCTTAAAAGTTCTACCCGAGAGTTATCCTCTAATGGGATTTCTGCTTTATATAATTAAGGTGAAAATAAAAAGAACGCAATCTGTTGAGGATGCATTCTTTGTTGTGGATTCATAGTCGTGAACTTGTTCAGTGCAAATTCCGTATACCATTTTGTAATTCAAAAAGTACAAAAGATTCGCCTGTGTACCAAGTTAGATATAGGAGATTTGTTGATGAAGCTAACAGTATTTGATTGAGAAAATATGACAAATTGGTTAGGTTATGCCTGAAGTCATGAAAGGAGGGCGAGGACATGGAAGGACTTAGGTATGAACGATTTGAACAAAACTTACTTGATCATTGGGTGAAACGTAAGGAGTCAGCAAAGGTGGGACTAAAGACTACTGTTGTTTGTCTTCAAATGAACAATGGATTTGAAGTAGTTGGACAATCAGCTTGTATGAATCCAGATGAGTACGACTATGAACTAGGTGTCTATTACGCTACAAAAGACGCGCTTAAAAGAATCGCTGATATTGTAGCTTACATTGAACATGAAGGTACCTTTTAGGTGTTAAGTCAAACGAGAAGCGCGTGATGGATAATCTATGCTCTTAAGTGTTTTAACTTTTTCAAAATGAACCATACTTAAAAACCTTGAAATAACATTTATTTAAGTAACTCATCTACATGAGGAATTAAAATGAATTTCGGAAAGTATTAATTTTAGCTTTGGCAAAAAAACTTTAAGAATAGTGTTAATTGTGTCATAGGCAAATTTCCTTGATGAGGAGAATCCATTATTGCAGACGTTAGATCATTTGCTGGTTAGTAATGCTTAGTTGAATCATTTTTATCATACACAGAAAGTAGGTGCTATCTATGGCTACTAAAGAGCGTGAAATTGAAACTTACGATACATCTAGTTTTCTACAAAAGAACAAGTCAAAGGTTGCAATGGGTGCAGTTGGTAGTTTTGCTTATGGAGCGAAACACTTAATACAAACTCAACCTGTGCAAGGTTTAGTAAAAAGTGAAATTTTTGATGAAGAAAAAGGAATTTCCAAGAAAGCTAACAAGGAAAGTAGAATGCAATTTTCGAGAAAGAAGCTTGGAACTGCTATGGGCAAGGGACATTATGCTGCTACTGTTTTAGATGTAGGACGCCGAATTGGAGGATATCATGATACAGAAGAGATTAAAGGAGAACAAGAATTTCAACTTAGGAAAAAAATGAAGAAGCAAAGAGAGAAGAATAGAAATTTATATGGCAACATAAATCAAGGAGAAGTCGTATTTAATCTTTTCGAATCCAGAACAGGTCATCATAAGATGGGGAATGCTAAATTTAATTAGGGTGGAGCAGTATATGGTTTCAATTGCAGATAACTTGTTAAGAACCCTGAAAAATACGAATAAACTTCTTAAAAAAAGTAATTGATGTAGAGAAGTTTATTCGTTCTAAAACAACTTGTTCAAGTATGTCTACTATTGGATATGCGGATGCCAATAATTGAGTATCAAATATAATGGTTACCTAGAAGTTAAAAGTTGGTATAAAAAATCTTGAAATTTATCCATCTAGAAGCAAGAGTAAATAATTCAACAAATTCACCAGTTGAAAATTTTTAGAGAAGAAAAATTAGAAAATATTTCTTCGGTAGGAGTTATAAAACAGGCTGATATAGATACTCTTCAAGCAACAGGTAAAGTGATGACAAGTAGCGATTAGTACAGACGGGTGCTATACGTAGTTCTTTAGTGGTTGCTTGAAATTAATGATTAAATGCGTATACATACGCAAATGGGGGGGCGAAAGACATGGATCCTACTACTAAGAAAATATGTAGAATTTATACAAAAACAAGAAAAATCACTATGGGGTGACTGACCTATCTAGCGAATTAAAACAAGTATTACCCCAAAAATAAATGTCTCAAGTAACAGAAGGAATTTTTTAATCTAATAAATAGGAAGGTAAATAATGGCTATTTTAAATTCAATCAAAAATTTTGCTAAAATAGGTGTTCTAAATACAAAAAAGGCCGTAAATAGTGTTAAGAATACTCCAAATAATATTATTAAGAGTACTTTTATTGATACAAAAAATAAGAAAAAGACACTGGCTAATCTCTACACTGGTAAAAAATTAAACCCAAAACACGTTGCGGTTGTTGGAGGAGGTTATCTTGCTTTTAATCAGGCTAAGATGGGCTATGAATATCAAATGGGACCTCTTAAACGAGCGACCATGAATGACTATCAGTATATTGGATCGCCAGAAATTATGATGTATGACGGTGTAGGACAAGAAAGAGGTTCTAAAAATTTAAACGTTGATGGAAGTATTGTATTTGATCTTCACAATAATAGGAAGGGGTAGTCTAGATGGCATTTGAAAAAATTAAAAATATATTCGGTGTAGCGACCTCACCATCAGTTAGATTTGGAAACAGAGTGGCATATAGTTTATACAATGGTGACAGTCTTGGTACATCGGTGGCTAAAGCATCTGTTAAGGGTATGTTTGCAGCTTCCAACCCTTGGTTGTATAGAGGATTGTCAGGTGCATACTATGCTCAAAAAGGTTACTGGAAGCTACTAGAATTCAATCATCAAAGTGAGCAATGGTGGAAAGCGCAGTATGCAACAAGTAACGTAGTTGGGGGTAACTTTTTAGATACGCGAGGGGCTCGAACAATGAGACAAGCAGCTGTACAGGCTATCCAAGGAAGTAAGATGAATGCAAGAAGTGCACTTGGTGGAGAAGCTAAAATATTAAGCCCTTACTAAGTTGCTACACGTCTAGAAGGTAATAGAGAAGAGGATTAGAAATATGAGTGAAATTATTAATCTTGAACGTGAAATGCTCGAAATTATTCATGATCCTGTTCAATGGGGAGAACAGAACCTAGGGGTAAGCCCAAGTTGGTATCAAGAGCAAATTATTCGACAGTCACATCATCGCGAAGGTTTACGTTGTGGTGAGCGTGCCGGCAAATGTATAGAAGAAAACCAACGAATTATAAATCCTAACACGGGAGAATATAAGTCGATAGGAGAGCTTTATCAGTCCCAATTAGATGGTATCGCTACACCATTATTAACATTGAATGAGTTCTATCAATTAAAGAATAGTAAAGCTTTTTCCATTGAAGATAACGGTGTTCAAGATACGTTCGCTGTTGTAACAAAACATGGAGCACGAGTTACCCTTACAAGAAATCATCCAGTACTAACAGTCGATGGATGGAAAGAAGTAGATGCACTCCGTATCGGAGAAAGAATTGCTACACCTAAGTTCTTAACTGTGTATGGCACAAAACAAGTAGAAAAGAATAAACTTCGAATACTTGCATATATGCTCGCTGCGGGACGTTTAAATAAGAATAGCATTAGCTTCCAAGCACGTTATGAAGGTGTTGGTGAGTCGTTGCAGAAATCTTGTAAGGCAATTGGCATTACAACGTATCATGAGCATCATAAGAAGGCAACAGTCTATCTAATGGACTTTAGAAGTTTTGAGTTTTATAGGGAAATAGAAGAAAAAAAAATCCCTTCTTTTATTTACGAGTTGGATAGGGATCACTTAGCGTTCTTCTTAGGAAGTCTGTATTCTGCAGGTGGGTGGTTTTGCGCCGGGCGTATTAGTGAAATCGGGTATGCTACTAAGTGTCGGCAATTTGCATTAGATTTAAAACACTTACTATTACGTTTTGGTATCCAAACGAATTTACTTCAGAAAGAAATGAACGGTTCTGTTTATTACCATCTTATGGTTTATCACTGTTCCTCTATTTTATTATTCCTCGAACATTTAGCTACACCAGAGCGTAATTATGAAGAAGTCCAACAAAGAGCACTGAAAATGAATCCTTCTGAACCAACACTACCTAAAGAAGTATGGAAATACATTGAAAAGGAACGAATTGTTAAAGGAATGACGAAAGCTGAAGTGGTAGGAAAGGGTAATCGTCGTTATCGTACAGAAAAAGGTATTTCTTTAAGTAATGCTCGTGAATATGCAGAGAACTTACAATTTGCAATGTTACATTATTTAATTGATTCTCATGTATTATGGGAAGAAGTAGTAGAAATCATTCCTTATGGTAAGAGACAGACTTATGATGTCTTTGTTCCAGAGACTCATAACTTAGTTGTTGAAGATATTCTTGTATTTAGTCCATGTACAAATGTTTTGCATAGATAGAAATTGAATGTAAAAATGGGAAAAAGAGTAATTGTTGCTACTACAATTTCTAACATCTTTACGATATATAACACCTTTATAATGCCCCTTCAGGAAATCATTCCTGCTGGTAACGTGATGAACGTAGGGAAACTCTAATTTTTAAAAAAAGGAAAAAAACCTAATCCGAGGCTGTATTAAGTGCGTTCCTAATATAAATAACAAGGTGAAACGACTATTCCATTGGATGTGAAATGCATCAATATGAATTGAGTCCATACGGGCGGTTGAAGCACATTGATTCAGAGTATTACAATCTTCTTCTATATCTAGGGGGATGATAGAATCACGCATCATGTAAGAGTATGAATAGTTCATGAGGAAATAATAAAATAGTAGCGTGTTTTATGAAAATAGCAGAAGTAGATTACATGAGTGATAAAAATTTTGAATTTATATTTATCATTATCAAAGAAGCATCTATCATCCTGTTTACTCCAATATGCAGAATAGGGACATTCCTCAAAATATAGACTCAAATGAAAATGTATAAAGACGTAAAAATGAATAAAAAAACGTTTAGGATCTGAGAACATACTACCTTACTAGGGTTGCTTATGAACATGAGGTACTTGCTGAATTTTAAGTATTTAATAAAAATATATTGACGGAGCAGCAAGCAGTGGTTACAACTACACTACATTACTAACTCATAATAGTCGGTTGCTATAGATATTGAATGAATAAAAATTGAGCAGTTACATAAGTTGTTGTTACTCAATCCTACTTTACGATTTTCATCATGCAAGACTAGAATTTTAGAAAACAGATATATCATTTGGGAAATTTCAACTTATTAGCCGTGTTAAAATTTCTAAAGCGGAGTTTACATCAGGTAATTCAGCTAAGGAGATTATTGAGCAAGTAAGCCCACATTTACTTGCTTAGACGAACATGTTTTAAATGGATTATTAGTGTTCGTTAATAAATACCCTAAATTAACTATAATTTTTATTAATAAATTAAACGTTATGAAAATAACGAAGGTAAAGAAAATATCTATCAATTCGTGTAAACAGCAGGAACGTTCAGTTAGTTCTAATGATTTAGAACAAGTAGAGAAAGAAACCCCCAAAAAATTAAAAAAGAGCTTGTAAAGTTTGGGGTTGAGGTATTCGTGGTTCCGATATGAACATGCCTTCCCGCGGAGGGTAGTAATAAAGGCGACAGGTATCCGCATTGGGCCTGTTGCTTTTTTTATAAGAAGGAGGACAACAATATGGATGAAGTATTAGGAAAAAAAGTTAAACTGGATACCGAATTAGAGCGTTCCATTATTGAATACAGACCACGCGTAAAGTATGAACCAAATAAACCTTTTACTGTTAATTTACCAACAGAAGAAATCATAGGGGAAGATCAAAAGGAATTTGATGAAGATGGTTCGTTTATTCCGGAAGAAAAGCCAGCTAAACAATATGATAAATTTGTAGGTACACTAGAGCTTATTAATGAACTTATTGAATATATTGAGAAAAAAATGAAAGGCTTACAAGTTCCTATTTCTATAGAAGAACTTGAGAAGGTATATGAGTCACAACCATTTTTTGAACAAGATATAGGGGACGAAGGTTTCATTGAATTTGAAACATATCAGAAAACTTTCGAAAATCCAGAAGCACCTGCAAACTCACTTATTCAAGATATTGTTCATTCGTACGCAGAAGATGTGGAGGGTAGCTTAGAGTTAGAATTTTATGAAGATCTAAAAGAGTTGCATTCCATAGTAGAGGAAGGATATTTCTTATTTAAAGAAACTATTTTAAAGAATTATCTTGATGGAAATATTCCTAAGACACCAGAAAAGAATCACGGTTTTACTGAGCAAATTGAAAAAGCAGTTAAGAAGCAAAAACAATGGTTTGATCAAGTTACAAGCCTCTATAGGAACAACGAGCGTAAATATTATGATGCCCTAAAAACACAGTACGGTTCACCTGAATTCTTCAAGATAAGTGAGGAATATACAAAAACAAAGCGCCATTATGACGTTGTGGTTCGTAAAGAAAAGACACTTAATGAGGTAAGTTCTCTTATAGATGGTCTTCTTATAGGTTCACAAGATTGTTCTGAATCTATTAAATTTGGATTAGCTATAGGTAGCGAGATTGATGGTGAAGGGGTTATGAATTTATTAGAAAATCAGGCTTCTACAAAAGAACAACTTACCGATTTGCTCAAATTAACTCAGCTATCATTGAAGTTACAACTTAATCAACAAATTGAAGATAAGAAACAATATCGAGACGTGTTAAAAAACATTAACAATCTTTCTCGTAAAAAGCGTGCGCACGATGAATTATTAATGGCATTGGAACTTCGAAATACGATGTACCTAAACATGTACGATTCATTGCAACATTTGGAATCTCCAAGCAAGGCACCTGGTGTGGAATCATTCCTAAATCAAATGGCTGGAGGATTAAGTCTTGTACAAGAACAGTATGACTCATTTCTACAAGATGTATATGCAATGTATATGTCTGAATACGAAGTAAGAAAAGAAAAAATCGATAAAACATTAAACAAGGAAAATGCAAGAGCAGGTTATTCTTTGGTATCAGAGTATCTATAAAAGAGGTTTACTTCATCCTAATCCATATAAGGATAGATGAGAAAACGCTGGCCAACTTATAGGAGGCTCTATTCCTTTTGAATATGGTGACTATTAGACAAAGAAAATAAAGTGACCTAAGAGGTGAATCCAGATTGTTCAGTTTATCTCGAGATGAATTATTTTTTTATCGTTGAAAAACATACCATTGGGATGTACTAAAAGTAAGTAGAAGGTGTTTTTGCAACAAAACTTAATAATTAGTAAAACAATTAAATGTAGAAGCAGATTGGGATAAATGCGGACAACCTTCTTATGAAAATGAAGGTATATGGAAATAACAAATGTGGGTCATACTTAAAATCTAGGAAAGTAATAAACTATCTACAAAATCTACTATACTAAGGTAGAATCTGTAAGAAGTAAGATGCGTGCTATCTGCATTTCAGAAATACAAGATTTTAAACAATACAATATTTTAATGGAGGGGTAAGAATGTATACGTACAATCAACTTATTTTCCCTTCTCATATGGAAAAGAATACTCGTTTTCTAGTATTAGCGGGCTTTTCTTTAAATGGGCCAGTAGGGACACCTTTTATTATTCGAGATAACATAGAGCCATCTTATATTCTTGGTGATTGTCGCCTGACGGAGAACGTAAGAATGGCAAAAAAATACGGAATCACCCCACTAATCCTTCGGTTAAATGGGTCTCATGGAGAATGCGTTGTTAATCATGATGAACTTAATACTCCAGTTTTCCGATTTAAAACATTTGAAGCAACAGATGAGTCAAATAACATAGCTATTCACCTATTTCCAACGTATATGATTATTAAAGGCATAAACACTAGTTATTCATACCTGTTTGCTGATTATAAAGGAGTAGATGACTTAGCTTTTGCTATCAAACAAGATCTTTATTTTGGGTCGGGAGAAGTTGATGTAGAAGTTATTAATCAAATTCCAATAAAAGGATTATGTACTTCTGAAAAATACGTTAGATTTACTGGAGCGGATGATGGCTTCCATTATGTAAGTAATCATAGCAATCCAGACTCAGAAGATAAGATTCAAATGCAATTACAGCTATTAAAAGATAGTTTTATTGCTGAAGATGGAAGTGAGGTTTTCTTTACAGGAGAATTAAGTAGTTTTCAAGTAGATACACTCCTATTTACAGATATACCTTACGAGAAAGCACCTGGGCAGCTATCCTCTATATTCGGGGAATTTGCCAAGACTAAGACAAATGAACAATCTATTTTCTGCTCAGTTGTTTTATGCTCTGATCTATTCTCTAAAAGTCGTTTTACGGTAACAGGAGAAGATACATACGAGACTCAAGTGCAATCACTTGTAGAAAAAGCTTCTATTAATACAGAAGAACATCGTCATTTAGAGCACATAGAAGTTGTAGTTGGTATACAAAACTCTGAGAACCCTAAATATTCCTCTATGCCAGTTGCAGCAAATTATGCTTGTATGCGATATAAACTGCCGAATTTCTATAATTCAGCTACAAATAAACAACTACTAAACATAAATACATTACAAAATAGAGAACTCAAAAAGGTGGAAGTTGCTAAATTAACAAGTAGTGGTTATATATGTATAGTACCATCAATTAAAAAAGGATTTGTTCCTTATTCCTCAAGAAATCTTTACCCTCAAAACAAATTTTATTCAAAACCTCATTATCTCCGGAGTATAGGTTACGATGTTAATCGAATTGCTGGATTCTTTAATCAATACATTGGGGAACCATTAAGCTTCGTATTACTTCAATCTATCATTACGCAAGTTGATGCCTTCATTGATAGTCTTGCAGAAGATCATCCAATCTACAGAGATATAAAAATGGAAGTCTTACATTATGATCAAGAAAATCTTACTCTATCTATTTCATTTGAGTTATATGGTGAGATTGAAACGGTTAGAACTTCCTTTACTTATATTTCGTCAAGTGAGGTGAGTGTTTCATGGCAGTAGAAATCAATAAGCCAACCCAAGCAAATGGTTCTATGGACTATGAAGATATGACAAAGACAATAAAGCATTTACTAGATGCTGCTTGGGGAACTCAGTGGGGAAGTTTTACCCCGGAAGAACCAACTGTGACAGTTGACAAGCCTGTAGCATATCCAGTTATCATTCATTACCTTAAGTTAATGCAACCAGGACTAATTGGTAAAAGCATCAGAGAAATTAAACCTCGTCAACGTTACCTTGCTTTTAATGAAGATCCTAAAGGAACTCTACCACCTGCAACTAAGGTTTATGGTCAGGTATTTGATGCAGAAGTTGTTTTTGAGATTTGGGAAGAAACCAATGCGCGAGTAGACAAGCTCACAAAGGAGTTTCGTCAAACGCTTGCAACATTCACGGGATTCCTTAAAGAGAAGGGGCTTAAAGAACTTCAATTCGTAAAGATGGAAACAGACTTATCAAAAGCAAGTATAAGTAATGCTAGTAAGGTTCGTAGACTTGTTTATTTTGCTAAATTTGAAGAATTAACAGAAGTTTCTGTAGATATCCTTCGTGTGATAGATGTCGTAGAACAGAAACTTCAGGAAACCACAAAAACGTTAAGAAACAAAAAAATCAAACTGGATGAATAGCGCTTGTCGCTTTTCAAATATAACAAAATAAAGAGGAGGCAAACCTATGCTTTATGAAAATCTTCCTGGCATTAATGTAACACTAAAAGATGGTGGCTTAATTGTCCCAGAACGAGGCGGATCAGAATCGATCCTAATCATTGCTCCATCTCTTGCGAAAGATGCTCCTGAAGAACCAGTATTAATTCGTAGTTCAACTGAACTTGTACAAGCTGGATTCGGTGACTTCTATGTTGCAGGAGAAGTTAACCCAATTGCTGCAGAATGGAAAGCTGCTACTGATGCAGGAGCTAGAATGGTTTACTTAGTAGCCCTTAAAGAAATCAGCTTAGAGCGTGCTGCTGAACTTGAGAAATATGCAATTGATGCCTATGTGGCTGCAGGAAACCAACTAGTAGAAGCCCAAGCTAAATTCAAAGACGTTTTAGTTGGCTCTACAGAAGCTGTTCGTATGCGCCGAAAATTCATCTATTTCTACGACATGCTAATGAGTGACCTACTTGATTTCACTGTGGATCACGTAGTTCTTAAAGGGGTTACACTTGAGGACGAAGCTACTAACTTAGTTGGTGAGTTTTTCCCTGAAGTTCCAAACTCTGAAGATTTCCCTTATATTAGTGGAATGGTTACTTCTTCTTATGTAATGGAGTCTCACGCTATTAATTACCCAGTAGAAATCAAAACTGGTACAAGCGATACGCTAGTAGTAAAGGTTGATGGCAAAGATGTAACGTTTACGCTTCCTGCTAAAACTTACAATGGTAGTTCATTAACAATAGCTGACTTGGTAAAAGACTTGAAGGCTGTTATCGATGAAGATGCAACTGGTATTAAAGTTAATGTGAGAGAAGACAGTGGTAAAATTGTCCTTTACTTCGATGCTCCTGCTTCTATCCAAGCGGGTACAACAGCGGCTGGTCTTCAATTAGATAAGCAAGTAGCAACATGGAAGAAAACAAGCTTTGGTGTAATTCACCGTGGCTCATTCGCTCAAACAGTTGCTGATTATTGTTCAATGAAAACTTTAATGAAATCAGCTGCGATTGGATACATTGGAGTTAAATCTCCAGTAGATACAAAGGTTTCTACAATCCGAAAATATGTGGAAGAATTATCTAAGATTGATACAGAAATCTCACCTTATCTTCAAGTAGTGGGATCTGAAGTGGGAGTAATCATGCCAACAACAAACTCAATCCACTATGTAAATGGTGCGACTCACTACGCTGCACTACTTTCAACTCTTCGAAAAGAAAGTGCACCTACAAATAAACCTATCAAAGGTGTTAAAGCTATCCGTTTTGATTACTCTCTTCGCCAACTTTCTAAACTAACTAGTAAGAAAATCGTTACATTCCGTTTAAAAGATTCAAATCAGTTAGTTGTTACAGACGGAATCACAACTGCGCCATCTATTGTAATGGCTGGAAAAGTACGTGAAAGTGACTTTGCTCGTTTATCTACTCTTCGTATTACCCAGCTTGCTATCCAAGTTGTTCGTGAAGCAGTAGAACCATTTATTGGTGAAGCAAATGAAATGCCACAATACAACGCAATGAACACTGCTATCAAGTCTGCATTAGAGAAAATACGCGAAGCAGGCGCTATTCAAGGATACAAATTCTCAATTGAAAACCTTGGAGTATACTTAGATGAGGTAACTGTAACTTTAGAAATTATCCCGGCATTTGAATTACGTCGTGTACAAGTTCAAGTTAACTTAACTCCTCCTGAGTATATGCTACAAGGACTTAGCCAGTAAGAACTATTAATGAGAAGAGGGGATCAAATGCCCCTCTCTTATATAAAAGAATAACAGGAGGTTATTAACCTATGAGTACAACAGCTTCTCGCTATAGTAAAACTTTCACTACTTACGGTGGCTCTGACATCGTATGTACATTTAATGGACAAGTAGTTGGCCAATTACAAGCTATTACTTACTCAGTTACTCGTGAAAAAGGACCTGTGTATGTAATGGGTGATCCAAACCCAAAATCTTTCTCTCGTGGTTGAGATGTAGCCACCTTTCTATGGTGACATAGAATGACAAACTCCGTGAACTGCTGGAAACCCCTAAAGTTTTTGTTACTACAACGTAACTAGAAATGGTAAGCGTGAATGTTAAAAAAACAAAAGATATTTATATTCATGTTATGAATTGAAAAATTTATGGCGTAGAAAATAATGGGCAATCAGCAGCCAAGCTCCTGTTCCGAAAGGATGGAGAAGGTTCAACGACTAGAGTGTACTACCTGAAATGGTAATGAGACTTATTAGTGCGGAGCAAGTTGAACGTCCATGTAAGATGACAATGCTTTAATGGGCGAATTCACATCAAAATATAATTACAAAAATAACCTTATTAAAAACATCAATTCACCAGAATACTGGTATATTGCAGAAATGCAAGCCTCAGATGTAAGAGATATCCTTTGTCCGGATAACCGATTGAAACAGAACTCCCAAGCAAAAAATTAAAATTTTTACAACACCATGATGGCTTAGTGTTTTAAAAAATGTTTTTAAAAAGGAAAAAAGAAAAGTATTTAGAAGTGTGTTATCAACTTGAAGATATAGTCTAGTCCGTCTGTAAAACAGAGTTAAAATATCTCGAAAGAGACGGTGTAAACGAAACGTGGTATTGCAGGAAGTTTAGTATTTACTATCTTCGACCGTGATGCACTATTTAATCTTAAGCAACAAGCTGCTGTTCACCGTCATGGCTTAAATCAAACGGATGCACTTGCTAGTAGCTCTACTCAGGTATTAGATGCTGATGCAAATGCTGCAGCTTTAACTCAGCGTAATGACTTAGTTCAGGGATGGCAGACAAAGCGTAAAGCCAACTTCATCGACGAAATCCCTCCATTTGATATCACAATCAACTTCCTTAACGAATATGGACAAGCTAGTAAAATGGAAATCTACGGTGTAGAGATTCTTAACGAAGGAATGGGCTTAAGTGTAGATGACAACACTACAGAAAAAGCTTGTACTTTCATTGCTCGTAATATTGTTGAAATGCGTCCACAAGATGATTGGGAAGTAGAATAATAAAAACTTAAAGAGGTGCTTCGGCATCTCTTTTTGTATTTGGTAGCAAAAATATTATCGAGTGGTTATGTTCTATTTATAGAAAAATAGAAAGGCAGGTGTCTTCATGAGTAGTAGATATCAGAAGACTTATACGAGTTTTGCTGGTACAGATATTGTTGCTGTTGTAACCCCTGAAGGTGGTAAATCTGTAGTGCTAGGTCAATTGCAAACAATCTCTTATTCTGTTTATAGACCGACAGCTCCAGTATTTGCTTTAGGACAAATTGCAGCTAAAGGTGTTGTCCGTGGTGCAAGAACAGTAGCAGGAAGCTTAATCTTTACGGTGTTTGACCGCCATGTATTATACGAAATTATGAAAGATCATAATGTGAATGGGAACAGTTGTCCTATCAATAAAAGTGACGAGCTACCACCATTTGATATAACAATTAACTTTATGAATGAATATGGGCAATCTTCTAAATTGGTGATATATGGAGTTAACCTTATTTCAGAAGGTCAAACAATGTCAGTTGAAGACATGATTACAGAAAATACAATGGAATTCATTGCTCTAGATATCGAAACAATGAAACCAGATGTTTTTGATGAAGGGTGGTAAGAGATATGAGTAATGGGGCTTATACACCGGCAGGTAAATCTAAAAGAGGTTATGCAAATTATTACTCAGGAACAGATATCCGAATTTACTTTGGAGATAACTGGATAGATGAAATTGTAGAAATAGAATGGACAATGCAGGAACAATTAGCACCAATCTTCGGATATGCTTCTTATACCTGGGATAAGGTAGCTAGAGGGAACAGGTTGGTTCAAGGTTCTTTTTCTATTAACTTCAAAGAAGCTGGTTATTTACAAACGGTACTTAATAGTTTAAGTTCTGAAATGACAGAGGAAAATGAGTGGTTTAGCCTAGCAGAATTTAATGGTGAAAATGGTCAAAGTGCCCATAAAAATACAAAGGTTGAAGACCTTATAGGTAATTTTCAAGCATTAGCAGATGATTATGAAAATGCACTATGGGGAACAAACTCTAACTCTTCAAAGTTAATAGATAGCCGTAGAACTGATACATTCTTTTATAGCACAAATGAAAATGAAAAAAATAGGAATTTGAAAGAACATGGTTTTAATATCTTACTAACTTATGGAAATAATCCTTGTGCTGTTAGAGGGACTGGAAGCTACAAGACCGTTCAAACAATAGTTGGAGTGCAATTAACAGGTGTTTCTCAAAGAGTAGATCCGTCTGGGAACCCTATTTCTGAAGTATATACTTTTATAGCAAAAGATATCTCGGGGAATGTGCAAAAAGCGTACTAATTTTAATTATGGGATTTATATGACTAAATGATTTTAACTTTTAAATTTTTATATTAACGAGAGAAAGAGGAGGAAGTATAATGACAAAACATATTAAAAAAGAAGAAGCTTTAATGGAGGGTACTCAAGAAGAAACTTCGGTTGTTAAAGTAGGAGACAAATTCGATGAAGATGACGTTTCAAAAGCAGAACAAGAAATCTTCCCAGGTGGCCCGACTTATAACGAACTTGAAAAATGGAAGTCTATGTATGCAGGAGAAGTATACTTAACTGAGTTTGATGAGGAAAACATTTTTGTATGGCGACCAATTAAGCGTAAAGAATACAAAGATATTGCTAAAATTCCAAATGCAGATAATTTCTATAAAGAAGAGCGTATCTGCGAAAAAGCAGTTCTTTTCCCTGCTAACTATGGTTTCATGCAAATGACAAATGGTAAAGCTGGTATCCCGACACTATTACACGAATTGGTACTAGAGAAGTCAGGGTTCGCAGCAAAAACAGGCGCAATGCGCTTAAGCTAAGAGCGGAGGAGGCGTATTATCGCCTCCTATTTTTATTGTAGGGAGGAAAAAACATGCTAATCGATCCTAATTTATTAGATGACAAGGTAAAAGAATTACCTATTGAATTTGAAACATATGAAGAAGAGGTAGGTTTCAAGGAGCAATTACGTATTTGGCATGAGAAATATGGGCATATCTTTATGCAAGAAATAAACGATGTCATATTTTTCTTCCGTGCATTAAGCAAAGAAGAATTGAAAATTGCACAGGAAGTATACAATGATGACTTTGAAAGAACTGAGTATATATGTAAAACTTGCGTTATAGAGCCAATTATTGAAGATTACTCGTTAGATATTTTTGCAGGTGTTCCAGAAATTCTCTGTCTTTCTATCTTAGAGGAGTCAGGTTACACAAAAGCTCAAAAAGTTAAAATTATGATAGCTAGATGGGAAAAACATATGGAAGAAGTAGAAAATCAACTTCCATTAGTAATAAAAGAAGCATTCCAAGATATCCCATTAAGCGAAATTGAATCATGGACAATGGCTAAAACAGCAGAGTATTATGTAAAAGCTAAATGGTTATTAGAAAATATACGAGGATTAAAATTATTGGGTGAAGAAGAAACTCAACAACAGTAGCCGTAAGGTGGTGAAGACGTATGGTCGATAAACGTTATATGGGTGAAGAGAAAGCGAAAAATCATGTGCTTAGAAATATAGCCAAAACAAGTTCTTTTATAGGGGAAGGGGTAATGGAATATCGCGATTTTTCTATGATAGGTAAGTCCGTATCTCATTTATCTAGTAACGTAGCAGTTACAGGTAGTGTTGCGTTAAGTAAAGATAATTATAAATACAGTACTGTATCCGATGCAGGAGCATTTATGCAGAGGAAATCTAATGGTCTTGGTAAAACTGCTTATGTTAGTAGAAAGTTACGCGGTGGTTTTGATGGTTATATACAGGAGAAGATGTATAAAAAATTAGAAAATTATATCCGTAGAAATATTAAAAAGAAGCAGATACTTAATAAGCGTCTAAGTCAAAAGAATATGGAATACACTACTCGTTATTATAACGAATTCCACAAAAGAAATATGTGGGGTTTTAACAAATTTGAATACGAAGCTACTCAATTATTCCGTCAAAATAAAATTCTTGAAAAACTTCAAAAACTATCTTCTATTAAAAACAATGGTGGGGACAAGATCCTCAAAGCCCTTATCCAATACTACAATCAGAATAAAGATATTTTCAATAGTCCTGGCGATTACATTAATGATTTTATAAAGCAACTGGAAAATGGAAAATATGCTCATAAAGTTAAATTCCTAGGTGATACGCAACGAAATGTATTTCAAAAGCAAATGCTTCAAACTCTTGGGTGGTACAAGGATATTAAAAAAATATTTGAAGAAAATAAAGGTACAATACTACCCCAAGCTAAGGCAATTGAAACCGCGTATGCTTACGAATTTATCAAAGATGCAATTAATCAGACCAACACATTAATGACTTATTTAAAGAAAACAGGCTTTAATTACACTACATTAAAAGATGCTGAAAAATTTGATATAGCTACTAAGCGTAGGTATGGGTTAATCATTAATGACATTGATGAAAAAGGAAATGAAAAATCTATTGATGTTACTGCAAAGTTACGAAATTTCTTAAATAACAATAAATACAATAACGATTTAAAGATATTGTTAGATAAAAAGGGAATATCTTTCGACTTTGAAAATATAATTCTTGATAGTAATTTATACACGCATGCTAAAACAGGTGAAATGATTGAAAACAGGTATTTAAAAGCTGGTGCTATTAGTGCAATAGATTCTTTCCAGGAACGTGTTGAAGCTCCATCATTTATTACTAATTCGACGGATCTAACATCTTGGCAAGCTTTTTACTCTAGTCTATCTAAAGAAGAATTACAGGTATTAGATTCAGGACAAGTTCATAAATTCGCAAGCAACTTAGGCGATAAAGGATTTGATAGTGTAACTAAAACGAATCAAGAAGAGGATATTCGTAATCCATTAAATAATAATGGCCATTTTTATACTAGTGGAAATGTTTTTCGTTATACAGAATCTGGCATAGGAGATTTAATTGAAACACCATTACAATTCGGTGCGTTCTCGCGTATGGATAAGTCTTATGCTCGTTCTGGGTATAAAGAAGAGGTAACGGATAGAGATGCCTCGCAACTTTACGAGGATAATTCTGTTGGAAAATTAGTAAGAGGGACATGGAAGTATATAAATCCCTCTAAGGGATTTATATCTTTAAATGAACCAGCAGTGGATAAAAGTTTATCAACCTTAATGGAATTCATGATTCCGACATTTGATGACGACGTAGTACGTATCTCTGCAATTGAAAAACTTAGACGTTCATTCCATCAATTCGATTTAAGAGCATTAGATAATGAAACTGGAGTTTTTACACCGGATGTCGTGAAGAAGTTTGCAAAAAATAAGGGGATTTTATCTGAATTAGATATAAAGAATATAAAGGGGTTAGAAACATTAAACGAGTTTCTGGGTTGTGACAATATTCATACTATTGATGCAAGGCCTCGTGAAGCAAGGGTATTCCTTGAAGATGTTATAAATAATGATAAAGATAAAGTTAGTTTTATTAGTACTAAATTAGTTTTAGATAGTAGCATAAGTAAAGTTGGAAAAGCAATTGCATCAGAGATTAATATTAACGATTTAAAGAGTTCTGGAGCCATTGATGATGAATGTGATCTAACATTTAATACAAAAATAAATACTATCAACGCGGTATCACCCCTAGTTGGGCAAGGGCTAGCTGTTTCGAAAGAAAGGTTAGCGGGAAGTCATATTAATAGAGATACTTTAGCAAACGGAAAAAAATCAACTCAAGTTATTGACGATATTAGTCGAATTGATGAGTTATCAGATTTTTTTAAAGAGAAATTTTATAGTGCTTCAAAGTTAGATGATATCTTTGGTTTCTTAACGAAAACAGGAGTTGGATGCGAAGATTCCGGACGTGGGGAAACACTTGTATCATCAATATTAAGGACTTCGCCACATCAAGATTTTTTAGTTGGGAATCATGGTAGTACCTTATCAGGTATTGGTCGGCGTTATGTTTCTCGTGGTTCTAACAAAGTTTATTCTTCGCGAATCCTAAATAAGATGTTTGATGATTTGCCTAGTATAGGTGAATCACCAGACTCATCGCTTAATGATCAAATACAGAAGGATGAAATAAAACTTTTTGGTAAAGCACATGAAACACCTGATAAGTATCATTTGGATGGAACAGGTTCTGATGAGATTACAAGGCTGATTTACGATAATCAAGGTACATATCATTGGAACAATAAGAAGTTCTCAAATGTTGAAATTCGAGAAAAAAATGGAACAGTTCCTAAAAGTATCGATACACATACGTTTATGGTTCAAGAGTTTGACACTTCAGTTAAATTAACTCAGGAAGATAACCAAGGTGTTATTGATTGGATGGCACAGTATTTTAAATTCGGTGAGAAAGATAAAATTGGTTTTACTAGAGATTTTGTTGCTCGAATGAATAATACATACGCCTCGGTAGCTGATGGGAAATATATTGAAATGGTAACGCATGATTTTCTTCCTAAAATACCTTTCACCGGAAAAATAGCCGATATGTTCTTACAGAAACGTACATCCATTGAAAGTTATAAGAGAGACCAAGTATACGATTCAGATTGGAGACTTTGGCCCCAGCTATACGAAGGTAATACGGTTGTTTCTCAAAATCAAGTTATTACTGGCGAGGAAATCACAAATATGGGTGCACGAAGAATTATTTCTCGACTAAATAATGTTTTTGTTCCTCAAGTGCGTGAAGGCGAACGAGAAATTAATCAGTATTTTGATATTTTGGATAAATCTAGTAAATGTGTTCAAAGTAAAGGAAGTGCAAGTTTAGAAGCGTTCTTTGATGATACAGATGGAAAAGAACGAAAAAACAAAGGATTAAAAGGCTACTCAACAGATAAGAAGAAAACATTGTCCTGGGCTAAAAAAATGGGTTATGGTGACACCGAAGCCGTTAAATCACAAATTAATGAACTTTTCGATGGACTAGAAGATATTTCGTCTACAAAAGAAACTAATCAAGCAGGTAAGTACCTAACCTTGGCTATAAAGTCTCGACAAGAGTATAAAGGTATTTTTTATAGCATGGGTGAGACTGAAGACTCTGATGGCACATCGTTAATGGGAGCCTTAACACCAAAAGGGCAAAAATATATTCCTCGATTCTTTGAGACGAATAGCAGTAAAGAAGGTCAAGAGATTCTAGGATATGTTCCTGAAGACACAAAAGGAATTTTACAGGACAGTTGGGGGCTTAAAGTAGATAAACAAGAAGGCATTGAAGATTATTTTAATACTCATTATCTACCAACTGAAAATTGGACTGGATGGAACGCAAGTACAAATCTTGATGGTATAAAAATCAAGGTTATGCAGAAGAAGGGGGGAAATCCAATTACTTCTGGTGATTGGAGTAAGAATCAAACTAGAGCGGAAAAAACAGGAGAAAAAGTAATTCCAATACACTCTTTAAGTAGTTTGATTAATATCGGTCGCTTGCGTGATGTGTTATTAGGAATGGGACTATCAGATGTAGATGTTCAATTAACTACTTCTTATGGTGAAGGACCAGGTGGAATCAATACTTCCATCGACATCATGAAAGATGTGAAAAATGAAATTTTAGATGGTCTTAATGCGGGAGTACATTCCTCATTATTCTAGAATACATTAAGCGGCGTTCAGTCTTTTTAGACGAGCGCCGTTATTTATTAGGAGGGTATTATGGAAGATATTAAAAGAGTGCCTATTAAAAACAGGGTGTTAATACCCGATTATGAATCAGCAGAAGATTTTGGTGAAATTAGAATAGAAAATCAAACTGAACGTGCAGCGTTTAAATACAGACAAAGTGCAATAGCTCAAACATATAATGAATTAACGAAAGATAATCGTATAAGTTCGTTAGGTATTTGGGAGTTGGCTCGTACTCCAAATAGCTTTAATGTAAATGCTCAACAAGCATTAGACCCTTTTATAAAATTAAAAAATGAAGACAATGTAGTATTCTTTGATATAGAAGCAATTGGAACGCCTGAACACATGAGAAGTAGTAAAGGATTAGACCTATTTGCTATGACTGGGTTATCTTTTGGTGGAACTAAGTTTAATGGAAAAGACTTTGTTAAAAAGAACGGGGCTATTCTTTCAATGGCAGTCGCTCCTGAAAAGGATGCGTATTCCCAATTAAAACAGCAAATTAATAAATTAAAGCAAAATCCGATCATGTCAGTTTCACAAGACATACATCGTATATTACTGGATCTAACTAAATATTCTGATGAAAGTAAATTTAAGCGTGCAACAAGTAATGGGAAATCCTATATGTCTCTATTAGGGCATTCACGTGTTCTTCCTACAGACACGGCTTTTACAAGAAATACAATAGAAGTAATTGAACGTGGTCTTAATAACCTGTTTCATAAAGGGACAAAACTTGAAGATGCCTTATCTATTTTTCAAGGCTATATTATGTCTAGTAATGCAAAATTAGGAGGATATAATATCCATCACTACGATTTACCAGCCATTCTTGGAATAATAAAGGACACAAGTACAAAAAAATTCTTTGCAGATGCAGCGAAAAGTTCACTAGACTTTTTTCATGGATACTCTGCAACAGTTGAAAATCCATATTCATTAACTGGTGCTAGTTTACGTCAAGAACATATTTACCAAGCTATTTTAGCGAAAAGGAAAATTAAAGCGGGTAAAGTAGCAATTGAAGGGAAAAGCCCTTCATATCTATATCATTTAGCAAAAAATGATATTCAAGCAAATATTGATATTGCTGGGTTTACTCACAAAAAAATCAAATCATTTATTGAGGGAGCAGAAAAGTCTGCTACTTATGATTTTTCTTCATCAGCAATAAAGAAAAATACTCTAGAAATAGGTAAGGAATTATTTTCTTATCAAAGAGGTTACTTTGACAAAGATAAACACAAATACAATCTTGTGGGTGAAATTGGTGAAAATAAGGAAAGCATAGTACCTCGGTTAGAAAATTTAAAGACATTACTCCCTTCAAATGAAACCTTCGTAATTCAAGAATTCCTCAAAGATGTAGCGTTAACAGGTGCAGATAAAAAAGGTTTTGGCGTAAGGCTTGATTCTAAAGATATAAAGGGGAAAGTCCTTTTATTAATGTCCGAAACGCAGGAGGGATTAGCACAGCAAATTCATAGTTCTTTCATGCCAATGGATGATGCAATTTCTAGAAATTTGCGTGACTTAAAGATAAAATTTGACGCTTCTTTTCGTGAATATGAACGAATGTTCGACACTAATGGATGGAATAAAATGAAGGAGTACTATCACTATCTAGATAAAGCGGGTAGTGTTGAAGAAGATTTTGACTGGAGATTACACATTATCAAAAATGGTGGGACAGAAGAATTAGCTATGAAATTCCCTTATATGGTCGCACGATTAGAGGGAGAAAGAGATGTCTGGAGAACAGCTATTAGTACTCTCAAAGATTCAGGATTAAATGACGAACAGAAGTTAATTGCACTGCGCCACATTAAAAATAAGTTAGATGAGAAAGGAGATAATAAAGCTCAAGTAACTGCTAAAGGAAATAAATTTTTTAATTTTAATTTTGATAAAGAAGACAATACAATATTTAATGCAAAAGACACGAATTCAATTAAAGCTTTTTTCAGTTCTTATATTAACGACAGAAGAGGGAATTGTATTGGGGATCTGGAAAAGTCATATAAGTTAGCTCGTATTGATGAATTGCAAAAAATAATCATTAATAATTTCAAAATTTCACAAGATAGAAAAGCCTCTAATGATGTGAAATATCTTGTGAATCAGATGAAGAAGGAATTTATGTCGGGAAATAAAACTGAAATAGCTCTGATTGAGATGTCAAACCTCGTTCGTGAAAAGATAGAAAACATGGGTACAGACAATTTTGTTCGTGAAGTAACCAATCAGATGACAGATAGCCGTGTAACTGCAATTAAAGGTTTGATGAAGCATCTACCAAATGTTATGCGTGAAAGTATTGAAAATGCTCGTTCATACAAAAATGCTAACGAATTATTAAACGGTAATAGTTCATTAAAGAAATTTTTAAAAGAGCAAGATAACCGTATTAAGAGATTATTTGAGAAAAAATTTGGTACACATGGAATAAATGATCTAAACGTAATTAGTAAGACAAGCGGTATGGCTGCTAAGTACGAAGAACTTGTTGATAAAATCATGTCAGCTTACAGCGAATACTTCAACACTCAAATTCGATTTATGGACGGTGGTAATCCTATACTTATCTTAGCTAGTAAGAAGAGTATTATGGATTTAAGTAAAGTAAAGACATATGAAGAATTGGTTCGAAACCCTAGATTAGCAACTATTGAGCTTCCATCCTTTGATAAGAACATGAAGGTGAAATACGGTGGAAACCAAAAAGCTTCTGTTATTCGTTCTGGTATTGGTGTAAAAGGTGCTTATCATAGTACATCGGTAACAGATGCTCTTAATATGATTCTTGATTATTCTAAGAGAGCCAAAGAGCTGTCTGAGAGAGCTGAAAGTATAGGTGGCAATAATGCATTTGTTCAAATAAGACAAGGGCTACGTTACCGTATTGGAAGACAAATAAATTCAGTGCCTACTGATGCAAGTCGTAAATTACACTTTGATAATGGGGAAATGTTTGATAGCAAATCGGTTATGAGTGACGAATTCCTTTCAAGCAAATGGGATATCACAGGATATGCAGAGTCATGGTATCGTGCAAATTCTAAACGATTAGGAATTAGTGCTTCTGCCGACATTATTGCTCAAAATGCAATTGAAAAAGGAATTACATTCTTTGAAGCGATGGGACAGAGGGCAAAAGATTACGCTATTGCCGGAGAACTTCTTGATTTTGCAAAAGGTGCTTCTGGACTAAAAGGAAGTTTGGTTGGGATTAATAACCGGTCAGCTTCAAAAGAGCTTGTTGGGACTACAAATGTAAACGCTCGTACTTACATGGCATTAGGTAACTACTATGCTAAAACAATAGAGAGTCCACATAAGCTAATCAATTACCGAAAGGTAGACCACGAAGTTGCATCAAAAGTGTTACGTAACTTGGGTAAAAATCAATCGTTCCGTACAAAAAATAGTTTTATTTCATCAGCTTTATTCAAAGCTCTTGATGATGCAAATGAGGTTCGTGGTATTACAATGCAAACTGGTTATATGACGAGTGAAGAAATTGCATTAAAGCTGGAAGATGCTAACACTATTATGAAATATAAGAGTATGATTGACACAGCTCAATTAAAAAAACAAATCTCTCCTGTAGAAGCAAGACAAATGAAGGAGTCTTTAGACATAAGGATGCTTTCTAATAGTGAAGGTTACGCATTTATGGATTACAAGTTAATGAAGGCTTTTGATGGAATGGATGAGGTTCGTATCAATATGAACGCCGAAAAAGTAATGTTCAACAACTATATTGAGGTAGCTATTGAAAAAGAAGCTGAAAAACAAGGTCTTGGTAATGGTTTATGGAAAGAGAAAGGAATCGCTTTTAATAAACCATTAGAGATTGATATCAATTCTATGTTCAATGAGAGAAATCATCTTACTCTTGGAAAATATGAACTTAACAATATCAAAAATAAAATTATTGATAAAAAACGTTTTAAGAAAGGTGATACAGTATCTATCCTTGGCTTCAACGTAGATGACATCAATAAAAAATCGCTTGTATTAGGTAGACAACGTGAAACAGGACATGGATTTAAAGTGGTAACTGAGGGTGGTTTCCGTGCTACTATGACCCCAATGCTTGGTGATATTATGGGTGATTTATACGGCGTAGAAGGGGTAGAACAGGTGATTTCTCATCAAGTGGAAAAGGACGGTTCTACTGATTTACCGGCCTTAATCCGTGGTTACGATACTCAAATTCGTCAACAATTCAGTGGTTCTGTAATGAATAAGAAAATCACTAATGACTATGCTACTGAAGAAAGAGCGTTATCTTCATTCTATAAGGATGTTGAACAAATGCTTGGTATTAAAACAACTAATAAAGATGGCCAGTATGTAGTGGATTCTAATTTTGGTTTAAATGGAAAACAGCTAGACTATAAAGGACGTGAGGAGCTTTCATCTAAGTGGATGAGGAAGTTAGGTCTTAACCGTGAAGTATTTGCTGACATCACAATGGCCTATGAGGCTTGGGATCGTCATGGTGGAATTAATCATAGTAAGAACACGGTTAAAGAGCCTGGGGTATTAGATGATTCTGATTTTCGAACAGGGTTATATGTTCCGGGAGAATCCTCTATATATTCTAACTTTATGCATGATATGGTTTATAGTTCTAAAGTAAAGCCAGAAATTAAAGCACAACAAAAAGTATTTAATGAAATGGTTAAGTTTGTTGGTAACTATGAAAATAATTGGGAACCTAAAACAGGAGATGTAGTTATTGATTACACTCCTAATAGTACGAGGCTAATGACTGATGTAAATGCAAAGATGAAAGATGGTGTACTTCATGTAAGTAAGGATTCATTTGAAGCAATTCCACAAAAGTTTGATTATACCCAACCTTTCAATGTTGAGGATTACAGAAAAACTGTTATTAACGCTGGATTGATGGAATTTAATTTAGATCCTGGTGTTAAAGGTAAGAAAGTCCAAGAACACTTACTTAGAACAAAAGGAACGGCATACTTGAAGCTTCCAGAATTTGCAGCAAATCAATACATTCCTCTTTTGGATATTAACTCAATGAAACTACCTGGTAATGTTAATTTTGTTGAGAAAACAGAATTCCTTGATACATTAAAAGGCTACTATACTTCTATTATTAGAAAAACAGAAGAGTACAATGACTTGTTTACAACAGATAAGTTTTCCGCAAGCGATACAGTGACGCGACGTGGAGTTCTAGAAACGGAAATTAATAGAGAAATTTCTCAACTTATTGCAAATTTTAGTGATTCAACTTCAAAAACGAGTAGGGTTAAGCATATTTCTGGGAATTTTAGTGGAGATAACTTAGCGGTGTTTTTAACTCCTTCTGGAATAAATGATGAGAAACAAAGAAATACTGTGGTGAATGAGATCATAAGATTGCGTGATTCTGATAAGGAAAATAACAAATTAGCAGTTGATGTAATCAATGCTTCTGAAGCATTCTTCTCAGAAAATAGTGCTGAGAACCTCACTCTTGGAAATCTATATGGTGCTGGAGCATACGAAAAAAATCGTAAAGGTACGGGTGTATATAATGACTGGAGAACAGCTAAGAATGATGAACCTGGGGTTGGTAAAGCCGAACAAGAAAAATCAATTCTAGCTCGTGCTATCTTTTCTACAATTGGCAGTATAGATAATACAAGTATGAGGATATCTGCAGAGTTTATGAAGATGACAAAATCAAAAAAAGAGCCATTCGATGAGGCAGAAGGTTCAGGTCAAAACGTAGAAGAAGTAATGGATAAAAGAATAGCTGTTGAGCCAGAATTTTTCTTGAATAAAGCAATGCCACTTCATCATACAATGCATAATGGGATGAATGAATCACTATTAGATATTGCGACTGTTGGTAAGAAAGTATTCAGTGGAAGTGCTACAAGTTTAGCTGGGATGGGGACTATAGGATTTGATGAATTATGGGCGACAAGCGCTCTAATGAAAGGTACACCAACACCAGAAGGCCTGCAAGAGATGGCACCAGTAGCACCTGAAACTTTAGGGTCCCCTACGGCCCGTATAACACCTAATCAAAATGGTGAGTACATTAACATCTCTGTAAAGGCATCAGCTAGTAAGAGAATGAATCATAATAATCTAGCAGCGATGATAAACAATGAAATCATGGCAATGTCGAATGTCAAAATGAACACGAGTGTTAACGTAAATGATAATTCGAAAAAAATTGACAGCAAGTGGTTAGAGAGCGCTATTGCAAATGCGATGAATAAGGGTTATGCATATTAATAGACAAATGAGAGTTAACATTTTGTTAGCTCTCATTTGTTTTAATACAGAAAAAGAGGTGACCAGGTTGAAAGAAAAAATATTAATTACCTCTCTAACAAGAGTTAGAAAAAATGCGCCTTGGCGTGTTGGTATATACATAAATGAAAACTACACATTTATTAATGTAGGTGACAAAGGGAATGTAACTGCAAGCCCAAGATTTAGTGTGTTCCTTTCAGAAGTCGAAAAGAAAGTATCTCGGTACCCCGTAGACATTAGTTTTTATTCAATTGAGAATAATAGAGAGATGGAAGTCATAATGATGCGTGACCAAATTGTTTATCTGGATTGTGGTTACAATTCTCATAGGCTATTATCAAATGCTCGTTTTTACTACGAAAAAAAAGTGCGCTCTAACCCATTAGAATTAGCTCAGCAAAAGGTAGAAGAAAATAGTGAATCCTTTAATGTAATGGAGAGACGTGAAGAAAAAATTGCTTCTTCAGACTACATTGCGGTTGGAAGATTAGAAAAAGTTATAGACGGTGATACAATTGATGTGAAGTTGGTAAAGTTATCTAATTTTTTATCCGATTATTTGAAAGTAGAACAAACAATTACAATTCGATATAACGGTGTAGAAACACCCGAAATATTTCAACCGGGAGCAGAGTCCTACAAAAACCCTAGAAATACTAAGTTAGGAAAAATATATGGGGTTACAATGCAGGATATGTACACGATTGGAGAAGAAGCGTATAAATACAACAAGGAAATCTTGGGGGGAGAAGCAGCTCAAAAACCACTTGTCCTTATTCATTTTGACCGTAAAAAAGGTGGAGATGCACCTTTAATGGATAAAAAAGCTGGTTTTTATATAGCTGATATTTATGCAACAAATGAGAAAAGTGCTGATATTTTGCTAGATAAGGTTAAGCAAGATGAAAAGAAAGATATAACATTTGTTCATGTAAACAAATCCCTTTTAGTAACCAAATCTGAGCAATTCCCGCATATTCCTCTCGGTCTCTATCCGTTTGAGTCTGCCAACACTTTAACAGTTCTTAATCCGTGGTATTGGATTGCTGAATTAGGTTTAAAAGCATATAGTATAGGAGTTGGTACTCCTTCAGCAGGCTCAAATAATGGAGATAGTACTCCTGATATTAGTAGTGACAAACCGTATGATGAAGACTTCAATCCTGAAACAAGCAACATCAAAGGTACAACAGGCCCAATTGATAACGCGCTAAATTTCTTTAGTCCTTACGATGATAGATTGCCTGTTTTTACAGATGGAATAAAAACAATAGATGATTTAAAAAGACATTCAAAGGTTAGGATTGGGGATGTTATCCTTACAATACCGCCTACTTCTATTGAGATAAACAAAACTTCGAATATCTCAAAAATAAAAGCACTTCGTACAAAATCCTCTGTATTAGTTAACAGTGGTCAAACACTTACTACTTTAAGTATGGATCTTTATTTCCACGATATTGAATCAATTAATGGTAAGAAATATCCGTGGAAGAAAGAATATGCAAAAGGAGAAGAAGCTAAGCACTTCTATGTCGATGGACTTAGACCATTACTTGGACAATTTTCTAAAGCGCCGTTTCTTCCAATTGATAACTACTACATTAATGATGTGTTAGGTATTCGTGATGTAGCTTTAATGAATATTGAAGTAACAACAGTCCCTAATTTCCCAGAGTCCTTAATCGCCAAGTTAACGCTTGTTGAATTTAATTCAGAAGCATACTTAATGGATAAAAGCACATTGGGAGACTCTATAAATTATCCAATGTTAAGATGGTATTATAATCAATCTCTATCGAATCGTGGAGACAAGTATCGTTTCTTCAAAGGGTTAGAAGGTCCAATTAAAAGTGATATCAAATTCACTCTTGCTGATGAAACTATCCTATCTACACGAAAGCACGCTATTGATTATATGAAAAATGCAGATTCTCCAGAGCAAAGACGAAGTGATTTAAAGACAAAGAATCAGGATTACAAAAATAAAAAAGCAGATGCATCTGTTGTTAACGAAATCTTGGATCAGTATAAACGTTATAAAGATTCTAAGTTTGAGGAAGAAATGATTATTGATGACCTTCGAAAAGGTTTTGGTGATGTTAACTATTGGTACATGGTCAAAGAACTCCAAAAGAAATACAAATTAAAAACAGAAAAAGCAGAAAATGTTCTAGTTAAAGGAGCGGAAATGTTTTCTGAAATTTATGATGGTAAATACAAAGGTTCGTTTGTCAATCTTGTTGACCAGGAAATCTTTATCCCATATCAATCTCGTGTATACTTTAAGACTCGATTTGATTGGTCGGATGTATCCGCAATACTCAATTACTATGATGAAGACCCTCCAGTGGATTATTCAGAAGAACAATACAAGGGAAAAGAAGAAAGCGGTCTTATTATCTTAAAGAAACTTAAAGATGCAGGTAACCAAAAACTTCTTGAAAGTCAATTCAAGAAGTTTTATGCAAAAGGAAAATTCTGTATTCCTGCTGAGTCTAGTGTGATAGAGACATTGAAAAAAATTGCTAATGGTACAAAAGCGATGGAAGAAGAAATAAACAAGTACGAGGATGCTTTCAATGAAAATATGAAAATTATTGAAGCTACTGAACTTGTGATTCCAATGAAAGAGTACCCAATATCTGGGGGAGTTATCCCCATTTCTATCAATGCTCGTTTCTCAAATGAGTTTAGCATGTCTAATGTTCAATCCAGTGAATCTGCAACTTTACAATTTATGGGGGGTGGAGACCCATATATTGATTTAATCTTAGAAGTTGATGAAGGTGGTGCAAGAGATTTTAATAATCTTATTGCGATTTCTGATTACTACGCTAAGACATATAATCAGGGTATTACAAACGGATATATTGGTATTGAAAACGATCTTGCACAATTATTTGGTATTCGATATGTAATGTTTGAAGGTATTTCTGTAAATACAGTTCCTAACTATCCTGGAAGATATCAAATTATGCTTCAAGGTATTGGGTTTAATAAGACACAACGTCAAAGTGAGGAACTAAAAGATTTACCTGGTAACAGTAAACATATGGATTCTGAAAAGCTAAAGGCTAATAAAATGGCATTTATGAATGACCGTTTGATTGAAGCTAGACTTCACAAACTGGAAGTTTATCCAGATATGGAACTCCCAACTTACGCTGAAATTAATGCTGTATTACCAGAGATGGATGCAGGGGTAACAGAGTATCAAAACCTAACAAAAGGAACATATCTTGACCCAGACTTCTATTTCTCTACAGGTAGCACGTTAAGACAGTTAATTGAAGAGTCATACAACGGAAATCATCAGGTAAACATGTTTGATGCTACAGGTGTAGCTGCTTATACAAGCAATATGTCTGAAAAACTGTTTGATACTACCGAAGAAGACTGGAAAAAACTTAAGGAAATGCAAGATACTGAAGGTGTAGAGCCCCTTGATTGGAAGTTTAGTTGGGGCAAAGCGTTAGAAACTGTGAAATATGATACACCAAATACATCAGCAGGAACTGTTATAGCAGATCAAAGTGGTACTGCTGCAGTAAAGAACGCAGAAGTTCAAAAGTTTTTAACAGAGAAAAAAGATGATAAATTTGCGTACGAAACCTTCCCAACTATGGAAGAATGGAAAACACTTTTCCCTGATGGTGGAAATGATTATGGTACGTTGGCTAAAGACCCTAGTGGTGATGAAGCGCTTATCTACCAAGAGCTTAATAGTTTAGTTGATAAGTATTTCAAGAAGTACTATTCAGCCCCTGAATTCATTGAAGAGTGTCGTGGAGATTTAAAAGATGCAGATTCATCTAAAAAACTGGTTTCTTATGAACCTGCAGATGCTCTTTATTCTGCAAGTTTTGAAGCAAATCGTAATAAGCTACACAATTCTGATATGACTAGTGTTACTAAGCTAATCCAAAAAGACACTATTAAATCACCGCAAAAATCAGAACGTATTAAGTCGAATGATTTCCACAAAACAGATTTAAAAATCACAAAAGAGAGATTCATGACACTTATGAAAGCATTCCTTGATAAAACAAGTCAGTGGAAGCATTTCAAAGGAACAAAACCTTCTGTAAGTAAATCCGGACGTGTAGGATTAGCTCAAGTAGATGTTTCTTCAGCCGACATGAAGGTTGATGAAGTAAAACGCTTGATGTATAACTGGAGATACAATTTACAAACAGCAGTTAAGCAACTCGCAGAACATTACGAGAAGTTGATTAAGTTAGATAAAGACTATATGAATTTTGAAGCTTATTGTCGCCCTTGGGATGGAATGTTTGCTCTATATGAAAAGCCGGATGCAACAATTAAAACGGCTAAAGACATCGAAGATAACTCTATGGCAAGCGGCGTTATGAACCGATTTAATCATTATGCGACTAAGCCATTTAATACATTTAGTGGTTACAATAAAGATGTGTATAAGACAT
>NZ_KV827856.1:293544-367178 GCF_001836235.1 Bacillus sp. HMSC036E02 | reverse complement strand
TGTGTATAAGACATATGCAAATTTAAGTATGGACGAGTTCATTACAATTGGTAATGGAAACAAAGATGACTATGTTGATAAACTTCTTGAACTTGAATACTATGATTTATCAGTATTAAAAGAAAATAACTTAAAAGTTGATTCTAATAAGAAAGAAATTAAGAAGGTAATGAAAGTACACCTTGAAAAAATGGATAAGGAATCATTGTACACTACTTATGAAAAACATCTGAAGTTCTTATACGAACTAAAACAGAATGATAGCATGTTTGAGAAGGTTGTAGATGGAGTTGCTGGATCGAAATATAATCCACTGAACTGGGTAACTGGTGGCAAATCTGGTGAATTTGTTGATGGTCTTACAGACAAGGTATCGGGACCTAGAGCAGACAAAAATGGTTATAAATATTCTCAAGAAATCATGAAGAAGGCTACAAAGCTTTACGAGGCAATTCGTGGTGTTAATGAAACAGCTACTGCTTCAACACAAGCCACAGATACTCGTTTGTATAATGATGTTGATCCGCGTGTACTTTATGAAGAAATGTTCTATGATTTAAGGTACCATGATCAACGTGGAAGAATGCTTCGTGCGTTCCCAGGTTTCCAGATGTTTATTATCCATGAAGGTGCTTATTTCGGGAAGTATAAATTCTGGGATAACATGTACGGATTCAATGCTATTAAAAGTATTGATGTTCACCGTTCTCGTAAAATAGCTGCAGATACAGCAGTCATCTCAATGACTAATGTTTATTCTAACTTAACAACTCGACGTACGGATGTGGACTATGTGGATCGTGAGTTGAAATTTTGGGATAATTATGTTTGGAATGAAATACCTCAAGATTTAATTGAGAAAAAAGAAAATGAAGTTAATAAGAATCTCTTCATAGAAACAGGAGCGCGTATCCATTTAAGAATGGGATATGGGTCTACAGCTAGTGCTTTACCAATTGTATTCAATGGTACGATTTCAGAACTTCAGATTGGTGACGTAATTGAAATCGTTGCTCAAGGTGACGGAATTGAATTAGGGAACGTTGTATCTGGTGATCCTGATGATAATAATGATGGATTATTCCAAGTAACTGAACCAAGAGACTTAATTTGTAGCTTTATGAGTTCAAAAGGAAGTTGGTTCAAAGACTTTATGAATGGCGTAGTGGATGAACGGCTGTTTAAAGACAATCCACTAGGAATCATGCACTTTGGTCAACCATTTGATGTAAACTCAAGTAGTTCAACCGATTCAAAACCCTTGGGTAATCTATTATGGTTCAACGATGAGTATGGAGAAGTTGCTCAAAATATATATTCTTCTAATGGAACCCCTACATTCTCACAATGGTTACATCCTAACGGCGAGCGAAATAATATTTTCGAAGATTTTAGCTGGAAACGTCTATGGGAAAATAAGTTTAAGATTTTTAACCCTGGTGATGAAGATAACATAGTTATTAAATTCTATAACAATACAGTTTGGGATATTATTCAAACAATTGCATATTCGACTCCAGACTATATGGCCGCTGTTCATCCATTTGAATTACGCTCCACATTATTCTTTGGAAAACCATATTGGCGCTGTGCATTTGATTATGATTCTCGATATGAATTTGATGTCGCAAATAAAACATGGAAAAGGTACCTTATAGGTGAGGCAAGACGACCATATATGCAAAATAAATTTTACATGTCGGCTTATGATATTATTGAAAATAATATTAAAGCTAGTGAGGATAATGTTTTCACAAATGTTATTGTGAACTATGACGGAAAACAAACGCCTGTACTGTATGCAGATGCTGATATTCGTTTTGACAAGCAAAAAACAAGAGTAGTAGAAGCAGACATTGTAGCAAAGTTTGGAGACTTTTATACCTCGGAAGTCATGGCCACATACTTCGGACACTCTACACTTAGAGATAGTATGAAAGATATGTATAAAGGAAATCTATTAGTATTAGGAGATCCTACTGCTAAACCGTATGACATGATGTATATTAATGATGAAATTAATGACATGCAAGGAAATGCTTTAATTAAATCAGTAACACATCATTTCAGTATGGAAACAGGATTCATTACTTCTATCGAACCAGATTTATTGGTAGTAAACGATGACCAAGTAATTATTGAAATGGGTAAGTGGTATGCGGGTTTTGGGCAGTCAATAGCTGCTACGCTGGCAATACGTGCTGCAGCAAATAAAGCCGGAAGAAACCTAAGCAAGTGGATCACAAAGTCTAAGAATATCCCTGCTAATGTAGGAAAATGGGTATCAACAAAAGGTTTCAGACATACTGTAAGGATGGCAAATAATAATGGGGATATGGATAAAATCCTAAAAACACTTGATGAGATCATCTCTAAAGAAGATGGTGATGTTAAAGCTCTCCAGCAGAAACTAGCAACAGAAATTGAAGAAGCAAATAAAAACTTACAAAAAGTCACAGGCAAAGTAAAAGATAAAATAAGATTTATCCAAAACACAAGTAAAAAGGCTATTTTGCAATCAGGAACAGCTTTTGCAAAGATTTTATCAAGCTCTAATGATATAGCAAAGATTGGTAAAGGAGTAGTGAATTCGCTTCGAGGAGCAGCTTCTTTCACACCACTCGGATTCATTGTTAATTCAGCAATATGGATTGGTACGGAAATGTTGTTTGAACACTATCGCCGTTTTAAGGAAAACCTTCAATGTGTTGTGGCAATGCCATTAACTTATAGAGGGAAAGAATTAACAGCAGGTATTAATAACCATGCAGGTATGATTTATGGTGATGCACCAGGTCGATATGATAAGATGTTCAATGCAACATTATTCCATGACGATGGGGATGCAGAGTTCTTCGGTAACGCATTTATAGAAATAGCTAACTTCTTTACCGATTCAGGGGGGGAAGAAGGTGTATATGCAAAAACTGAGAAAGCTCATCAACTTAATGAGTTAGCCAAGAAACAGCAATAATATAACGAAAGAAGAGGTATAGCCTCTTCTTTTTCTGTGTTAACTATAGCGAAAATCAAAATAAATGGTTAGTTTATCAAAATAAGGAGGAATAGCTATATGGCACAAAAAGACAAACAAACATATAATATCGAATTGTATATAAAGAAAATAAAAGCAGCGAAAGAAGTATATGCGGAACGTAAGAAGTTTCTAGAGGGTTTCTCACTTAAAAAGAAAAAAGACAAGCCCAAAGATGGAGGCGGAGAAGTTGCAGCATCAGGTGGTGGCGGTTCAGTAAACTTCAATGGAGAATTGCCTACGGTTGCTCAGTACACTGGACCAGATGTTTACACCGACAAACTCCTAAACGGAGGAGTATACCAAAATGGACTTAAAGGTAAAATAGCTGGTACTGATCAATGGAATCAGCATATTAAGGAACAAGCAGCAAAAGCTGGCGTAAACCCTCTCTTGGTTAAAGTAATTATGGCAACGGAATCCGGTGGAGTACACGATTCGACCCCAAACTCTTCTAACTGTGTTGGGTTAATGCAAACGGAAAAGGATATTACTGAAAATCTAAAGTTAGACTTTGGAAGAGCATGCAGTGATCCAGTCTATAATATCTATGTAGGATGCATGATTCTTAAAGAAAAACATAATTATGCTGGAGGCGTTATCTCTAGGGGTAAAAATCCATATGCAGAATATAAGAGTAAAGGATTTGAGTTAAAACAAAATGGTCATGGGGTTTCTTGGTTATATAACGGTTTCAGTGTGCCTTTTGACGGAAAAAACAAGGTTTATCGTGGTGGATATGTTTATGCGAACCAAATAGTTGCAATGTATAAAGGTTTTGGAAGAGACGCATACACGGATACAATGTTAACCCTAGATGTTTTATCGGGTGGTGGCGGTAGTGGCGGCACTGCAGCTGGACAAGCTGGCGGTAAAGGAACAGGTGGAAAGTGGGAGTACAACAAAATTTTTGCAAATGGTGATGAAGTAGTTAAATTCTTAAACACTGTAGATACGAGTATGATCAATGGGGTTTTTGTTCACCACACCTATGATCCAGACCATACAAAGGCTAAAGGTCAGACACTGACAAAGCTAAACGATGATATGAAAAAGTTCCACACAGTATACCAAGGCTGGGATAATATCGCGCAACACTTCACTATTGGTGTGGATGGACAAGTAATTCTTGGACGTGATATTGCATCTGTACCATGTAGTGCAAAAGGATATAACGGTACAACTTCTAGTCACCCCGCCATGTATGAAATGATTGGGAACTTTGATATAGGTAAAGACAAGTTGGAAGGTAAACAGTTAGAATCTGCTGTTGCTATCGCTAAATACTTTGCTCTTAAAGCAAAGGGTGTACAGTTTCACCGTGAAGGATTAGTTAATGGCAAAGAACCGAAAAGTTGTCCTGGTAGTGGAATTAATAAAGACTGGTTTATGGGATTAGTTAAAGGTAGTGCGAAAGCAAGTGCATTTTCGGCTCAATCAACAACTTTGTCGGATAAAGATATCGAAGAGAATTATGCAGCAGGCTGTGACCTTTCTCAAGATCCGATAAGAGAAGATTTCATGGATACACCAGTCAAGCTACCACCAACAGAAGATGAATTAGCACACGCTAGAAGTTTTGCAGTTAAGATAAGTATCCCTACTGCACAATTAAAAGAGAGCAGAATTATTGCTCCAAAGTACCCAAGGTCAAACTATGTGGAAGACTTTAAACTGTCATCCAGTTATGACATGAAGAAAAATTACTCCCCATTACCTCCACATGAGTTTATTCATCTAAATGGTCCTCAAGAGAATTTCTACACAAGTGAAGCAAGACAAGCTTTCCGTCTTCTTAAAGATCGACTTGGATACAAAATTTTAAGAATAGCTAGAGGGTTTGATCCTTCTGATGGAGAGTCTTCTCATTCTATTGGTATTTCTATGGACATATATGCTGATTCAACAGAAGAAGCAATTTATATAGCTGATACTGCATGGTTAACAGGATTACGAGCTATTGCGGTTGGTCCTAAGTTTGTTCATGTTGATATTGGTCCTGAATCAGCTTGGGGATATGATAATCTACCACTTTATCAGGGACCAGGTACGTTAAGGGCGGGTGAGTTTAGTTATGGCTACAAACAAAGAAACCTATAATCTCGAATCATATAAGAAGAAAATTAAAGCAGGTAAGGAAGAGTATCAAAAAAGAAAAGAGTATCTTGCTAAATTTGAACTTCCTAAAACTGATGATGAAGAGGAAGAAGTAGAAGAAACTTCTGATGATAGTAAAAAGCCTGAAGACCAAGGTAACGCCGTAAAAGAACCTGATGGAGGAGTTGGTAACTTCACAGGTTCGGGTGAACTAGGCGTTCCCGCAGAACCAAAATCATATAGATTCACTTCTGTTATGGGAGCACGTTGGGGAACAAATCATAATGGAGTGGATTTAGCTCCAAACACACCTGGAGATACCAACTGTAAGATACTTTCTGCAGGTGATGGAGTTGTTCTTCAAGCTAGAAGTGGAGTAGGTGGATTTGGTACTTGGATAGTTATTAAGCATAAGGATGACTTATATACGATTTATGGTCACATGCCTCCTAATACATTAAAAGTAAAAACCGGTGATACAGTAAAAAGAGGACAACATATTGCCAATATGGGTATGCAGGGGCAGTCAACAGGTGTCCATTTACACTTTGAGGTTTGTACAGACTTTGTTAATAACAGAAGAGGAACTACAAAGAACCCTGAAGACTATGTTGATATTCGAGGCAGCGCTTCAGCTATTCAAGTAAAATCTATTGCACCTAAGGCTAGCTTCTCAGCAAAAGCGGATGAGAAAGAAGAAGGTAATGAAAGACCAATGCACGCCCTTTATGAGAAGGATGGAGCAGAATTATCGAAAGAAGAAAAACTAATTGATCAGACGTACAGAAGTTCTTTCCCGTACCTACCAGTTCAATTCATAGGAGACTCTCTTAAGAAAAGTGACATCACAAGAGAGTACTTTCTTCTTAATCGTATTGGTTGGGCCCGAACTACCAAGTATGAAAAGATGGTTTCCTTAAATAAGGAAAGATTTATTCATAGTGACAAATACGATGGTCATGAAGGAAATCTTTATTCACCAGATGCAAAAAGGGTGTTTGAAAGCTTGCTTTTGAAAACCAAAAAGCCTTATTTTGAAGTTATTAGTGGTTTTCGCTTTAGTAACCCTGGTCAACTTTCACCCCATGAAGCAGGTTGTGCAGTTGACATTCTTGTTAGAAGTATTGAAGAGGTAAGGGAAATTGCAGACTGTGCCTGGCAATTAGGTTTGAGGTCGATTGCGATTGGTGGAGATTTCAAAAACAAAAAGGGTTTTATTCATATAGACATTGCGCCAAAAGGAAAGGACATTATGTACGATGGAGTTCCTATTTATGGGGGACCAGGAAAGTGGGTGACAGCATGAAAATTAAGAGGAAATTGAACAGTATAATAGCTGAACATGATTGACTATGGAAATCCATTCATTGCTATTAGTGAGAATTATGACAAATTATTTATCTATCATAATGAAGAAAGGAAAATAAAAAATCCGTATTAATTCTATGTAGCCTATGAGAATATGCACAAATCAATCTATAAACCTATGAAAGATGATTTCATAACTCAAGAAAGTATTAAAGAGAAGGTGATTCAATGAACTTTAATAGTCAAATCCATCAGTCTATTTATAGTAAAGTAGTTGTACCGTCTTTAAATAGACTACAAGGAACCATTGAAGGTTATGTAATTCAAGTAGATTACACAAAACTAACCTGTGAAGTAGTCTACTCAGATGAAAACAGTCATGCTTTACGAACAATGAAAGAAGTATCTTTACCTAAAGATGGAGACGGTGTATTTACACAAGCTGTTAAAAACGGTGATAGAGTTTCAATTTCCTTTAAAAATAAATCTAAGGAATCACCTTATATTTCTACAGTATATAAATCAAATCACAGCGAAGAAAATTATCTTAGTCCATATGGTGGAAGAACAATTAGACAATCCCGTGTTTTTTAGAAAGGAGGATTCCAATGAATGAAGCATATATAAATAAAACATATGGAGATGGAGACAAAGATATTCATTATCCTTATTGGCGCCAAGTATTACAAAATGAACTTGTTAACTTTAAGGCCAAGAGTTTAGAAAAGGAATTAGAGAACTGGCAATTTATTAGCGAAGATGAAATTGCATTAAAACACCCAGTGACAGGTTCAACCTTTAAGCTCTGTGATGACGGCTCAATCGAAATGTTTGTTAATGAGGATACTGGCATTCGTTTGGATGCGAAAGATAATACAATCATCTTTTATGGTGACAGTATTCATTTTGCTACAAAGGAAATGAGAATGCATACAAAACCATATGGATTCATTTGGAATAATCATAACCTAAATCCTTATTTATATTATGGTGATAAGGTAGGAGAGAAGAGAAATATTCCAAAAGCTTCAATGATTTCTACACTAGAAGATGGACAATCCGACATCAATGTTCCTTTGTTCCAAGAGCAAAAGAGAAAACATTATTACGATGCGAAAGTTACATCTATGATTGAAGATCTAGGAATAGAAACTTCAAGAATAAAGAGAGGAGGATAACAAATGAAAGTGGATTTTCGTTTTTCACCTGAAGGGGATTTAGAGCTTGGTTCTCCTAGTTACAATGACTTTGATGAATTACTCTATATCGATTCAGTAGGAAATATCTCAACAGATAGCTCAGAAGGATTATTAATAAGGGATATTCCATTACAAGTATCTTACTTAAGCGAGAAGCAAGTAATACTCAATAGATTAAGAACAGACAATCCGGACTGGTTTATACATCGGGAGATAGGGGCTGATTTATCGGAATTAATTGGTCTTCCTAACACAAGAGAAACAGGAGACTTAGGAAAGTCCCTAATTGAAAAAAGTTTAACTCGCGACAAGTTTCTACTTCCTAGTGATCTAAATGTTAGACCCGTCCCTGTTAATTCGAGCGAAATACTCTTCTATATTACTGTTAGAAGAAAAATAGCAGATTTAGTTATACCAGTTCTATTTAATTTAGAACATGGTTTATTATCAGAATATGAGGTGAACAGCTAATGAGAAAATCAAAGGATGAAATGCTCGAAGCGGTTTTGACTCGACTTCGAACTGAAGGTGGAATTACTGAAACAAGTCCAGGATCGATTGCTCGAATGTTTGCAGAAGTAATGATAGAAGAATTTAGTCCATTCTACGATGAATTAGATTTAATTACTAAGATGGGTTTTATTTCAACATCAACAGGCGGATATCTGGACCTTATTGGTGAACTGTTAAACTGTACTCGTGATGGAGATGAATCAGACGATAACTATCGTGCAAGAATCTCTAATCAAGTATCTGTTGAACAGAGTGCAAATTTAATTGCTATACGATTAAAAACACTACGAATTGATGGTGTTGCTGATGCTCAGTTTAAAAGATTTACAAGAGGAACAGGCTCGTTTACATGTTATGTTACTCCTCAAGTTTATCCAATTGAAAACGATCTATTAACTCGTGTAGAAAGCGTTATATCTGAAGTAGCTGCTTATGGCATGAATGTAGAAGTAAAAACAAGTGAATACAACCCCGTGGACATTACTCTCAACTTAATTTTCCACTCCAAAACAACTTCTCTTGAAAGACAACATATCCGCAATAAAGTTGTTCAAAATGTTGGAGCATACATGAAACAATTAAACATGGGTTCTCCAATTATTATCAATGAAATTATTCAACGTGTAATGGAAACAAGCGAACAAATTCTTGATATGGAATTTAAAAAACTTGTTGTCGGTGAAAAAGAGTACTTCATTAAGAATGTAGAACCTTCATTAGAAGAACGATACTTCTTAAGAAAAATTAACGTAGCATAGAAAGTAGGTGGCACATTGTTAAACAAACATACAACGAGTATGATGTCCATGCTTCCTCAATGGATGAAGATGGCCAAAGATCCGAAATCGATAGGGGCCTTATTTTTAGATGCATTTGGTGTTGAATTATCAGAGATTGAACGTTACATAGAGCAAGCTTGGAACAACATGTACATCGGTACAGCAAACTTACAAACAGCCGATTACTGCTATAAGATTCCGCTTGCTACTCGTGACGTTGTGGATGTTGAAACACCAGATCTTCATGTTCGTTTAGTTATTGATGGTGTAAAAAGAGATTGTATGCCAGTTGATACTTTGCGAATATTTTTTGAAAGTGACGACAACTCCTACATGATTGATACTATCGAAGGTTATGTGTATATCAAAGTAATGGATTACTATATGAAGGATAATATCTTCAAACCATTCGATGCAATTGAGGTAGGAGATACTCTTCATTATGAATATATGCTTCATCATATCTGGAACGTATTTGACGAGTTTGGTATGTTGTTAGGTATTTCTAGATTACCAGGTGAAAGAAACGAAGACTTTAAGAATCGTATCTTAGATGTCTTTAAGAATCCTGGTGGAGCAACAAAGAAAGGGATTATTAATGGTATTAGTAGAGAACTTGGCATTGATAAATCTCAAGTTGAATTAGGCTCGCTATCTGATGATAAGTATGTTCAAACAAAACTTGTGAATACAGATGGGACACCTTCTCAAACATATATCCAATACGTAAATCAGATTAATAGCAATCTAGGTTTCTCTTGGGATCATATGAACTGGGGAGAAGCTTATTGGCGTAGTATTGAAGAAAACAATATGGGGTTTCATTATCTACCTCATATCTGGGATGGTTTCTCTGCTTCATGGAAAGATAACGAAGTACAATCAGGTATTGGTAGCGGTGACGATTTATTAGTAACTGCTCCAAAAGAAGAGTCTTCTGTTCGAGAATTCAAAGCTTATGTTGGACTACATGGAACAGAGGAACAAATTGAAGAGAATCACCCAGAAATCCAATTCAAATACAAGATAGTTGCTAAAGGAAAAATACCAAATGATGAGTATGATTTAGAGAATTATAAATATACAGTAATGGCTTCTGAAATTATTCCGCTTCATTACGTATTAGTAGCTTTACGTGAATTCCTATATCAAACTCATATCACTTGGGACAATCGTTATGGTTATACATTTAGCGACAATACGTCCCCTGGTATGGAAATCGTTACCGGGGAAGATGCTCTTCATAATAATGAGGAGCCACAAATTAAAATTCATGTAGATATGAAAACTGCTGATAGAACAGTGACACCTGTTTTAGAAGAGCTTATAGTGGATTGGACCGATCAGAATGATACGCCTCAGTCTTACAAATTAACAACAGATGAAGACTTTACTCTAAATAATACAATGACCCAAACGACGTTAGCTGATGTAGAAGTAGGCAGCGGTTCTGTAACTCTTGGTAAAGGTTCATTCTCTGCCGTTATAGATACAGAGGGATCATTCTCAAGAGGATCACAAGGTATATCAGTAAGAGTTAACCGAGAAGGTTCTTTATCTCTTAATCTACCAAATTAACAAGGAGTGGATAAAATATGGCTGAAACTGGCTCAGTACAAAACGCAGTTGGGAATAATGTTTACCCAGATTTAGTTCTTACTCGTTTCCCAGAATTATTCGACGAGCGAAGTGGTTCTAAATCGAACCCCAACCTGCAACGATGGACAAACCTTAAAGATTATAATATGGCTGAGCATGTAAACTCTCTACAAGATGCTGTAATGGCAGTACAGCGTATGCTAGGAGAATTAGCTCAAATGCCAGCTGCGCCAAAGGATGTAAACGGAAAACCTATTACAGACCCAAACGTGCTACTAAACCTTAAACGAACTTCTACCGTTAAGTCTCGTATAGATGCACTTGAAACTCATGACTGGTATGCTGAGTTCGATAAACGATACGGTGGACCAGTATGGAAGTTTGATAAGGACAAACCTACAAATCCTACAATTCAGCAACACCGTCACTTAGGTAGCACTTCAGGAATCCCTGGTATGCCAGAGAAGATTATGCTTACACAAGAAGTACAGGGTAAACTTCCGAAGGCAAACGTTGATTTAACAAAGACTGCTACGGGAATCACCGGTTCTGACATCTACGTAGAATCAACTTCAAATACGAGAGTAGCTGATGCGATTAACGACAAGATTTCTGAAACAACAGGTGGGACAATTGCACAAAATGCAGAGTTGAAAGTATTAGGGAAGACAAACACTCGATGGACAAGAGAGTTTGATTCAAATGATGCATCTTCAACTGGTAACACTGTAGTTGCTGACTCAAAAACATTATTAAACAAAGCAATTGAAAGTGGTGCTACTGCTGCTTCAGACCTGTTAAATGCTCCGTTAGATGGAATGCATTATGGTCGTTATGTTGCGATTGTAAGATTATTAACAAGTAGTCTTCCTTCTAATGCGGTTGTTGAGATTTCTGCAGTTAACTCAAAGACAAACCAAGTTATTAACAAAGCTACTTTAAACGGAACAGACTTTGATACAAGTGGACAGTATAAAACATTCTACTTGATCTTCAATCATGACGGTTCTACAAAACTACGTGTTAGAAAACTAGCTACAACATCTTCTGTAAAAGTTCGTTTTGATTATGCGATTGTTGAACCAGTTCACCCAGCGGTATTTGATCGCTAAGAAAGGATGTTATACAAATGGCAAAACGACCAGAAGGATTATCTCCTAATTTTAACTCCATCGTTTCTCCAGACGTTCCTTCCTCACTCATTTTTTCATGGACATTCATTAAAGAAAATTCTGGTGATTATCAGAAAAATGCAGAAGTAAAGGTATATAAAACGGGCTCTAACAAAGCCCTTATTACCTTCTCTACAGGAACAGATCAACAAGTAGACATAACATCTCATCACGTTGTTCTTGACCTAGAGCAGACTTATGAATGGGAAGTAAAAGTAACAGCTGCTAACGACTCCACTGCTTTTAGTGGAAGAAAAAGATTTAAATTTGGACCTGTATTTTTACAGGATGGACTTGTATGGCGAGATGGACCAGACGCATATGAATACATCGGGACTCGTCAATACTTTGAGGAGATTAGAGAAAATGCTGCCTCAGTATTAGAGGATTATGTAATAGATTCTATAGAAGAAAACGATGCATTAGAAAAGGCTTTGGCTTTATTTACTCGTGAAACGGTTCCTAGTCGTACCGATTTTGAAAACCTCGAAAGTATCCTGTGGTTAATTGCAAAAAAAGAAGATACATATCGAGATGAAATTCAAAGACTTATTGAAGATGGCCTAGGGGCTCAAGACATTCATAAGATATATACAATTTTTGACCGTCTTATTAGAATTCCACCAAGAGAACCAAGTAATGTGTACTTAACATTTGGAGGTCTTGAGCCGATTTATGTAAAAAGTGGAAGGGCGTACAATAATGGTAAAGAGGACTTATCTGTTGATGTTAACTGGCAGCCCTCAGATCTTAAACCAGGTACATGTACGGTTAACTTTTTAAATGAGCTATCAGAAGATGTTTCGTATTACAAGATTGAGCTAGAGGTTGGTTTCACTGATAAGACTTGTACTCATACATTATTTTATCGAGTAGAAGATGTAGAATCATTTGGAAGAAAAATCAATATTCCAATGGATCATATTAACTTTGTACATCTTTCTTCCTCAAAAGAAACGCGTTATGTTTTACGAGTTTCTGCAGTAGATAAAAGAAAAGAACAATCAGTGCCTTACTACAAACCCTACAAAGTGGATAATGTTCCCCTTGGTGTAGCAAGTTACAACCTACGTGTTCAACAGTATGATTTATCAAATCAATGGATCATACAGTATTACCACGATATTTACAACGGTCCAAATACAGCTTATGTTCATAACGTAACAGGCAATGTAGATGGTGTTTATCATTATGCTGTTCGTGTATTTGATATAAATGGGAATGTAAGCGATTGGTTTTGGATCTTGGATTATATAAAAATTGATCCATTAAAACCTCCCGCAGCTCCAAAACCTCGTATGGCGTGGTCTTCACAACATGAACTAAATTTCATTTGGGATGCTGTTCCTACAGCTGAGTATTATGAATATTTACCTACCTGGTGGGCAAACCCGTCTATACAAAGAACGAACACCTTAGACTCACCTCATGAATGGTTAAATCCAGATACAACATATGTTGAAAAGGTAAGAGCTGTAAACCGAGCGGGCGCATCACCTTGGGCTACTGTTAGTGGTAAAACACAACCACGACCAATTATTGAGAAGTACCAAAAGGGTGCAGGAAGTAGAACATGGCGTACAAATTATGTCATTTTAATGCAGAACGGTAGGGTTGTAAGAAATCCGTCTGAATGGCGTTACGAGTACGATGATAGAGAAGTGTTTCATGGGGAATGGATAGAGCTTGAAAACAAAAAACAGGACGGTCTTTATGTTAAAAAAGGAACAAGATGGGGTAATAATAAATGCTTGTTCTTCCTTGATCATAATGACTGGAGACAAAAATTACAGGGAAAAGAAATCCTAGATGTTCAGTTTTATATACGTAGAAGAAATACTGAACATGGATATCCACATGATGGTCGTTTTCTTCATGTATGGGCTCACAACTATGCAGGGAAATGGGATTTACCTTCAGCATCTCAAGGACCTCAATTGTTTAATCATCAAAAAATTGAAAGAATAGACTTCAACCGAGGTGAATCTCACTGGATTTCTCTTAATAAGTCGTTTGGTGAAGGATTACGTGACGGGTGGATTAAAGGAATTGCATTCTATCACCCTGAGGCAGAGTATGGCCCATATTCTTACATGCGTTTTGATGCTTATACATTCCAATTTTACGTTAAATATCGATAGGGAGAGAGCAATCTCCCCCTTATTTTTTTAAGGTGGTGACACAGATTGGCACAGTACCAAAGAAACTTTTATTCTAGTTCATTATATGGACGACTAAAAGCATTTTATGGAGATTATCTAACAGAAGAATTTGATGCTCAAGAACCTTTTAGCTATCATATTGATGCAAAAATCCAAGCACAATTACCTTCTACGTTTTACGCAGCAACAAGCAGGGAATTTAAACGGATTGATTCAACGAAATGGACGGTATCAGGAAAAGATATTAAAACAAGAACTGCTAATACACCTGTAGAATTTGTGGCTACAGGTGATAATTTAGAAGTGCATGTGCGCCTTCAAAATGTGGGTACTCAGAACATCGAAGCAAAGCTATATAAAGAAGAATTGGTAGCAGAAGCATACCAATGGGTAGAGAAGCAAACAAAGTCAATCAATACATTATCTCTAACAAACCCTAATAAGGTAGATAAAATTGCTTTTGACTCTTACGGTTTTGGTGATTACAAAGTAATTATTAAAGCACTTGATACGACAGCAGATGCAATCATTGTGGGAGGTAAATTAAGAACAAGTGATTTTAATATTGAGATTCGTACCTCTGCCAATAAAACTACATGGTCGAAATGGGAGCTAATTACTTTAAACAAAAAACTTATTCAAGGGCAGAATTATTTATCTACAGGACAGAGCGTAACGCTTTACAAAAACGTTCGTTACGTTCAAGGAAAAATAATTTTATTATCTTCAGATAATGCAACTTCCCCTATTATTGATAGGGTTGAGTTACGTTCGGAAGATAGTGGATTATATGACCAAAATGGTGATTACACCGTTAAAATTGATATGACACAGGTGGCAACTAGTGTTGGAAAGTCATTCAAGCATGTAGATAAGATACGTTTTATTCAGAGGCAACCAGCTGGTACTGAAATGAATATTCGTTCTTCTTCTAGTCGAGACAACATATTCTGGGGTCCAATAACAGCACCTTATCGTCAAAACACAAAGCGTCTTCGGTTAAAACGTGGGGCCACAAACCATAGTGTAACGTTAGGCCCAATTAATGAAGGGAGTAAGTTCGATTTTAGTAAGACAACTGCGCTATTAAGTTGGGATACACAAGCATTCTCCCCGAAGGATGCAAGTAATACCAAGATAACTTATATTTTCTCTAAAACAAGAACAAATCAGAAGGATCCTCGAAACCTTCTTCAAGTAATTGATAATCCAATGAATGTAAAAGATCGAGCGATTAAGTTCTCCCCTCAACCATATTTCTTAACTGTAGAAATGACACGTTCTTCAGCAAGGGGAACACCTGTAGTTGATCTTATAGATGTTTACCAAAATATTTTATACAAAGAGGTAGTCAATATAATTAATAAAGATGTATCTGCTGTAGATGGTTTAAGTACAGGTAGAAAATCACTTCAGAAAATTAGTGACTATCCATTCAAATATCCTAGTATCTCAAATCAAATTCCATTTAATCAGCAACAAATTACTGCTGCTCAGCAAAAATATGAGCTTACAGACCAAACAAGAAGACCTTCGGATGTTATGCTGTACCTTAAATCAGAGGAGAATAAAGGGGCTAGAACTGGTAAATCTACATCTGCATCTGATGAAGTAATCGCAAAAGCTATACAAAGGAAATTGGAATTTGGAGATAAAACAGGAGTCCTTATGCATTATCAATATGGTGCAGGGAAGGTTCAATATCTAAGACCTTACGAAAGAGAGTTAGATTCTACATTTACACCATTTTTATTGCCGAATCTCAAGTACCGTTATTACATTAAAAATGGATGGCCAAACGAAGTACACAAAGTCGTTAATGGACAAACATTAAATGATGTAGCTGAAATGTATAACACGACGGTAAATGCAATTAAAGGAAGCAATAAGGACATTCTGCTGAATGAAGATACAACATTGGTGAAGGATCAGCTTATCACAATTCCGAACACATCCAAGAACGACGATGTTTCTTTATTATTTAAGAACGGTACAGTTTATACACAGAAATCTAGTCATAACTCAGTTTATGATAAAGATCATGGCTTAAACGTTACAGACCTTTCAAGTGAACCAATAAGTATCAAGGTTCCGAACACTCCTCCAAAAGGGTATGTAGATTGGGCATCAGAAGAAAAGATTTATACAGGTGTAATTAATGCGAATGATATCCGCGGGGAGTTTGTTCGTACACAATTTAATCTTTCAACTCTTTCAGATTTTGATCGTGAATATGTAGTAGCAAATGGTGACACATGGGAAAGTATTGCTTCTAAATATGATATCTACGTACAGGATTTAAGGGCAACTAATAATTCAATTGAGGAATTAAAAGTAGGTAATACAATTATTATACCTCCAAATATTATTCTTCCAGCATTAGCTCCTGAAGCAGAATTTGAAGATGCGATGCCTTATAAGATTTCTATTATTGAAGATTCTGTTCATAAGAAGGATGGAGTTAGAATTGATGAATCCTTTGTTCCTATCGATTGGAATGGAAAACATCTTCCCCTTGAAGTTACATACAGAACATCTGAACTTCTTACAGCTGAAATGGTAAGAGGTTCAGATGCTAATGGAATGGATCCACTGCCTTTAAGTGATGTTATCGAGATTGTCTCTTGTAAGAAAAAAAACGGAAGTGTGACATATCACATTTGGAACGACACTTTAAAAACAGGTGACTTCAAATTAAAGAGTAATTATATTGATTGGTCTCCATCTCAGGCAGGAGTATTAGAGCCTGCACCAGGGGAAGAGTATGTTGTTGTATATAAACGTCGTGAAGTAGATAGTGTGAAAGTTCATCTAGATACAACTTATTTTGAAAAGGTGGGGACAGACATTGTATGGCGTTCACCTGAAGTGAAAGTATTTGATGGGGTCTGTACACCAACGGAAGACTTTAAGCTAGAGCTTCCTACACCTCAAACTTTTGAAGGATATGATGGGATTTATAAGAATATTAGTTACATTATAGAGGATAATGACTTGTGGGTAGAAACAAGTGTCCAAGATATTGACGGTAAGAAGTTCTTGGTAGGTACTTTGAATGGAAAAGATCCAAGCAAAAATTGGCATCCAGAAATTCAGAAAGGTTACTACTATCTAAAAGAACAAGAGCATTACCTATATTCTGAGCCATTAAAAACAGTATTAGCTGAAAAAGAATTGCCGACAGCTGATGGTATTGAATATGTTAAGGGTCCAACTGGAATGGGGGCAATGTTATTACCTGCTAGTAGCAACATAGTTAGAGATTCTGTATTTGAGAACGATGATTGGCAAAGGTCTAAAGTCTTTAATGCCACATCATTCTAAATGAGTTAGGGAGAGGAGAGATTCCTCTCCTTTTCTTATGGACATTAATAAGAAGTAAAGGTTAGATTGTCAAAAGAAATCAATAAAAAGGTGGTGCAGAAATGTTCACTAATCCGGGAACAATTATTAAACACGCTACAATTCCAAACGCGATTACGTTCCAAAGTGCAGGGTATGTTTCTATTTCAAATGAACTCTATGAAGATAGTAAAGTAATATTCTCGTTTTCCAAGCCGACGGAAAAGGTAGCATTAATCCCTAAATATTTAAGTGATGGAAACTATTTATTTACTTCTTTAGATAAAGAAAACAAGTTACATATAGGCGGAATTGTAAAAGATTCTGAGAAGATTTATGGAGTCGTAGATGTAAAGGATAATATTTTGAATTCTAACATTTTAACAATCTCTTCTAATGGATCTCATTTTACAGTTGACCTAAACAATAAAACGGTATTTAAATTTGAATCTGCTTTATTTGTAAATGGCCAAGTTCGTGTATGTGGTGAAGTAGGAGAAATCTTTTATTCTTGTGAAATACAAGAACTACAATCTACTGCATGGAAAAGTAATGCAGACAGTGGGGGAGTAGAGGTTAAAACGATTAAAATAGGAGATCACGAGTACATAAAGCTCTTAGGCTCTACTACTAAGAAAGCCACGTTCTCTCAATCTATTTCTTTACTTGCAAAAGACCATACACTTTCATTCAATGCTCAAGGAAATGGTGAGTGCTTAATTAAATCCGGGGAGACAATTTTAAAACAGATTGACATCTCACAAGGAGATTTGTCTTATATCTCGCAATCTTTTAATTTATTAACCCCGCAAGCAATTACCCTAGTATTCCAAACAGACGAAATTCTTATTGTAGGAAAACATCAATTAGAAGACCGAGTTGATTCTACACCGTATATACCGAATTCTAGTATTACTGATTCAGTAGTTCGTAAGGGGTCATCATTAAAGTTCCCAGTAAAGAGCTTGTTTGATAAAAAAGCAGGGAGTATCTATTTAAAATTAACTACAAAAAACCGTATCGATAGAGACCAAACTCTTTTCCGCTCAGATACAAATGAACTATCTCTTGCAGTGCGTGGAACTAATTTATCCTATACTGTTGGTGCAAGTTCAATTACTATCCCTAAAACACTCGAAAGAAGTACGTCATATGAATTCCTTTGTAGTTGGAATGATGAAGGTATTGAGTTAACTATTAATGGTGAAAATGCGAAAGCTTTAAATACAGGGCTTTTACTTACAACTCCTCAAGAATTGATTTTTGCAAATGAAGAAACACCTATTCAGGAAGAAGTTATCTTAGAAGAGTGGGCACTGTTCAATAACAAATTACCAGATGCTTCTAATATTAAAACGCAGCTACCTTTTGCAGTTATGCAATCTTTATTTGATGGAGGAATTAGTGGCCAGAATATTACTTGGTCTGAAATCCCTGTAGCACCAATTGATCATTCACCGATTCTGGTTCAAAAAGAAAATGGAGACACGTTGCAAAAAGTTTCATTCTTTAATCATGAAACAGGAGCATATCAAACGTGGAATCAAGAACCATTCAAGTATGACGGCAAAAGTGATTACGTTGAGGTTGCGTACAATAACCTTGATGAGAAATTTAGAGATATTGCTATCCGTACAGAGGATGGAGAAAAAATAGGTGAGCCTTACAGAATAGATGGTAAGAGGTTTTATTTCTCCTTCCACACAAATAGAAAGGCAGTATTAAAAAACAAAACCCTCTATGCAACGTATCAAGTAAACGATACCTACACAGTTGATTACAATATCAAAGCTGTTGATGGTTATCGAATTGATTTCGCTAAACACGATGGTGGGAAAAGAATTGTGTATCAAGAAGGAAACCGTTATGGTGAACCGAGGAAACTAGCAACAATGATTGATATGAATCCAATTCAAAATCAAAATCATGAAGGGTTCTTATATATTACGAACACAATAAATAAGACAGATAGCTTTAGAATCACAGCTACACCAGATCGATTACATGCAGATGGAGCAAGTTTCTCAACACTTATTATTGAACCGCTTGATTATGAAGGAAACTTTTTATCTCACTCTAATCTAGAAATTATTGCTTCTAAAGGATTCATTTCTAGACATATCTCAAGGGATGCAGTTGAGGCACAAAAACGTTCGGGACAGTATCTATATCAATACCATGCTCCATATATCCAAGCGAAGCGTACAGGTGAGATTATAGAGGATTATATTTGGATTACAGACAAAGATAACAATATCGGTGTTTGCTACAAGATGCTGTTGAGTCCTGTTTCAAAGCCAGATAAAGTTCAATTAACTCAAGATGAAAAGAACTTATTAACTACAAAAACAAAAATCATTAACTACCTCCTTATGTATGAGGGAGTAGAGAAATATGAAGATGAGGAGCTTTTCGCTATTTTAGATTTTAACCAAGACGGTCGCGTTACAATGGACGAGATTTTAGTCCTAGAAACGAATCAGAAAGATAATGAATTGATTGTTATCTTAAACAAGTTAAAAGAATGGGAGGATACAAACCATGCAGATGCAACCTCATAAAGATCTCGTTCGCAGTGGTCAAAGAAACCGAGGGTACGCTATTCGTATTGGTAATAAGGTTCCTAAGAATAGTGCAAACCTTGCATATGTACAATCAAAATCTGTATCACCCGAGGAGAACATCTTATTAGAGGATGTTTCTTCTCAAATTCAAGAAAACGGATTATCTAATTTCATAGAAAGAGATTACATGGTTTATCCAAATCATAATTTCTTATTAGAAACTGAATCCGGACAAGCTATTTTTCCTACTGATGCAGTCTATGTAACGGATGAATTTACTATTCGTAAAAATCGTCAAGATACTCCAAAACCGGTATTCTATCAAATGGAGTTGAAAGGACGTTTCGATGCAAGAACTGCTCAAGTTATTCCTTATCTAGGCGGCTTCTCTTCTGAGACCGAACAAGAGGCTATCCCCTTAGAAGAAGTTGTGATAGACAAAAGAAATGACTTAATTTATATAGGTAATAGTATACGCATAGAAGCAAACAGTGGACCTTTACAGGACAGTGATGTGTTTAAGGTTCAATTAATTCGTGAAGACAACTTTGTATACCGTATTGTTGTATTTACAAATTTCCGTAACAACAAAGATGTTACATACAAAGTAGTCTATCCTAATTACAAAAATGACAGTAAAGAGAGCGAATTAAAGGAGGAAGTCCTAAACGCATATCCATTCTTCGAACAAGTAACAATGGACAAATTTAAAGATACTGTTTCTGAAATGGAATCAAATCCGGATAAATACAAACATTTGAAAGTCTATGCAATTGAGGAGAAGGGGAATGATTTTTCTTTCTATGCAACATCTGATGTTATGATTGCAAACTATCAAACTCGAACACCTCAACTATTTAAACATCGCGTCGAAGCAAAATTGAAAACCAAATTAAGTGAAACAAACCCAGGTAAGATGAACATTGGATTTAGTTTTGTTCAATCGGTAGTTAATGTTGAAAATTTATCTTCTATTGGTAAAACAATCAATGAGCATCTGTCGCTTCCAAAATATATAGAATTACAAAATCCGCATCCAACAGAAGTAGATCTTTTGAAAAAAGATGTTCGATATTGGGCAGTTAACCTTGATATGCCAGATCACCATTATGAGGATTATGATTTACTCGTTATAACTGGTTACGGTAAAGCCGACTTATCTATGTTTAAAGACAAGTTTGAGCATTACTTAAAAAATGGAGGTACGATTTGGATAGATAATGCTGGTAGTGGAATTAATATTCTTGATTTCAAAACGAGCAAAGGGAATACATTTATTTCTGATATCGGGTTTTCGTCAAGTAGCAATGAATTTGGAGTTAAGGAAATTAAAAAAGACTCTCCATACATTAGTCGCTTGCTACCAATTCAAAACGTTGGAGCTTTAGGCTATGCGGACATTTCTCCGGCTATCCTATTTGGACAAGATGAGGAAAGTAACCAGTGGGATACAATTGTAAAACACTTAAATGGTGGCCCTTCAATTATTAAGAAAACACTGTTTGATAAAGGTACTGTTCTTGTTTCTAACTGTGGAATATTCAGAGCATTTTACCACAACCAAAAAGAAAGTGTAAACCTTGTTTTAAATTCGATCCTTTATCATTCAGAAGAACAATGGGTGTTTACTCCTTGGAGAAATGACTTCGTATATCACCGAGATAATTTATTTGCTCAGGAATACAAAGTGAACAATACGGATGTTTATATTAATGACAGAAGTGATTACAATGCAAATCAAATTGTCGCAAAAAAAATCCTTTATAAGAACTGTAAAGAATACGTGAAAATCTACTGCAAACCTTGGTTCTATAATGCTACAGGAGTGTATGAACATGCTGTAGATGGTGATAAATCAATTCCAATTAACAACAGTGGATTTGAAAGTGGTCAAGTAGATTCAGGTGGACAGCCTATTACTTCGTGGACAACTGATACAGTAAATGCAATCCCTTCATGGAATACAAAGAAGTTAGCTGGTCAAACAGTTACATTCACACATGATTCCACAAAAAGTTTATTCGGTGTTCGTCAGGTATCCTTAGACTCATCAAACGGAACAACAGGAGCTCATGCCTTTTGGGAAAGTGAAGATATCTATTTATCTATTGATGATTACAAGGTGACTGCATGGGCAACAATTGATCAAGTACGAGGGATTACAACAGATGGTGTGAAAATCGGTATTTATAACTTACAGGGTGAAAAAATTTCTTCTTCTATTTCTATTACAGGGAAAAAAGATTGGGTTAAGTTAGAAACGAATTTCCACATCGATAAACCCCAAAAAATTAAGATTCGTTTAGGCTTTGTAGATGGAAATGGTTTTGGTAAAGCAAGCTTTGATGATGTTACATTAGATACAATCGGAGCAGTTAGAGGTGTTGCACAGAATGAAGGAGAGAAAACTCTCTATGCATTCAGTATTAAACCGAATGCTACAACGATTGATATTGAAGCAGAAGGCTTTGAAAATGCAGACATCACTAGAGCTACACCGGAAATTCCATTCACATATACGATTATGCCATTTATTCATCAGTGGATTTCCTTCGGAGTAGACCCAGGAACAGGACTAGAGTTTGGTCGTTATGAGCGAATGTATGGACCACCAGTTGCTTTTTCTAAATCAATTCGTAAAACAGAAGGATTAAAGAATCTAGGCTACTTACATACGCTGCTTCCTCCAGTGCCAAGTGGAAAAGAGTGGTATGACAAGAACAAAATTTTCTACAAGATTTCACTTGGTTCAGAAAACTTAGAGGAAAACAATTTAGTTAACCTAAAACTGTTTGACCGTAAAACAGGCATGGAATGGTTCTACAGTGGAGATCTTGTTATTGGCCATAAAGATATTTTTTGGGCAACAGACAAACCAAGTTTTGTTCTTCATGCTGAAACTGGATTTGAAACAATAAGAGCTTCTAAGCGAAACTTTGGATTGAAGTTAATTGATGACCGTCGTATCTATAGTGAACTTCCTCAAACAAAGGATGCTAAAGAGAACTGGTATTTAAGAATTCATAACGGACAATTCATTAAGGGTGACCTTGGATATAAAGAGTGGTCAGAGATGCATGCTAGTAATAATCTTGCTGTAATGAATCAATACAAAGAACGAGTTATGAAAAAAGAGAAGTATCAAGTCAACGAATACGCTTCTCAAATTTTTAATCCTTCTATCGGAATTATGACAGTAGAGAACGAGATGGAGTACATTACTCCTTCTACAGTAAAAGTACCTCACAATAATCTGTATGTAAGCCAAGGCTCTGTAGAAAAAGAACAGCTTTTAGTTGAGGGCTTAGCGAATTCTGCAGGAACATTGTTCCGAGCTAAACAAAAAAACTGGATTCGTAACGATAAGGTTCACATCTTTATAGATGCTGCAAACAATGGAAACATCGTGGAGATTTTCGAAGAGTATCCATTCGAGATTAATCATGACGAGGGTACTGTTTTCTTCCCAGGTAGAAATATAACTGGTAAAGTGTACGCTACTTATGAACATCGTAACTTCCGCCTTTATAAGCGAATCTACAAAAATACAAAAATGTCTAACGACTTATTGGAAGATAAACGTATCGATCCGGTTACGAAAGAAGTAATCATGTATGGTTCAAAAGAAAATTGGTTAATCCAACCAGTGCCAGTTCTAAAAACTACTAAAGGCAAGGCAACATCAGCTAATACAATTCCTGCTACAAATTATCGAATCGATTATGAAAAAGGGAAAGTGGTCTTTAAATTTGAACCAGTTGGGCCTGTTTATGCAGACTATGGTTATTTCGAAAACAAAGAGCTAGCAGCAAATGATTATGATATCCAAAACGGAATCTTCTTCTTAAGGGAAAACATTTCGTTTAAAGATAATTTGTTTGCTAAGTATTCTTATTTTGATAACTTCTACGAATACAAGGGCTTCTATAGTGAAACACTTCGAACATTCCTTCATTTAGACCTCAACCCATCAGTAGGACATTACTCAACTCTTCCAATGACTACTTATGTGAATGGTGTTCAAAAGGTAGAGTACAAGAAAGTTCCATCTTCAAAGCTTCTCAATAAGCTTATCCATATTTACATTGTTCCTGATTCTGAAAACGGAAACTCAATCCGTCACTGTTTCAGTAGGGAAGAGTGGAGAAGCATTCAGCAGTCAAACCCTATGTATCTTCTTCTTGCTAAAGTCCAAGTAAGAGAGCATACGAGTGTTAAAGATGTAGTTGTTATGGATGCACGTACTCGTGGTGGTGGCATTTCTGAATCGCTATCAACTAAGATAATTGATGAGAGAGTGCAAGGAAGACAGCGTTATTGGGACATTGGTAATTGGGATGGAAAAGCATTCTACCGAAATGGCGTCCTAATTGTCACCCTTCCTAAATCCATATTAACCGAATACGGTGGTAACTTATCAGAAGAATATGCAAAAGAAGTTATTGATAAGTATGTTGCTTTTGGAACGCACTGCATTATTGAATGGGAGTGATTGGTTTGAATTATCCATTAGGAGTATTCCAGTATTACGACAAGGGTACTAATACAACCCACGTACAGTGGAGTTATGTTGATGATCCAAATCTTACCCATTTCGAAGTTGAAATCTATGATCAAAACTTACGCAAATGGGTGAAGTGTGATGGGCGAAATGGAATTATAGAAAAGCAACCGAAAATAGGAAGTAATTATTAATCAATGGGGCGGATAATTCCGTCCCGTTTTTATGGCAAAAGTAATTTGTAATGGTTATAAAAGAAACATACTAAAGACAAAGTAGGTGAATGTATGAAAAAGGAATTAATTTTCCCTGTGCCTTATTCTGAGTTTGTCCGTAAGAAGGATGCACAGTATGACGGGGATCCCAATGGAGATTACGTCATGTCTGAAGATGTTAATGAACTTCAGGAATCTATTGAACGAATAGAACGTGTCATTAACTTTAAGGAACTAGGAAGCACAGTTTCAAATGAGCTTAATAAAAAAGTAGATAAGGCAACCATATCTGATTTTGGTAGCCCGTTATTCGTTGGTTATAGAGGTGCATCTATTAACACGTATGATTCTATCGAAAAACGAATCAATGCCTTTAGTTACATTCCCCATGTTATGATTAATAAAGAAGAATCTACTAACTTTAATTTCTTTGTAGATGAAATTAAGAAGAGTGGAACGATGCTATATGGTATTATCAACTATCCTAATGTTGTTTTAAATAACATTGAGGCTGATATAACATGGTTCGAATCTAAAGGTTTTCATGGAGTGTTACTATCTAGTTTTGGATTTGAAAGCGGATGGAACAGATCGCAACAAAACCAAATTCTTCAATATATTCATGAAAGAGGAATGGCAGCAGTTATCACTGGTGAAATAGAAACCACATTATTTAATAAGCCTCATAAAAACAACCCTCAACAAGTAGACCTTAAAACATTAAAAGACGACATCTATCTGGCGCAGGATGTTTTTGTTTTAAATGGTGCTAAAAATAATTCCACGGTAATTCCTTCCGTTGTTTTCAATTTAAACAAAGCTCAAAAAGAAAGAGGAATTCAGATTTTCGTTGAAGATACAGCAGATGCAAGTAACGATAACAACAAGCTTTATCTATACGGGAAAATGTTATCTACACTGTACAACTTAGATGGATACAGTCTCGTTCCTCAGAGTCGATATGCTTTAAATGAAAAGGTAGAAAGATATCTTCATGGATTTGAGTTAGGAAAATGGAAAGCGCAGAATCCAGTCTACGTAGAAAAAGCAACTGCTACATCACGTTCTTTCTCTAAAGGAAGTCTTGTATTCGATAAAGTAAAAAACGAATGCTACATAAAAGGGGTAGGGTTAAATCCTTCAATCTACACATGGCAAGATAAACAAATCCCTGGTAGTGCAATTGATTTCGCAAGTGCCATTTATGGTTCTGAAGGTATTGAAACTCTTGTTGATGCAATTAATGACAATAATCATCTAATTCACTATTCGAAAATTGCTGGATTAACTGGAAGCGGTGCAACTCCGGATTCAATCAAGGATACTGTTATTAGGGCAATCAACAACTCACCTGCTGCTGTATCTAAGAATGGTCCTGGTGGTTATGATGCAATAGCAGGAAACGACTTTTTACATGGTGGCGTTATTGACTGCATTGACGCAGGATCTATTAAATCAGGGGTACTGAACATTGAAGCAATCAAGACCAATATCATTGAAGCAATTAATGCTTATATTGGTACAGCTAAAATCAATACAGCTGTTATTGGTGAGTTATCTGCAGAGCACATTGCAGCAAATGTTATTGATGCAATCAATATTTATGCAAAGAACATATCTTCAGAGTCCGCACTAATTGACAATGCGGTTATCGGGGAGTTAAAAGCCGAGAACATTCAAGCGGCCGTGATTAAAGCTGTTAACTTATATGCAGGAGAGGCCGTAATTGATTCAGCAAAGATTGGCCAACTTGATGCAGACCATATTAAGGCAGCTGTAATTGAAGCAATTAACGCGTCTATTGAAACTGCGGTAATTGACTCTGCAAAGATTGGTACCTTAACTGCAAGTCATATTAAAGGTATGGTTGTTGAGGCTATTAACCTTTATGCAGGACAAGCGAAAATCGATGCTGCTCAAATTGGTACCTTAAAAGCTGAAAACATTTCAGCCGGATTAATCGAAGCTTTAGAAATCTCAGCAGGAAGTGCGGACTTCGATAGATTACAAGCCTCTGTAATTGAAGCAATTAATGCAAGTATCGAACATGCTTTTATTGATGGAGCGATTATTGGTGAAGGTACAGTTGACTCTGCTCAAATTGCAGACGGTAGTATCACAGATGCAAAGATTGTTAGTTTAGTAGCTAATAAGATTGTTGCAGGTACTATTGATACTGGGCAAGTTACCCTACAAGGAACAAATGGTCATTTAAGAATTACAGGTAATAGATTACAAGTTTTTGATAATCAAGAAACACCTGTTGAGCGTGTATCTATTGGTGATGTTAATGCTGATGGATCCCTTTATGGGTTACGTGTTCGTGGTGCTGATGGAGTAACTGTTCTGTACGATGAAAAGGGTGTTTACTCAGAGGGTATTACAGACGGGGCCATTACGAATCCGAAAATCCAAAAAGGAGCAGTTGATGGTGGAAAACACATTGCAGCCAATACAGTAACCGCTGATAAGTTGGTAGCGGAATCTATTACTGCAAGAGAGTTAGCAGCGAAATCTGTTAATGCTAATCACTTACAAGCAAACTCTATTGTTGCAGGTAGTGGAGTTATTGGGAAAGGTGCTATTGGTGAAGCTGAAATCGCACAAGCTAGTATCACAGATGCTCATATCAAAACATTAAGTGCCAACAAAGTAACTGCTGGTTCTATTCAGATGACGAGTAGAAACTTAGTATCCAATGCAACATTTAGAAAAGGAACAATAGATTGGACTCTCGATTCAAACTTTAGCACTTCTGAAGTAAGTGAAATTGTTCGTTTAAATACCACAAATAGCCTTCACTTATTTACCACTGGAAAACCTCTGCAAAATTCAAGTGCATATTCTAAGTTTGTTCCTGCAAGTGTAGGAGAAAACTACTCTGCTTCTGTATATGTCCTTACAAAAAACCTCTCCGCTTATGATGGTGGGCATCCTAGAGTCGAAATCGAATACTACAATGAATCCGCTCGTATCACATCAAAAATAACCACTTCTATATTAACAGGAAATGATATATGGCAACGTATTAGTGTTACAGAAATTGCTCCTGCAGGAACGACAAGAGTTCGTTTACGAATCTATCATCCTAAAAACGGAGATACTTATTTCTGTAGACCAATGCTCCAAAAAGGAAACATCGTAACTGAATGGACTGGTGACGGTTCATTCATGACCGAAGATGGTTTCTATACAGGAGAATTACATGCAAACCAAATAACAGCTGGAAAGATTAAAGCTGGTATGGTTCAGATCGGACCAGATACACAGTTTGAACCGGGTTATAGTCCTGGTGAACTTCTTCAAGAAGTAGAAAAACGAACTCCTTATCGTGTAGAAATAATAAGTACAAATGGAATGTTCTTTAAACAAGGTGTTGTTTCAACGACATTAAGGGCTCAGGTGTACAAAGGTTCTACTGACGTAACAAGCCAATTACAAAACAATCAGTTTCTATGGAGAAGAGTAGATAAAGATGGTAATGAGGATATTCCTTGGAATCAAGCACATGCAGGATTAAAAGAAGTGCCAATTACCAGACAGGATTTAAAACAAAGAGCGACATTTCTATGTCAGATTATTAATAATTAGGTGTTGCGATTCCATAATGTAATAGATTACTTTGATTGGGTAAAACAAAGTAGTCTATTACTTTTTTAAATAAAACATAAATCAGAAAGAAGGGAAGAATATGAAAGTATTAGCAACTGGGTACATATCACTTGTTGATATTAACGATGCAATCGTATCAGATGTACCGCCCGCTGACCCTTCATTAGGAGCACTTTGGATTGACACAACTAAAGATCCTAATACATTAAGTAGTTGGGACGGGACTAATTGGGTTGAACAATCATTATCTATTTCCTCATTAGATCCATCATTTTATCAAGACGTAGAAAAACTAAAAGATTTTGCTGATAAAGCAGGAAGTGACGGTATCATTTCTTCAGGCGAAAAAGCAAATATTAAATTAATTCTAATGGAAATCACAGGTGATGTTCTTTCTGGACAAACTCTTCCTACTCTTGAAACGATTGATAAGGCAAAAGGCGGACAAGTTTATTTAGCAAGAGCAGAAGCTAGAGCTTCAGGTATTCCAATAACTCATGTGGATTATACAGCTTTTGAAACAGCCTACAGTGATTTAAAAACATATTTAGAGTCATTAACTCCGAGACCTTGGTTAACAGGGGATACAACAATTGATCCTGTTACATGGACAGCTAAATGGGACGCTTATTATGAAAAGCTTTCAAGATTAGCAGTTGCAACATCTACATATCTAGCAAATAGTATTAGACCAGGAGAAGACTACAACGGTGTTACTATCAATACTGATAAAGGTATTGTCGTTGTAAGAGGTGATGGTCTTTTTAGAACAATCCTGAATGCAACTGAAGGTATTTCTATTGAGAAGAACAATGCAGGTACATGGAACAAGATGTTCTATACAAACCTAGACGGTAAAATCTATGCAAACGGATTAGTTATTAGTTCTGATTCTAAAATAGCCGGAACAGATGCAAGCACAATCAAAGATAATGCTGCAGCTGGTAAAGCAGGTATTGATGATCTAACAAATGACTTAAAGGTTACTCCGTCAGAGAAAACAACACTAAGTAGAGAATGGGAAGCCATTAAAGCAGAATACGCACAAGTTTTAGCACAAGCAACTGCTCTTGGTGTTACAACTTCTACTTATACGACATCTTATACAAACCTAGATGGCGTTACTCCGAAAATAGCAGCCGAAGTATTAGCTACTATGACAACCACTTATACATTCGCTTCCGCATCTGCGAGAGATGCATTTAGAACAAAGATAAGCTCTTATTTTGCCGAGTCTGAAAAGATTAAGAAAGCAATCAATGACTCAATCAATAAATCAGCAAGCGATGCAAATAGCAAGTTTACTAATCTTCAAATTGGTGGTCGAAATTTAATTATCGAAAATAGTGATATAAGAACGTTGCCTCCAAGAAATAATGGAGATGCAGCCGACAACTACAACTACGAAAGATTTTATGTTGATATGGAATTAAATAAAGAGTACACAGTATCAGCTAAAGTTGAATTTACTACTCAAGAACCGGATACTGATACTCATATTTCCATATACCCTTATCCTGAAGGTAGCGACACGTTCGTTCCAATTATTGATGGTAAAGTTGTCTTTACATTTACTAAGAAATCTGCAAATACAAATAGTGTATTAATGTATGCAGGTAAGGCAGGGAGTACAAGAAGTAAGGGAGTTATCTTTAGGGAGATCCAAATCGAACAGGGAAATAAAGCTACGGCTTATCGATTGGCTCCAGAAGCTGTAGACAAAATGATTAACAGTATTTCATTCGGCGTCAGAAATCTAATAGACAACAGTCAGCTTTTTGGCATGCAATCAAACCATGCTACGAATTACCCAATAGATGTGACAGAGACATTAGAAGGAAATACTAAGTTTTTAAGAGTAAAAAATTCTAAAAAAGGAACAGATACTGTCACGTTTAGTGTATACAATTCAATTCTATTCACAGATATTCCAGAAAATCTTGCAGGTAAAGAGATTACGGTATCTCATAAAGTAAGGGCATCTAAGAATGTCGATATGACTTTGATGGCACTAGTCTTTAAAACTACTGGAACGCCTGACTTCAAATTCCTAGACTATGGGAAAATATATAATATCACAACTGAATGGCAAACAGTTTACTCAACTGTAACTCTACCAAGTGATTTATCTCAGTATGGTGGAATTAGATATATTATTTCCAGTCCAACAACACCACAACCTGATTTATATGTTGATTATAGAGAGTGGAAATTAGAATATGGAAATAGAGCTACCGACTGGACTCCAAGTACAGGAGATATTGACAAGTTAATTACTGATGTTGACAAGAAAGCCGAAGCGAGTAAGAGTGCTATTGCTGATATGACAAGTGATATGAAGATCACTCCTCTAGAAAAAAGTCAATTAAGTCGTGATTGGGAAGCTATCAAGGCAGAATACCCTCAAGTTTTAGCCTTAGCTCAATCCGCTGGTGTTTCTACATCTGCATATACAACCGCTTATACAAATTTAGATGGGACATCTCCAAAAATTGCTTCAGAAATTTTAGCAAAAATGAGCACAACATATTCATTTGCTTCAGCTGCTGCTAGGGACTTATTCAAAACACAGATGAACGTTTACTTTAGTGAATCTGAAAAAATCAAGAAAGCGATTAGTGATGTAATTAATAACTCAGCAAATACAGCTAATGATAAAATCGACAATTTAAAAGTCGGTGGACAAAACATCGTTAGAAAAAAACAAATAGTTCCTATTAATGCAGCATCTTCATCATTTGATGATTCTACAAATACATGGACTCTTACAATTAATGATGGTGCTGGTGGAACATGGGGAGCAGGCGTGCGAATCACTGAAAAATTTTCTGTTATCCCTATTGGGAGTTGGTACACAGTTAGCTTCGACGTGTATTCACCTGTTGATATCACATGGAATAATGACACTAACAACTTCCCTGTTGGTACAACATCTGGAACGAATGACAACGATGAAGTTGCATTAAGAAAGAATTCAGGTAGAAACATAAAAGCAAATACATGGACAAAATGTTGGTTCTCTTATAAAAACAAAGATAGTTCAACTACAGAGTTATATGACCAATCTAATATTGGGATAGTTAATAACACTGGTGCTCCCCTTACATTTAAAATCAGAAATGTAAAAGGGGAGTTGGGTAGTGTCGCTACTGATTTCTCTATATCCCAAGCTGACATTGATGATTCAATTGCTAAGGTACAGGATAATCTTGATAAGCTTTCTGTAGGTGGTAAAAACCTGCTATTAGAATCTAATACGGATTACTCAACAACAGATTATCTTATTAAGATGTATAACTTATCAGAGGATTGGATTGTGGGACAAGAGTACACATTTGTTATTAAAGGTACTGTTCCGGCTGGTCAAAAGTTCGGTATTTGGATGAATGGTGGTTCCGATATTATTGGACATATCACAACAACATATGTAAGTGGCGTAACTTACCTAACATTTAAAGCAATAGCCCCCAAAACCGGACACGTAAGAACATTGAGTTTATATAATTATCCTCAAAACACAACACTATCTACTGTAGATTGGGTTGCTCTATACAAAGGGAATAAACCAATGGACTGGTCTCCTGCTCCGGAAGATATTGAAAATACAATTCTCGGACAACTTAACAGTGGTAATAATTTACTTAGAAACTCTGGAGACTTTAGAAATCTAAATGGTTGGGTATTAAATGGTGGTACATCCCTAAACATTGTCCAAAAGGATGGTTTCTCTGTATTAGAAGCAGTCGGTTCTATTGCTTCTACTAATACAGTTAATGTCCCTGTAATTAAAGCAGGAACAGAGTATGTATACACTACAGAAATTATGTTTAGTGAAGATACAACAATAGCTAGTACAACTCCAATGCACTTTTGGTTCTTTGATACAGGCGGAAATAACAATGCAATAGAAAGAAATGCATTGATTTCTAGTGAGACTGTTGCTAAGGCAAACACTTGGACACGAATCTCGATACTCTTCAAGACGAAACCTACTATCAGTTCAGCAGCTTATTTCAAAGTCTTTATCTATGGTGCTCAATTAACAGCTACTAACAAGTACTGGGTTAAAAATGTTATGTTTTCTGAGGCTAACCGAATTGTTAACTGGTCTCCATCGACTCTTGATGTTTCAGATATGATCACAGACATACAAGTTGGTGGAAACAATATAATTCCAAACTCTTTATTCAAAACAATGGGTAAATGGAGAGGCTTCGGTACTGCTGGTGGAACAAAAACGGCAGGTGTAGATGTTGACCTAGCAGGATTCGGAACTGGTTTTCAATTTGAATCAGTCGTAAATGGTGAATATGGTCTTGCATTAGACAGTGTTAAAGTAACTATAGGAGAAACCTACACACTTTCAGCTTGGTTTAAATTAACTAAAACTGGTGTCATTAAGATGCAAGAAGGTAACTCGAATGTAAAATGGACATATACAAAATCCCAACCGGAAGTAGGTAAGTGGGTTCGTGTAGTTCATACATTCGTTGCAAAAGACAGTACATTAAGTGTCTATGCTGGGGCAGATTCATCATCAGTAGCAACTGCAGGATTCGTTACTGGATTCCAATTAGAAAGAGGGAATAAGGTAACAGACTGGAGCTTAGCTACTCAAGACATTAATGATTTAATCGATGCAGCAAATAAAAGATACGATGATATGAAGATCGGCGGCACTCAAATGCTGACTGGAACAGACTTTAAAGATGCTTCTGGTTGGAGCCGTTGGGGAAGTATTGGATCTGTTGGTCATTATGTGCAAACGCAATTGCCGACAGGAAAAGCATTATTTATGGAAACGAGAAACGGAACTACTCAGTTACCTGTTCCTTTAGATACTAAAATCGGGATGGCAAGTGATGGAAGAAAGTTTGCAGTTAAAAGCGGACGAGAGTATACACTTTCTATGAACGTTGCAACAAGCGAATTGGGTGACTTACTAGATTACATGTATTTAATGTATACGGTAGAAGGAGGTAACCGTCGTTTAGGTGATATCAAAACAACTGATTTCCCTAAGTTTGCTCCAATCGCAACAGGAAGTGCCACAAATTATTATAGTGTTAAGCTAACATTTAAAGCCGATCGTGACGACGACAATGCGTATATCTTAATTGGTGGTAGTACAAAACGAGAAATGACAGGTTCTAATGGTTATGCATGGATTCGTGTTAACTCATTAAAAATCGAAGAGGGGAACGTTGCTACATCTTGGGAGTTAGCTCCAGCAGATATCGATAAAGCTATTTCTGATACGGATAAAAAAGCTCAAGACGCAGCAAATAATGCAAACAATGCATTGAAACAGGGACAAGTAGTTGTAAACTCAACATTCTCCAACTGGACTCAGGCCTTCCCTGCTGGACTTGGTTCATGGACTAGTTCAAGCGTTTCAAAGGAGACAACTCTAACAAGAACTGGAAGCGCAATGAGATTTGATGTTCCAACAGATACTGCACAAATAGGAGCACAAATTACAACAGGATACTTTATCCCAAACCTTCCAAATAACAAGTACTATGTAGTTGAGTTAGACTTTATGTTAGTTAGTGGTTCAATAACAGGAGCGTGTGTCTTATTAGATTGGAATGGAATGAGTCCTTCTAGGGCATCAATTCATCTTTCAGATGTAGTATCTGCTCCAACATTAGGTAAGTGGTATACGGTTCGAGCAGTTATGAAAAGACCAACAGACAATCTATCTGGCTATTCAGCTATGGCTGGTTATTTACTTGCTAACTACTCTGGTTCTACAACAAACAAAGTTAAGAACATTGTCTTTGACAGACTTGTGTTTAGAGAACCTACACAACAAGAAATAGATGCTTATGAAATCACTACTATTGAAAACGGAGTAACTGTTATTGATGGTGGCAAACTTAAAACTAACTCTGTAAAAGCGGAATCAGTCGATGCAAGACGTTTAAGAGTAACAAACAATAGTGGTACTGTTACTTTAGAAATTACCAACACAGGGGAAGTAACTGTTAATGGTACAGTTTATATTAATAGTAGCTCAATGTTTGCCGATGGTTATGACCCATCAAAAACAGATGGTGGACGTAATATTGTTTTAAACTCTCGCTTCTCTACTGCAGATGCAACAAGTTGGACAACCTGGGGATCTCCTTCTGTAAAACAGGTAGAAGATATTACAGACTTGCCTGGTTTTGATAAAGCAGTTAAATTTACAACAACAGGAGCAAACCAAGGATTATACCAAACGCTTTCTGTTGAAAGTGGTAAAAAATATACTGCTTCTTGCTATGTGAAATCTTCATCTGGGCAAGGAATTATCCAAGTGAATGATGGTGCATCAGGTTATCCAGGCGCAACTATGGATCCAGGTGATGCGGGTAAAAATAAATGGGTCAAGTTGTACTTTACCTTTACCGCAAAAGGAAACACCGCACAGGTATACATCGGTAGAAGTGGTGAAGGTACAAATGGAACCTATTGGTTTACTGGTGTTAAGTTAGAAGAAGGATCAAAGTTGACAGCTTGGAATCCTGCTAATGAAGATACTGATGGATTAATAGGAAAAGTAGTAACTCCAAATGGAGACATTAAAGCACTTGATATTGCTTCTTCTATGTCTGTCACACCAGGAGCTATTGATGTAGTAAGTAAAAATATCAACTTAAAAGGTAAAGTAACCTTCTCTGATTTTGCTTCTGGATGGGCACTTGATTCAAAAGGAAACAAGATTAGTAACTCTGACCAACCGGGTTATGACCCTGCAAAGCCGCTTTATCTAGATATGGATGGGAACTACAGACCTTTATCAGATGAAAAGAATTTTATGTCGAACCTATTTACTAAAGACGACACAAATGGAGTTACGGTTATTGACGGTAACTACATTAAAACAGGAACAATTCAAGCAAAATACGCCAACTTTAGAGATGTCCAAGTATACAATGATTCAGGTCAACAGACCTTCCATATTGATACAAATGGTAACCTATCTACATCTGGTACCTCTCAATCTATTGGATATGAAAGACAGAAAAAAGGTTGGAAGATTGATGCCGATGGTTCTGCTGAATTCAATGCTGCTACTTTCCGTGGAGATATTGAATTAGGGTACTACAATGCACCAACAGATTCTTTTATTGTTACTGGTGGATTATTAAGTAGTATTGGCGGAACTGGTAAAGATTTAAGGTTCTGGGCAGGCCCCAATAAATCTACTGCTCCATTCAAAGTATTCTCAGATGGTACTTTAGAAGCGACTAAAGGATACTTCACAGGAACATTCTCTGGTGAAGTAGTGGTAGGAAATATCTCAATTCAAGATAGTAATTTAATAAAAGGTGATGCAAAAATCATCCTTACTGATGATTCAAAGATTCAGAAAGTTGTTCTTGGAGAATCAGCAGTAGAATTAAATACAAAAACGACTTTCGGTAACTTCTTAACGATAGATATCACTAATCAAAAACTCGATTTCGGAGCGAACGATTTCGGAATTGATTACAAAAACAATACAATCAGAATGAAAAGCTTCTCATTAAAGGGAACGACAGCTTTAGAATTTGTATCAGATGGTTCATCTGGTGATGATTTCATATTTAAAAACGTAACTGGTGATACATCGGTTAGAGTAGATGGTAGTTTTATTGCTAGGGACGATATTGAGATTACGAACGTCTTACGTATGAAAAAGTCTACAGATTCCGGCAATAAGGGTATAGACTATGTATTCATTTAGTAGATAAATAAATTAAGAGAGGAGTAAAACATATGGAGTTATTTTCAGCATTGGCGTCGGGTTCATACCCGACCATGCTTTATACAGTTTATGCAGAACAGACAAGTCGTTCTGCAAATTCAGTTACATATAGCGTTACATGTTGGGCTAGGTTAGATAACCAAACTTACGATTATTTTAACGCACTTGTTTATCCTAAGATTAATATAGGTGGTACTACTGCTTCTTTTGCTGCTTTAGGTAAATTCCCAAAAGGGGCAGGAGCTAAATTTAGCACAATCAGCGTAACTGTATCTGGAATATCAGCGGCAACATCTAGCTTGTCATACACATTCTCAGCAACGTCACAACTTGGTGGAACATCAAGTAGTACAACAGGTTATGTCGGAGGTAAATCAGGAACCGTACCTGTTTCCGTTTATGCTACGACTCCCTCATTAGGTGGCTCTGTTACCATTAGGGATGGTTCAACAGTGGTTTCTTCTTATTATAGAGAAAATCTTGGGACAGGCTCCTTTAATATTAGCTGGCCAAGCGCATCAGGTGCAAACGGAACTCTTGTTTATGAGCTACAAAGAAGTATTAATGGTCAAAACTGGACCATCGTAAATAGTGCTATAAGTGGTACGTCTATTAATGATGCTCCAGGAGCAGGTGCAAACTCGGTTCGATATGCTGTGCTGGCAAAGAACCGTGTAGGAACAGACGAAATGATGTCTGGGTTTATTTACTCTCCAACAGTAAATAAAAATGAATTAAAATCACCGTCATTAACTTCTAGTGCTAATGTTACTTACAATACAAGAACTTTTGTTGTAACACTTGGAGCTGCTTCTGACAATTTGGGTTCTTCAATAAGTTACACCATTAGTGGGATATCAAGTAAATACACAACTATTAATGGAACAACTAGTGTTTCTCCAGGGAACATTACAATCAATGCAAACAATGGTACGGGCGGTACTTATATGACGCTAGACAATCTAAAGGCTGCAGCACTAAATGGGGCTGCCCATTCAGATACAAACCCCTACAAAGGAACCATTGATTTACAGGTAACTGCTACAAATGGTAAAGGCTCATCGAGAACTGAAACAGTAGCTATTCCACTCAATTTAGGAATAGACGCTCCTGTAAATGGAACTCCTAGTGTATCTATAGCAGCCACTTCTTACTACTCAATAAATTCAGTAAACTATATCTTCCCTGAATATAAACCACTTTCACTTTCGATTGCCGGCTCAATCAAGGACATGCTTGGCCGAAATTGTAGCTATGACATAATAATGGAAGAAGGAGAAGCATTATGGGTTCTTAAAAATACAGGTATTGTTACTGCCGCAACTACAGCAACTCTCAACCACACTGAAGTCGGTTTATTAACTAGTAAGAAAAATGTTTCCTTCTTTATAGAAGCTAAAACAATAGGTAACGCATCGAAACTTTCTGCAAAAACCCAAAAAGTAGATCTTCACTACTACAAAAAGCCAAGTGTTACTTCAAGTGAACTATCTCGTATAGTTGGTAAAGCAACCTTCAAAGTTAGTATTACTCCTAATACTTCATTAGCAGGAGCTACAAATACCTCAACAATGCCATCAGGATATACAAAAGGAACTTCAACTATAACTTCCGGAACAGAGTCTTACACAGTAACAAGTAGTACAACTCTTGCTGATTCGTATACTGCGACAATTTCTGTTGTAGTTCGTGATTCAATAGGTTACATATTAAATGGTTCAAATGATGTTACCCTAAAAGTTACTATTCCTACATTTACACCTGCATTATCTATCCGTCAAAGAGGGGTAGGTATTAATGGTTTTGCAGGAACTACGGAAAAACTTTATGTTGGTGGTAATGTAAAAATTACTGGAAACTTAATTGTTGGTGGAATAATTGACATGGGTAATACGAACATCGAAAACGTAAACCATATTACAATCACTGATCCAGGTGGTGGAGAAGGGCTAGAATGGAAAGACCCTACAAACAATTGGAAGATTGTAGTTTCACCAGATAATCTTTCAAACGCTACAGGGGATTTACAGTTCGCTCGAAATGGTGCAAGAAGAGCTACGGTAAGAGCAAACGGTGAAGTTGCTGCAACAGGTGGTTTTGCTGCAACTAACCCTGGTAATACCGCAGCATCAATCTCATTAAACTTCCTTAATAATATCGCAAGACTTCGTACTGGTGGAACAGGTGCTGGCGCAGATAATGGATTGGAAATTCACGGGACTGGTGATGTTGTTAGGTGGAAAGTAGACGGTGCTGGTAACGTAACAAACTATGGAAACCTTAATATTGCTGGAGGTAGAGGAATTTACTTCTTAAACGCATCAGGAATGATGATGGATTCATTTGGGAACATCAAGGTTAGAGATGCAGCTACACATTCAACCGATGCTTCCTGGAGTGTGAGCGATAAAAATGGTTCTATTCCTTTAATAGTTTGGACTGGTGCGAATGGTGGTGGATACACGGAAGCAACAAGTAGGCCATTTACACAAGTTACAGCATTCACGAATGGTTGGCAGGATTACGGTGCCTTTGGTCCGGTTGCTTATACAAAAGACGCTGCAGGATTTGTTGTGTTACAGGGATTGTTAAGAGGTAATAGCGGTACTACTGGGTCTGCATTTCAATTGCCTGCTGGATTTAGACCAAAAACAACACTTATCTTTAATGCTATTAATGGTGTTAATGGTAACTCCCGTCTTGATATAAATGCAGATGGAACTGTTGTAATGCAGGGTGGCGCTCATGAGTTCTGTTCTCTAAATGGAGTTAGGTTTCTAGCTCGACAATAAAAGGGGGGTTGTTTATGGGAAGTTTAGAAAATATTGAAGTCGTAGGTGAAGTAGGAATTATAGGGGAGCCTATTATAGAAGAACCTGTTAATGATTTTCCACTTACCTCTATAGATATGGGATTACCATGTTGGGAAGTAGATGAGGAAGGTTATGTGATTGAGCACTACTTAATGTCAGAGGACAAAATAGAAAAAGCTTTATCTGCAGGACGAAGAATTATTAAGTTTTGCTGGAAAGAAAGTTATTACAAACCCCGATTTGATGAAACTTTAAATGAGTGGGTTGAGGGTGCAGATATGGAAGTTGTTTTAAAAGATGTTAAGGCAGTTAAATTCAATCAACTAAATGATGCATGCAATAAAGATATTTTAGGCTACTTTGATGCTTCTGTTGGTTCAGAGACATATACATTCTCTTTTGATACAGAAGCACAGTCTAATTTCATTGGTAGTTTAGCATTATTTAATGAAGGTCTTATGACAGAAGTTGAGTGGACTGCATGGAAAGGTGATACACCCCATAGAGTTACTTTAAATAGAGAGCAGTTTATGAGTGTTGCATTTGTAGCGTACCAAGAAAAGGATGCGAAAATATCTAAACTAAGAAATGTACTTCAGCCACGAATAGAGGCATGTACAACTATTGAAGAAGTAAATGCTATTCAGTGGGACGAAAAACCAACACAACTAGCTTGATATTTTAATAAGTAGTCCTTATGATTTGTTCAGAAAATAATATGTTCCAAATATTCAATAGGAGGAAAGACAAAATGAATCAACAAGGGAATACAACAAATTTAGATGTAAATCTACTAATCAAAGAATATGAAGCAACAATTACTACGTTAATCAGTGAAAATGTTAAATACAAAACACTTCTAAAACAAAAAGCTATCGAAGAGCAGCAGCTTCAGGAAGAAATGATGCGACATGCAGCACCCCCTGCGCCACCTGCGGTTCCGACAAAAGAAATAGTAGAAGCTGAAGTCGTAGCATAACAATAACTTATATATTGACTGGTCATATACGAATGGTTACGTTCATGAGGGAGCAATAGCTCCCTCTTATTATATTTTGGAGGTGTTTCTGAATGACACAGGTACGAATCCGAATTCGTTCAATTACAACAGACGAAAAATCCCCTTGGGTTTATATTCAAGAAGAGACCAGACAGGAAACTCCAAAAGCAAATGCATTCCAAGTGAAAGCGGAACCTGTTATGAAACGAAACACTAAGACAAATCAATATGGCCATTTTCATTACAGCGAAATGCAATATGGAAGAATTGAAGAAATCTTAGCTTCTGCTTTAGAGATAGGTAAATCTCCTATGAGAATAAGAAACGAAAAAGGAGAATGGATTTATATTCAACAAACAACCATCGATAGTGCTTGTCCTGCTATTCGGATACGAAATCGATATAGTGAACAGGCAGGTCCTTGGGTTTATATCCAACATAAGGAGGTGTAGGTATGGAATATTTGAATAATTATTTATCTGTTCTACCTAATTATGATCGTAAAGAAGTAGAGCAGCTATTACAAGAAAATATGGATTTGTTTGATGTAAAAGTCATAACAAAAGAAGAGTTCGAAGCACTTATTCAACAACTTGCAAATAGAAAAGAAAAGGTTACGATTCTTACGACAACGGGTGAAAAAGTAGATGCCGAACATTTTAACCAAATTCACTCGAATGTAGCTCTGGATTTAAAGAGACTTTATAACTCACATCTTATTATTGAGAAAGTAATTGCGAATTACGACAGAATTCTTCGAGGAACATTAGATGATGTAAAAAGAGAAGTAGACTCACTTTCTACTCGTGTTGAGGAATTAAACCTAAAAGCAAAAGGAGAAGATGGTTTAGTCGTAAAGACATACGGTTTTGAAGAAAAAGAAAAGAGTTTGTACATGGAAACAGATCATGATCAATATGCACATTTATTCTTAGACCGCGACGGTAAATCTTTACAAAGCGCATCATTGAATCGTAGTTTTCATCAACACTATTTATCACTACCTATCAGAGAAGTGGAGAACACAATGCAAAATTCAAATGGGGCGACAACTGCAAAGATTGAAGTTATGTATCAAGCACCAAATAGCATTTCAGATAAAAACCATCCATTGGAACATGCAATAGATGATTCACTTGAAACGTATTGGGCGCAAGCAGTTAAAACGAATGCACCTGCTTATACGGAAATAAAAAAACTATAGAAAGGAGGAAAGAGAATGCCTACTCCCATTTATATTGAACAACATTATTCATTATCCATATCTGAATTTGAAGGACTATGGGAAATGACATTTATGCACCCATACAATCGACAAGAGCATTTTAGTATCTATCTAGTTGCTCCTAATAGTGATTATGAACATGCTGAGCTTGATGATCGCCCGATTGTAGAAGCTGGACCAAGATTAACGGAAGTATTAAAACGATTACTTTATAAAATCGAATACTATCCTTATTCTTGGGAATTCGCGGGAAAGAAAATTGTTTCATATGGGTATGATTTTGAAACAGACTTTACAGGTACTAGTTTGACCTATATTGATTTAACGGAAATCGCCCTTAAAGAAGTAAATGAGTTTTATAATTTCTTCTCCGCGTTAGAAACAGATGTAGTAGATGAAACAGAAAAGGTCAGCGGAAAAGGTGTTATGGCCAAGCTAAAAATCACGTTAGACAAGCCTAAAACCGTAAATCATTTGTTAATTGATTTCTTTACAGAGTATCCAATCGAGTTACTTTCATTGATGTATCAAGTTGACCAGAATGAAGAATCGACTACTTACGAAATTCCTCTTTCAAGAGCAGTTCAAACAAATGGATCGATCTATCTCCATTTCTCTCCTGTATTTGCAAAGACATTCTATTTAATCATTAAGCAAGAGTCTTACACATTACTAGACCAAACAATGAAGGAAGAAGAAGTAATGAAAGCAGAGCTATGGGATCAAGCTTCAACAAGAAGCCAATCTATTTATGAGTCTGCAGTTGGAGAATATGTAGACCAATTATTCTCTTCTAAATCTGGTATTCAGCTGCATCAAGAAATCTTAGATAGTTACCAAAACATTAATGTAAGTCACTCATCTATTTCATCGGACCCTATGAATTTATACCGTAGTGATTTTGAACAAGCAAAAAAATCTTTAGATAGCCAGCAACGATAGAAAGGAGGATTTAGATGGTTAACAGTTTTGAAAGTGCAAGTAAACCAAAAACAACTTTACTACAAAGTCAAAGTACTACAAGTAGCACAACACCTGGACCGCTTCCTCCAATCGTAGAAGGAATTGGTTCAAGTAATCGTACAAATAGTTCAACAGAATATGTTTACCAGTATGGAATAAAGAACATTCAATTAAATCATTCTCTGTATGAACAAGCTGGAATTTTTGTTACAAAACCAATTGAAGTAGAGGGGAATATTGTAGAGGTTTCATTATCTACCTTTGAAGACCATCCGCTGTTTAATGAGCTAAATGGGATGGCAACAGATCGAGTCACTTCTATTGAATACTACATCTCATTAGAAGAAAATCCTTCACTTAATGATTGGGTTTCAATCCTTCCTGAAGGTACAAGGAATGTGAAGTGTGAAAAGCTATTCTTCCGTGGCTCAAGTGCGGGACTTCGATTCCATGCAGACATTAGTGATGAAGATAATACAAGAGTATACCGCAATAATATTTTAATGAATAGGAGTGACTGGTACTTTACAGAAAGAGGAGCTGCTATTCAGTTGGCTGTGCCTCATGATAATAGTTCAATTTACACTATTGATTATGTACCAAACGCAAACTTATTTGACCCTTGGACAGTTAAGGTAGGAGATCGATTTTCTAAAAGGGTTCGTAAAGTGGAGTCTTTCCCAAATGGAACTGATTATAACAATACAATTAAGCTGTCTAAGTATCCATATGTTGATTATCAACAAGTGAACAGTGAAGAGAATTATGATCCGAATACAAGTGATTACAGACCAATTGATGTATTTCTAACGAATGGTTCAATTGTAGTAGAAGGGGGAAAGACACAAAAAGAGTTCTTCCCAATCTCTTATTCAAGCAAAAATGAATTTACAACAAAAAACCGTACAGATTATAAAACTAACAAAGATGTGTTTTTAAATAAGTACAGCATTGTTCCGGATTCTGTTTACAATACATTTGAGTATAAGCAAGAGAAGAATAAACTTATTTTCACAGAAAGCTTTAATCGATCGGACCTTTATTATAATGAAGCAACAAATCATGGTAATGCTACAGTGGTTGTACACTACGATTACTTAGTGACAAACTTTCGATTAAAAGTTATTTTGCGTAAAAACGTTGGTGATGAACTAGTAGTAACGCCAATGGTCGATAGTTACCAATTAAAATTTAAAGTCATGAAGTAGGGAGGTGCAAGAATGAATGCCCCTGTTATTGAATCTAAAATATTAGAGAAACAAAGAGAATATCTTTTGGAGCAAGCGAAAATACGATTAAGTAGTTCTGCTACAAAAGAAGAAGTATCTCAATTAGCAGATGAAATCTTTTACAGGTATCAATCTTGTATAGGTAAGCCTTTATTCCAGGCACGTAAAGTTGTGTATGGAGAACTACCTTTTCTTGAGGATTACTATGATAACAACAAGGAAATGGAGAAAGACTTAGGTATCTTATTCTCAGAACTAAATACCATTGCTACATACCTGGTAGATTATTTTAATTATTCTCAGAGTGAGAAAGATAGAATCTTATCTATCGTGCGCAGTATTAATGGAGTCGTATCAGACCTTCAAATGTTAACTGAAGAAACAACCCCTAACACGGTTTATTTAAAAGAATCGTTTACGAATTACGATAATGTGGATTCTGCTTTAACTCCAGTAGAGAACAGAAGCATGATTCATACACAAGAAGGCGTATTAACACTGCGTCGTACAAATGCTTTAAATAGAAGCATAGGAAGTAAAGTTCGAGCTATTCAAGGTAATGGAATTGCAGGAACTTATTTTCTATCTCGTAAAGTTCAATCAGATTCAGATTTCGAAAATTACCAGTATGTTTCTTCTCAAATTAAGAATGATGATCCAAAAGCATTAATCGACGGAAACCCGGATACTGTATTTGAATATGAAATGGTAAATATCCCAGAAAGTTATAAGAAACAATCATTCTATTACGACGTTGAATGGGCAAAGGGAAAGGAACATGGTGACTTACTACGTGTAAAGATTGTTGTTCAATTACCTAAGAACGAGACAATCAACTGGATTAATTTAAATCCTTATCATGCTGCAGGTAGCCCAGGTACAGTTAATGTATATTCTATTCGAACGTCTAATGACGGTATTGAATACCAAGGTCTTTTCGAAAAAGACCAATTTGTATTAAACCAAGAAATCAATAAAACACCTCAAAGCTATCGAGCTGAGGATTTATTCGATGGTAGTGAAAACTTTGCTAAAACAAAATTTTCTGGCCAAGGTGTTTGGAGCTTCCCATCAAGAGAAGCAAAATATATTGAATTCGTACTAGAACAACCAAATTCTTATAAAGAATTATTAGGACAAGAAGCATTCTATAGAAGAAAAAAAGATTCTACTTCATTTACACGTATTCGCAAACAGGAGGTGCCTAGTAATATTGTTGATGAAAAATACGGCATCCATACTATTAATAGCGACTATGAGATTAAAAAGGTATTAGAAGCTGTTGAAGGTTGGCGTTACGCTATAGGAGTTCGAGACATCGACATTATGAGTTTCGAATTCGCTGAAACGAGTGAATATATTAGCAAACCATTTCTATTTGAAGATGGTATTAAGAAAGTACTTCTATATGCAAATGAAAAAGTTCCTGCTATATACAAAGAGAAGGTAAGTGAATCCAATGATTGGATTCAATACTTTGTTTCTTTCGATGATATAGACTGGCATAGAATCTCCCCACAACATCAGCAACCAGTAAACGATAAGTTCCCTGCAAAGGTGCTTTCAGTTAATGATAACGAATCTGATATTGAAAATGCGTTTGCTCTTTACAAACAAAACCTTCAATTAAAAGAACTTCCAAAGCAAGTAAGGTTAAAAATCATTATGAAGAGACCGGAGAAAACAACAGAAGATGAAATACCTCTTCTTCATACAACACCACTCGTTGAAGACTTCGCTTTAAAAATTCTTACCGAACAGAAAGGGGTGTAGGGGATGTCTATCAATATTCGTCAAAAACGTTTTACTGTAGCGGTAAACCAAATCCTTCAAGAAGAACTGAGAAAGGGAAATCTTCCTACATCCAAGGAATTCGCTTCTCGTTTAAATAAACTATTAAGAGATCAAGAATTAAGTGCTCCTGAGTATACATTTAAGCGTATTCGTAATGGTGAATTAGCTGAGTCTGATTTTTTTAATGAAGTTGTTGAAAAAATTCAAAAAGATTTGATGATTCTTTACGAAAATACAATTGCTGTTCATAACCAGCTAAAGGGAAAGTTTCATTGGTTTGAAGTAGAAAAGAATCGATTAGAGTATGAAGCTAGAAGATTAGAATCGGAATTAAAAGAGAAAATTTTGCTATATGGAAAGACAGGTTACTTAGCTAGTATCTTTGATACATTGGATGACCTATCTAAAATTGATTCAGAAGACAATGTATCTATCGATATAAAAAATCATCAAATAACACTTAAAAAACAGGAGAATACCTCATTTTTAATTAATCCTGCTAGTGAAATTAAGTTCGTTATGCCAAAGAGTTCTGTAAGTACATTTAAGAAGATTCCCATTTCAGGGAAGATTGAACAAGCATTAAATGTAAATACAAATGAAACATTCCAAGAAGTATGGTTGTCTAAAACGGAAGGGCCAGCTGATGGATATATAGATATCAAATTTAATGATAAACAGGTATTGAATCGAATTGATTTAAGCCTACATACAATTAAAAGTGCTACTGTGTATATTGAATTCACGCTAGATGAACTGAATTATTTCCACTTACCATATTATCCAGATGGTAAGCAGACGGGGAATAATGTATCTTTTTATTTCCCGACAACAGAAATGAAGAATATGCGAATTTGGATTCGCAAACAGGAAAGTGATAAAGAAATTGTCCATCCTGAAGGTTATTCATATCAGTACTTGTTTGGAGTTAAAAAAATTCAATTTTTCCAATTAAGTTATCCAGAAAGAGGAGAGGTTGTTACAAAATTTCTTACGCCAAAAACAGATGAGACATTCTCTATTGGGAAAGTATCATTGGTTACAGAAGAAGAGATTCCGGACGGTACGGATATCGAGTACTTTGTACGAGTAGATGATAGGGAAGAGAGCTGGAAACAGATTTCTCCTGTTAACAGGGATACTGCACAAGCACCTAACCTAATTGATTTTAAATATGTTGTTCATGCTAGTCCAACAAACTTGGGCATTAGAAAGAATATCGGTGGCCAAGAATCTGAGATTATTGAACTGCAAGCAAATGGAGTTGCATTCTACTCATTAGGTTCTATTGAGAAGCGTAAAATCGTTCCGCGAACAGAGCGTTTATATATGGGTAAAGATGCTTGGAGTGTTCAGAAGACAGTCGAGAATTTTGGTGAAACCCATATCCCTTCTCTCGATGATTGGAAGAAGCCATCAAATGATATCGTTCGAAATGTAATACCAATCAAGGAAGGGAATCGAGGACTGATTTTACAAGATGAACAATTCACACAACATACGCAACTGTATTATGGAATGGGTATTTTCTATGAAGGAAAAGAACAAGTGCTTTCTACAATCCCATCATCTACAGAACCGATTGCCATCTTCTTAAATGGAGAAAAGTTATTTGAAGGAATCCCTTCTTCTCAAACTAATGTAAACTACAAATTTAAACAGGGATGGAATGATCTAACTGTGTTGGTGTATGTACAGAATTTGAATAAGGACTGTACGATTGATTTAGGATTTGATCCGATTCGTGTAAGTACTCATTGTTATTCTTCAAGTCAGTTCCTGGAAAAGGTATCTGTATTCGACTTACGATATAACACAAAGAACAACGATTGGTCTAAGTACGCCCTTTATGAGAAAGATGGAAAGGTTTATATTGTGGTTAATCATTCACTACCGGGTGTAACATATGATTTTTACTATGACTATGTGGATGAAGTAGATCACCGAAATATTCAATTAAAAATCGTTATGAAACAATTCTCAGTAGGGCAGTATACAACACCTGTATTACGTCGATATACATTACAATTTAGTTAGTGAAGAGTTATCAATGGGTAAAGAAATGGTAAGACATACTTGTTACAAGTCTTAGAATAAAATAGGTAAGTACTGTCCCAATTAGAAATGACAAAACGTATGTGTTGGTAATTTACACAACTGTATTAAAGAGAAATACCTATCTAAAGCTTAAATAAATGAAAGGGATGGCAAAGAGATGAAAATAGAAAAGAAATATAAACCTTCTTTCCATAAAGCCAATGCTCGTTACCGTGGTGTTACTGAGCTTTCCCAATATACGAATTTTGTTCTTGAATCTGCCCACGACCTTTTATTATTAGGAAACATTACAGAAGGAAATGAAGCAACACATAAAGATGGACACAAAAAAGAAATGTACAATAATTTCATTTCTATCATGACAGGTGATCGGGAAGTAGGGAAGTCGAGTTTATTTACGGCTTCCACACTTCAAAAAATTGATTACTCACGAACAGTTCCTATTCCTGAATTAGATAGTTGGAGCCCTTTAAATGGCTGTACAAAAACAGCAGTGAGTGACGCAATTAAGCTCTCTTCAAATGGATTGCTAGATCCAGTAGGAATGTTTAGTACTCTTTATGTAGAACCAGGAGACAAGCTTTATATTCGAATGAAGGTAAGAAGTACAGGTGGTGCTTCAGACTTTTCCTTTGGTTCGAACAATATGCGTATGGGACCAGATAAGAATGGTGACACAAGGAAGGTTCCTTTAGCGAAAAGTAATGAATTTATCACTATCGATTACGTGTTACGTTTCCAATATGCTGAATCGGTATCAATTAATATAAACGTTCATGAAAAACCGAAAGAGTTAAAGGCGGAAAATGTTGAAATAAAAGATCTTGAGATATATTACTTTAATGAAACACCAATTCAAGCTTCATCTATCGACATGGTTATTAAACCAAATGTTGATGAACTAGAAGAAAAAATTAATTCGATACGATAGGGAAGGTGAGTACATGCGCCCGATTACATTAAGAAATCCGAATCTAAACAAGGGGCCTAGCTCTTCTGAAGAGTTTAATAAACTACGTAATGACATCCAGACTGATATTACAAATTTGTTTGATATTGTTAATAGTCATGATGGCACAATCTCTGAAAATATGGATCATATTTTACGTGAAAATTACTTCTTACAAAACCGTCTAAAGAAGTTAGAAGGACGGGTATATGAGCTAGAAAAGGATTACCAAAATAACAGTGTAGACGGGGAGAGTATCCTAACTCGATCCTTCTATCATGCAAGCAATATTATTTCCTCAAATGCAAATAATCCCATTAATATAGATACACTTCACGGGATTGTTACCCCAGTTGTTGTTAGAGCTCATGATAAGATTGCTTATAAGAATGACTTAGGAGAATACATATTGCCTAGCAACCTAGAAGTAAGTGTATTTGAGTCCTCAGATGTAGAGCCAATTGATGAAGAAACAAAACAACGCAAGTTCTATGCAGTAGATTCTAGTGGTATTACTAAAGCATTTGATGGAGATAAGAACTCATTCTGGGTTCGTCAATCTGAATCAAACGAAAACAAATGCGTAACAGAAGTTTATGGATTAATTCATGTGAAAATTCCACAAAATATTTCTAATAACATTTATACAAACACAATTACTATTCATCCATCTCCGGAGTACTCTATGAGTATTCTTGATATTCAATATAAGAATCAAAATGGAGAGTGGAGGCGTATTGAAACCTATCCAATTAAAAAGGTAAACAATACAGAAATTCCAGAAGAGATTGTTGAATCTGGTAAGTTAGTATTCTCATTCCCAAGAAGACAAGTAACAGAATTACAAATTAAAGTAAAACAACCTTACTGGTTTAAGCATGATAACAAACGAATTTTTATGTATGGATTCCAAGACATCGTTGTTGAATACCGTGAATATTCCCAAGATACTGCGGAATTCACAACAAAGTTCTCTTTAGAAGGAACAAATCGTCGTTTTACAAATGTAAACACGCCAAAGGTAACAGTACCCGTTGGATGTCCATCATTTAATGATTACACTGTAAAACATGAATTGTACTTTGATGAAGGACTAATGGAGAAGTTTGATTTTTCAACAGATATTTTCCAACCAATTCAAACTGTATATGTAAAAACGCTTTTAAAAACAGCAGGTGCTCAGGTACCAATCTTACGCGAGATTGAATTGCCTTACCGACATGAAGAAATAGAATAGTTATAAAAAGAGAAAGAAGCATAACAAAAATATTGTCTTAAAGATTTATGAATTTAAAAATCCGTTTCTATTTTAGAAACGGATTTTATGCATTTAATTTTTTCATTTTTTATTAGGTTTGTATTATTCAATGTGGGGTTACAAACCTTTTACTTTTATCACAATTCGGATTACCAGTATCATAAACTAAGTTTTCGAATTTTGGAAATTTGTTTCCTATTAAAAATACAAATTTTCTTAAACATTTTCTTTCAGAATCATTTTTCTCTTCCTGTAATCAAGTTTTTTCACAATTATGTGTTTTTGGTCGGTTAACTTTATTATCGGAGTCTATAATCATACGAATATTAAATATAACCCACCGATTAGAAGTGCCAAAGCTAGGATTAATAATATTACTCCATCAGGGCTATTCATAATCTCTTTTATGTTTTTTTTTGCAATTTGCTTAGTTTCTCCACTTGAAAAAAGATAAACAATAGAATAAAGAATTAGTAAGAAAAATGCACTGACGACCTCTAACATTACTTATGTTCCTCCTTAATTTAAATGATCTTATAAATTATACCAGTTAGAACAATTTAAAGTAACAAAATTTAATTTAAATATTATATCCTTCTTAAAGTTTAATTTTTAAATTTTCACTAGAGGAAGGACCTTTATCTTTTTATTTTTAACTACACGGATTTTGGGATTAATACTCCAATATAATTGTTTACTATTCAATAAATACATTTGTTGTTATTCTATTGTATTTTATAAAAGAAAAAGACAGCCTGAGGTGGCTGCCTTTTTCTTTTAGGGAGGAATTTAAATAATTAGGTAAGATAGATAGGATTAAACAAGTTCAAATTCACGGGAGATGTGAAAATACAAACTTGCGAGGTAACTTACATTTTTAATAAAACCTTTTCACCGTGAAAATGCAAACTTATATTGTAAAAAAATTAGGAAGAAAGGGATTAAAGTTAATTCCTATGTATTTTAATGTAATATGAATTTAGTTGAAAGATTGCCGGAAAAATAAAACTATGAGAAAACTCATAAGTAAAAAATAATAACGTTATTTAGTAATCTTTCCGAAATCGTTAATATATAGTTGCAAATTTCTTATATGTTGTAGCTGGTGAATGGGCACCAAAAATACTTGCGATTCAAAAGGATGAGAAGGTTCCATTATTGCTTTCGGCTCTGCTTATCTGGTCTTGTGAAATCTTATATTCTTTATATAATGATAATAAACTATCTGAAGAATTCGAGAAAGCAAATAATATAATTATAGACGTACTGAGTACATGGAAACCAATTTTTGATGAAATAGACAAAGATTTCCCCGATGCGAAACGTAAAGCAGAGAAGAAAGTAGAAAGGAATTTAAGTGATGATACAGAAGGTAGATTTCGTATTCATAAATTAAATTCTAAAAAGGTAAGTAGAGAAGAAAATAACAACGATTATTAAAGGGGGATGACGTATGAAATCAAAGAAACTAATCACATTAGCGATTCCGGTTATATTATTAGGTGGTTGTGCTACGACTCAAGGTTCACCAAAGATAGAAGCAAAGCGAAAGCTACTGAACAAGATAAAAAGTCTGCTAGCTTAAAAGATAACGAGAAAGATATTTAAAGGATTCGAGTTTTAGAAGAGGAATACCCACAATACATGTTAGACATGGAGAAAGATTTAGTGAAGCGGTTAAGTTTTTATAAAGATTCAATAAAATACTACCAAAAAGGTAGTAAATCAAGGAAAGAAGTCTTAGTTTCCATTAAAGACTATATGAAAGTACTGGATAAGATAGAGTCTATAGATGCCTCTTCTAAATACAAGGAAGATCACAAAGAAGCCCTTAAAGCAGTCAGTAAGTATAGGGAATCTTTTGAAGAAGTAGAAAAGGTATTCAAGAAAACAGACTTCTCAATGGAAGCTGATAAGGAAGTACTTGAAAAGGCAGACAGTAAGCTATCAGAAGGTAATCGTATTTGGATACCAGTGTTTGAAAAACTAAAGAATGAATCAAAAAAAGTAGAAAGTTCTTCTGATTCGTCTAGTGAAGACGTTTCATCAAGTTTTGTTCCAAAATCATCTTCACATAACTCAAGTCAATTAGAATTAGACAAGAGCCAAGCTGAAACAGGTATGTTCAAAGGGATAGTTGGTACTGATGAAGAGTTAGGAATAAACGATTCTAATACATCTAGGTATATTAAAAATGAAAGGTCTATTGTAGGTAAGTATGGTATTGATTTAGGAGAAGGAGTCAAAACAATACTCGATTTAAAAGATGATATGACATTTGCTTTTTATAAGTATGGGGATTTCTCAAGTAGAGATAGTCTAATGAAAGGAACATACGAGTTAGACGTACCTTCTTTACAATTAACATTAAAATTAACAAGCGTAACTGAGAATGGTCATAAGACTCAAAGAACTGAGAGTTTTAGATATCAGGTACAAAATTATGATTTAAATATGTTACAACTTTATAGTGCAGACGAAGATGTCCGTATGAGATTGATTAAACAAGGGTAAATATATTAGTAGGGTTAGGTGAAAAAGCCTAGCTCTTATTTTAGGGGGATATTGCATAAATGGAGCAGGTTATACAAGAGTTTTTTTCTCTAAGTAAAAACTATAAGGTTCAAATCATTAAAAGAAAGGATGGCCTATATACAACAGAAGCGTATAGATGGATGGAGGATTGTGGATATGAATTTTGGAGTTATATATCACAAGGATTGACTTTGATAGATAGTGAGGAACATGCGCAAAAGATTGGTATGGAACAACTAATAGAATGTTCAAGGGATGAGTTTTAAAAATATGCTATTTTATCTGTAAAATTATAAGGAATTATGATGTTTTATTGTTGGTGAAAGAATACAAATCTTTCGTAAGTGAACCTAGTATTATTAATTTCTAGACTCACATCTTTTTTATGAAAATATAGAATTGAATTTTAATTAATCTTATTTATCTTATGTGAATTATAAGGTATAATAAAATTGGGTGCAAAGATGCACTATTTGAAAAAGAGTGCAAGGCAAAAAGGAATCCGTAAAGGATTCCTTTTTTGTTTTTTAGATAATGAAACAACTTGGTAATTATCTCCTTCTTTTTTTAGTATAAATGAACTTCTACTTTATAAACATAAAAGGTTTTTTGGGGGAATTGCCATATTCCTGTAACAAAACAAAGGTATGTTATGTGTGTTAAATATAAAGAGAAAGAAGGAAAAGTTGTGAAAAAAGTTTTGCCAATTGTTGCGTTATTAGGCATGATGAGTTTTGGAGTACAGGAAATGAATGTAAGAGCTGATACATACCACAAGGGCGATTCAAAAATTAGTTTTTGGGATTCGAAAAGAAAGGGTACTAATTTCATGAATAGTACGTCATTACCTGAAAACTATAAAAGTGCAAAAGAAGCTAATATTGAATATGTACGTTTAGCACCTGATAAATGGGCAAAAGATAAAGATTTTCTATTTGAGGATAAACCAGATACTTCTGGAAAGGATTTTCTGATAGGTAATGCAGATAACTATCGGGGATTAGTAAAGGAAGATCTAGAAAAATTAAAGGCGGATTTAGATGCCGCACAATCACAAGGAATGAAAGTCGTTCTTACAATGTTATCCTTACCTGGTGATCGATGGCGCCAATTTAATAATAATAAGAATGACGACAGAATATGGGAAGAAGAGAAGTATCAAGAACAAGCAAGTCAATTTTGGAAGGACCTCGCTCTGGAACTAAAAGATCACCCCGCGGTGGTTGGTTATAATATTATAAATGAACCACATCCAGAAACAGCTAAAAATAATAGATATAATGATTTTTGGACGGAAGATTACGAGAAATGGTATGCAAAAGTAAAAGGAACGACAGCTGATTTAAACAGATTTTATGAAAAGGTGATTAACTCCATTCGTGAAGTGGACAAAGAAACACCGATTATTTTAGATTCAGGTTTATATGCTACTCCATGGGCCTTTAAATATTTAAAACCAGTAGAGGATAAAAAAACACTATACGCATTTCATATGTATGAACCATATGAATTAACGAGCCAAGGTGAAAAACAAAACAAGGAATATCAATATCCAGGATTAGTAAAAGTAGGGGATTTAGAGAAACCTGTAATGTGGAATAGACAGGGATTAGAGAAGTTTTTGAAGCCAATTCAACAATGGTCTAAGAAAAATCATGTACCATCTAATCGAATTATTGCAGAGGAGTTTGGAATTAACCGTACTGTTCCAGGTGCTACCCAATACATGCAAGATCTTATTTCTATCTTTAACCAAAAAGGATGGCATAAATCATTCTATGCATTCCGTGAAGACACATGGACAGGGATGAATTATGAATTGGGAACAGAAAAAATAAAATGGGATGAAGAGGGTAAACCGATGCGTCAAGATAATTCACTCTGGGATGTAATAAAAAAAGATTTACAAACGCGTAAATAGTTTAGAATATTAGGTTTAAGGACTAAATATAAGCATCTAATTCAAATAGAATTAGATGCTTTTTATTTCGAAAAAAGGTGGAGTTGAATTAAAGGTTCCATCTTTTCTTTTGCATAAAGAGTACCAATCAGGTTTATTTACAACGAAAAATAAGATTTTTAGAGAATAGCTTAGAAAAAATTGTGGAGGTTTAAACAAATGTGGTCACAATTGTTTAAACCTTTAAAGTAAAATGGAAGTTGGACAGTTGCTATATAGGCAGCAAATTTACAATATGTTTCGGCTGAGCCTTCGGGAAATATAATAGCAAATCGTAATGCAGTTAATGAATGGGAGAAATTCGAATTAATTCCGACTGGGGAATTATATACGTACGCTTTAAAAACTAAAAGTAATGGGAAGTATGTTTTGTTTGAGCCAAATGGTAGAGTAGTAGCAGATCGTACATCAATTGGTGCATGGGAAAAGTTTATCTTATATAATGGTGGAGACAATAGGATATATGTATTACAAGCACTAAGTAATGGTAGATATATATCAGCAAATGGTGGTAGAGAATTAACAGCTACTAGTTATGTAGCTGGAAGTTGGGAAAGATTTGTTATTGTATACTTCTAAACTTTGAAGTGTTATATATCTAAATGATAATGGCATGTTTAGTTGGTATAAATACCTAATACAATAAAGTTTTAAGCATGTAATACAAGTGTATATTAACGTGTAAAAGGGCTGCAAATAATTAGCAGTCCTTTTTTGCATGTTAAATAAGGACTTACTGAGGTTATAATGAAAAGAAAAAGAACCCTATAGGGTTCTTTTTCAAGGCATATTAACAGTAAGGAGAATCATGAAATGCTACTTCAAATCTTTATTAGGGGAAAGATTTTGAAAAAGCTTAACATGTATTTATTTTTACATAAATGTAAGATGTAGTAAATTGATAATGTTTATACTTACTATTACTAATATTCAATTAAGATAGTTAATACTATTTATATAGTGTTAACTGGTGTATAGTACAGTATAGATTTAGAAATTTAATATTAGATTACATTTGTTAAAAAAGTTAATAGATATATTTTTTCAAATTCTAACTAACATTTAAACGGTTTTAATTGAAATTGGTTGTGTATTAACCTTTATAAGCCAATAAAAGTAAATAAAATAAACAAAGACCCTGTAATAAATACAGGGCCGGGTACAGGGTTAAGGGAACGCATAGTTTCTTAATATCATAGTAGCATATATTCTTTGTATAGCTACATGAGGATTTTGACAGAATTAAGAACAAGACAGAAATTCTGTAAGAAAGCAAATATAGTGCTGGAAATGTGATTGGAAATTAAGTTATAAGTATATTGAAATAGATGAAAATTCTTGAGTGTATGATTAAATTACCTTTAAATATGAGGCTTAGGTTAGAGGGCTAATTGGATCTTACTAAATAGGAGAAATGTTTTTTAGATTAAAAGAAGAAAAGACACCTTTTGGTTGTCTTTTCTTTAGGTAAACAGTTCACATATTGCTGAATTAGATACGAAACTATAATTCGACTACGAAGTAAATCCTAATATAATCTGAACAGAAAAAATATGTAATATTACATTTTTAGTTTTTAATTATTTTATTCAATATAGAGAAGCAACGTAAATAAAAGGGCATGCAGTCGTATCTGCAGCCCTTTTTAGGAGGAATTCAAGACACCATTAGGACACGTATCGGTAAACAGGTTCAAAAATAGTATGTGTGAAAAGAAAAAGTCCTATACCAAAAGTAGACAGGATCTTATCTTTTTTACATTTTTAAAAATGAAATGCTGTCCTTTTGAAATCAGTACAGCACACATTTGGTTTGTAATGAAATTAGAAAAAGTATACATGAAAATGGCAGACAACTATTTTGTTGCCTGCCGGTGCCAGTGGATTGAATGAGTTAGTCAATTCAATAAATTGTGCTATCTCATTACCAGAAGAGTGAAGCCGCTAGTTCAAACGGCTTAGACATAGTTTGTCTAATAAAGAAAAAATTATGAGTAGAAATTTTGTTTGCTCTATATGAAAAGATAAATAGATATTCATCAGACAAGGATAATTTAGCATATCTTGAATAGGGTGTAGGAACGAATTAAAGAAAGGGATATTTGTTTAGGAAGGGACTGACTCAGGAGTGGGACTTTCGGACAGGGTTTGGGGAGCGGTGATTGCCTTTGGCATTGCGACTAATATCGTTGCTTGTATAATGGCGGTATACATTCAAAAATATGAGCTAATGATAAATCATCTTACAAATATTTTATTTTTAATAATTATCTCTTTAACGTTTATAAAGATGAAAATTAACAGATGGGTGGCTTTAGGATTTACATTAGTTGTAATAGAGAAAGGTATTAAAGCGGGCTATGACTTCTACACACATAATTATTATAGTGTCAGTTGGAGTTTAGCTATCATTGTCTATTGCATATACGAGATGGAAAAGTATCATATTGAAATAAACGAATAGGCGCAACAAAAAGGTGTTAGTAGGTGGAATTCTTTTTAAAATACTATAAAAAAGACACTACAAGAGTGTCTTTTTTTTGAAAATACTCTATAATTAACTTTGGGGAAGGTAATGTTAGAGTATTCGTTTAGCATTATCTTTATATTTGATAAACCATGAAATCGAAAGATTTTGTGGTTTATTTTATGAACAATAGATATTACAGTATTGGCAGTGAGTTATTAACCATTTTAAGCATTAGGGGAGAATGGATTAAAAGTCTAACATCGAATAACGGTTCCGGAATATAGTGTTGCGAAATGATCTCCCATATCCCAAACGGTACTTGCCTGTATATAGCCCTTAAAGCCTTCTGAAGAATAATAAATCTCTTTTGGTATACTTTCTTTAGTTTGGAAATGTGCTTTAGAGTACTTTACATAATGGTTTTTAACAACTTTTGCTTCTGGAACAATAGTGTTTTTTTGTTCCAATTTTGGCCTAGCACTAGAAGGTGGTATGAATTTTATATTGTCTTGGTAATTAGGATCTAAGGTGTCAGCTTGTACACTGTGTGACGAAACAAAGGTGCTTAGACTACTTCCCGCGATTAAAGTTGCAAATACTAACTTTGAGAATTTTGTTAATCTACTCATTCTATAATCTCCTTTTTATTATTTTGTAAGGTATCTCCTTACACCTCACAGTCTATATCCACTACAAAAGGGTGTACATACATATTGATAGACAAAATTCTACAAAATACCGCATGTTTTTGGGATTTATGTATAATAATCCAATGTCTAATAATCTATCAAAAGTAAAAAGGTAGGTCTTATATAAAAGAAAATGAATAATTTATGCAGGTAATGTATATGGAATTATTGTTTAAATATTCTAAAATGAGTTGATAAAGATGTTGGTAGTTTTTTTGGAAAACAAATAATTCCCTAGGTGAAATTTGGAAGGAAGATTCTCTGTTAGAGTTTTTATAAGGGAATTCATTTTCGTAGATTCAAAATGTAAAAATAACTAAAAGAGCAAGTGTTTCAATGGATAAAAAGCTATGTTGAGTCTTTTTTCTCTGTCGGTGGTCGTCTAATCAATGAAATGATGGATGCTTATGATAGTTTGTGTCTAGCAACATTCGTGTATAAACGAATGAATTAAGAAAAGGGTGAAATATTGGATAACTCGAAATGGATGCCTTTAAGTACTGTTGATGATGATGAGGAAATTTGGGTAGGAGCAAGAGTTAGGTTGTACAATGTTGGTATGAATAGAGAAGATAAAGAAAATAATTTCTATGAATATATTATTTCTTATATCTACGACAACACTAACTACTTACAACTAACTAATTTAACAACAGGAAAAGCAGGTTATATTATTTGTGTCATTGAAAAAGAATTACCAAATAATTATGCTTTGGGCAGAACATTAAAGCAAAGAATAGGTTTAGAAAATACCTATTTTAGATTTGAATAATCAACAAATAAGGGAAGCACCAACTCTAAGGTGTCTTCCCTTATTTAATACTTTTTATCAATAATTAATATTAACAGAGCCTAAATAAAAAAGTGAGAAAAATGATAAACACTCTTCTCACTTTCATCAATTAGGGTGGCATATACATAAATATGCGTTTGGGTGGATTTTGGATGAAAAATCCACATGCATAGTATAACAAAAAAATTATGGCTTTTCGCATGTAATATTGCATATGAAAAATAGTAAAGTTTTAAATTTTAATATTAACAACTTATATATATGTGTTACAATGTAATTCTCTAATTTATTTTATTCTCCTATTTAGAATTTATAGTTTAGTGATTCAATAATACAAAAGTGGTTGTAATAAATAGATAAAACGATGAAATAATACAGTTAGAATGGTTAAAAGGCAGTTAAATATAAGTATTAAAAGAAATAAATTTACTTATTTATGTTTAGTGAATGTATTATGGTAAGAATTTCATCCGATTGGATTAGCGCTAAACTAGATTTTTATCCAAACAAATCCAATAATTATTTTTTAAATGAAGTATATGTTGCGTCAAGTTTATTTGGAATAATTCGTAGTCTAATAATTGCTGAATCTAGAAAAATAACATATTTGAAAGGAGGACAGATAAAACTCTGTCTGTGAAAATTAAATCTCTAAATTATAAAGTATGGATAATAGGATGTAATTGTGGTTTCATTTCGAATGGTACCATAAATGAATGTGGAAAAGTAAAGGAGAAAAATTTAAATAAACTATATAAGTAGTAAAAATGAAAAGGAGAAGTAGCTAGTGTTTAATATAAAAGAAAGATTGGGGCAAATAAAGCTTAAAACGAAGTTGTCTATGGCATTTATAGCAATATTAATTATACCAAGCCTTATCGTAGGAGTATCATCTTATAATAAAGCAAAAACAGATCTTAATGAAACAATTCTACAATCAGCAAAAGATAATATAAGTATTTTAGATAAGATTGTTGATGATGAATTAGAAAATAAGCATACAGATATCACTCATTTTGCAAAGGTACTCACACAAGGGGATTATAATCCTGAACAATCGCAAAATGTACAGAATAAATTTGATCAATATATACAGTTACATCCAGAGATAGAAACGATTTATACGGCATCCAGTAACAGTCAATTTATTCATGCACCTGTTGGAAAAATACCAGAAGGGTTTAATCCGCTAGAAAGCAGTTGGTATAAGGATGCAGTAAAAGCAGATGGAGAGATTATTGTTTCATCTCCATATAAATCAAAGTCTACAGGAAATATGGTAATTGCAATTGCAAAGCAGAATGCAGATAAAAGTGGTGTCATTGGCGTAGATTTGAATATTAAAGATATCGTAAAAACATCCAAAATGATAAAAATTGGGAAGCAAGGATTTGTATCTATAGTTAGTCAAGATAAAACTATAGTTGTTCATCCATCACTAAAACCTGGAGAGAAATTAGATAAAACTTTAGTGGATGAATTGTACAAGACAGAAGATGGAGTAATTACTTATAGCCTCAATGGTGAAGATCGAAACATAAGCTTTAAGACAAATAAAAAAACAGGTTGGAAAATAGCTGGCGTAATGCCTACGAAAGAAATTGAAGAAGCTACCAATCCTATTTTTTATAAAACGCTCACTATAATAGGTGCTTCATTATTGTTAGGTGGAATTGTAATTCTATTCATACTCAAATCTATAATTACTCCACTAAGACAATTAGTCATTTCAGCTCAAAGAATTAGTCAAGGAGATTTAACCGAGAAAATAGATATTCGTTCAAAGGATGAACTTGGTCAATTAGGTGGTAGTTTCAATACAATGGCAGAGTCGTTACGTAATATTATTTCTCAAATTAACACATCTGCAGGACATGTAGCTGCGTCTTCTGAGGAACTAACTGCTAGTGTAGAGCAAGCAAGTGTTGCAACAGAACAAATTACAAAAGAGATGGAAGAAATCTCGAACAGTGCAGAGGTTCAAAATAATGAAGTTGAGTCTGGAGCTGAATTAATTGGTGAGGTAACACGAAATATTCAATACGTAGCTGAGAATGCTTCTGAAGTATCGGCTTCATCCATATACACTAAACAAAAAGCCAATGAAGGTGAACAATTAGTAGAACAAACTGTAACACAAATGCAGTCTATCCATCACTCTGTTTCTCAATCCGATAATGTCATAAAATTATTAGATAAGAAATCACAGCAAATTGGCAGTATATTAGAAGCGATTCAAAATATTGCGGAACAAACAAATTTATTAGCATTAAATGCAGCGATTGAAGCAGCTAGAGCTGGGGAACAGGGGAGAGGGTTTGCAATTGTTGCCGATGAAGTTAGAAAGTTGGCGGAGCAATCATCCGGATCTTCAATGGAAATTGGAAGTTTAATTAAAGAAATACAAGCAGACGTACATGAGACTGTAAAAGCTATGAATGAAGTAGGCGTAGAAGTACAGTCGGGAATTAAGGTTGCGAATGATACAAAACAAAGTTTTTATGAGATTTCAAAATCTGCAAATGATATTGTGTCAAAAGTGCATGATATGGTGGAACTATCTAATACAATGACTACTGATGCAATGAAAGTCGATACATCGATTGATCAAATAGCTATGGCTGTAAAAGAAAATTCTTCAAGTATGCAAACGATAGCTGGTTCATCTGAGGAACAACATGCTTCTATGGAAGAGATAAATTCTTCAGCAATACAATTAGCACAGATGGCGGAAGAACTTCAAGAGTTAATTGGTGGATTTAAGATTTAAGTTGAGATTCTAGGAGAGAATGCTAGAATCTTGTTACAGAGTGGAAATGAAAAATCTTATAACATAGTAAATAAGTATAATATGTACTCTCTATGCGTATTGAACAGGCAGATAAGCCATTTAAAAACCCTCCAAATGGAGGGTTTTTAAATACATTTACATTAAATTTGTGGTGGTGCACCACCATAATCGCCAACACTATATGAAGGAGCAGGATAATGCCCATGAGTAGCAAGCTGATCTGTTTTAGAAAACTGAAAAATTCCCACCGTTAATACCCCAATAAAAGCAATGCTTGATAATAATAAGCTAATTTTTTTCATTATTTTAACACTCCTTTTGCGATTGATTTTTGTCTTGCTTGATAACAAATATGGAAATAGTCACTTACTTTTTGGTGGTTCTCTAATTGTCTACATTTTGTGGCAAATAATTCGGCGTATTCGACAACATATTCCCATAATTCTTCTTCCTCAAAGTATAAGATTCCTTCTTGAATGATTTTTTCTAATTCTTCCAATGGAATATTTTCATTTAATTTTTTTAAAATAGAGAAGTGGTGTGTATATTCTTCGTTATGAATCTCTCTGCAAATCTGTAGTCCCTTATCAATGAGTTGGCTGGCCGTTGATTGTTCTCCTAACTTATAATGTTCCTTAGCTTGTAGGAAGATGGCCTTGAAGTGTGTAGGGATTTTCTCTGTTACTTCTGAAAGGTGACGAATAGCTAAAGTAGACATACTTTGATCAGAATACAGCCACCCCATAGTATTTTTTACGTATAACAAGGAATCTTCTTCCCTATTTTTTTGTAGTAAATCAATTGCACAATGTAGATATTCTTCTGCTTGTTCGTACTGTTTTAAATAGATGCAGCAACCACCTAGCAAACTATTACAAAAGGCTGTTTTTACTTCATAACCTTCGTACTTTGAAAAGATTGCTCTCGATTTATTTGCGTATTCGATAGAAGCGAGATTGTTATAGGTATGGTGATAGAAAGTAGCAATTCTATAGTAAAATTCGGCGTGTTCAATTTCATCTGGTATAGCTACCAATATTTTTTCTGCTAGTTTATAATGTTCCTCTGCCTCAGTATAATTTGATATAAAAGTGGAATGAATGGATTTGAAAAAATGATAATAGAATTGTAGAAATTGATCTGTAGGCATATCATAATCGCTAATAGTATCAAAACTATTTTGTTGAATACCAAGGCTATCTGTTAAGACCTTGTAACGAAATTCGAGTAGTGAATAGTATAGTAACAAATTTTGATCCTGATGCTCTTGATTCGGTTCAATGCTTAACTTACTAATTTTTTCATCAATTTTCTTTTTTAGATTAGTAGCTTTTATAACTTGCTGAGATAGCATAGATCGATACCAGTCGTTCAATAGAGAGGTTAATTGCTCATTTCCTTTTACTGAGACACTCATAATATACGCCCCCATTTTCTAAAAAAATCCTAATCCAATTTAATTATAAACATCATAACAAAATAGAAGAAAAAATGGAGTGATATTACAATATTTTTCAAGAAAATTCATAAAAAACAATCAATTCGTGTCGAATATACGTAGAATAAAACATCCAAAAATAATCAAAAGATGATATGAGTCTTTATACGTTCTATTAGGTGAACTAAGAAACTGTGTTTGAAGATTTATGAAATTTCTTTTTCTTAAAACGATCAATTATGTGTTAATTTTTAGATTATTTTATCGGATAAATATAGTATGTATCCCACCAAATGTATAAATCTTGCGTATGTAAATAAGAAGAGAATAAAGGAAATAAAAAAGAACTTGTAAGAATTCCTACAGGTTCTTTTTTAGATAATGTAAAAGGTGAAACAGACTATGTCATTATTTGTAATAGTAAAATTATCTTACGTATGGTTTTGTTTTATTTTATCATTTTAGCCAAGAAGACTCCCTCCATAAGGAACTCACAGCAAGTATGGGTAAGTGGGAGTAGTTCAAAGCATGCAATATTGTTTGATTTGGCTAATACATAGATTTCTCATCTCAGAACTGGTGTAAGAATTATAATGTTTATACCATTCTATTGTATTTTCTAAAGTCTGTTGTAGGGGCCATTTTGGCTGCCAATTAAGATTGAATTTTGCTTTGCTAATGTCAAGGTTTAGTAAATTTGCTTCATGAAAATTTATTGGACCTATATTTTCTGCTGTCCAATCCCCGCAGCCCCAAATATCTAGTAAACTGGTCACTAATTTTTCTACTGAAACAATATTGCTTAGGGATGGCCCGAAGTTCCATGCTCCTGAAAAAAGGATACCATTATTTATAATTTTTTCTGTAAGGAGTAAATACCCGCTTAAAGGTTCTAGTACATGTTGCCAGGGTCTAATAGCAGTAGGATTTCTAATAATAATCTTTTTGTTTGATTCTAATGCTCGTATACAATCGGGAATAATTCTATCTATTGACCAATCACCACCACCAATTACATTACCAGCTCGAACACTTGCAATTATTTTCTTGTGTTGAGAAAATTTTTCTTCTGAAAAGTAAGAATTACGATAGGAAGAAATTAAAAGTTCGCAGCATCCTTTGCTTGAGCTATATATGTCATGGCCGCCCATAGGGTCAATTTCACGATAACCCCAAGGCCATTCTTTATTTTCATAGCACTTGTCACTTGTCACCATAATTCCTATTTTAGCTGATTCATGTAATCGAATTGCCTCTAGTACATTCATAGTTCCTACAACGTTTACCTCGTATGTTTCTCTAGGATATTCATATGAATACTTAACTAGAGGTTGGGCAGCTAAATGGAATACAATTTCAGGTTTATAATCTGTAAAAACCTTATTTAATTTATTAAAATCTCTAATGTCTCCACGAATATCAATTATATTATTTTGAAGGTTAGTAATGTTAAAGTTATCATTTTTATTTTTAGGATCTAATGAATATCCGATTACAGCAGCACCTAATTCATTCAACCATAGGGATAACCAAGAACCTTTAAAACCAGTATGTCCAGTAATTAAAATTCTTTTTCCGTAAAAAGCATTATTAAAGTTTCGGTTTAACAATTAGTCCACCTCCTTTAGTACCCTATTTTTAGGGAGTTAGGTATAAATGTTTATTATTTTTATACCAATTAACAGTTTTTATAATTCCTTCTTCAATATTAATTCTAGGTTCCCAGGAAAGAGAGTTTTTTATTTTTTGCACATCCGCTTCAGGAACCCATCTTTCATTTGTTCTAGAGGAAATTGCACCGTAATTTGGTCTGGAATTGGTTTTCAAATGTTTGAATAATAATTCTACATAATGTTTCAAGGGGTGAATAGTGCCGCTCCCAATATTAAAGATTTCATTTTGTACAGTAGTATTTTCTACTGCTAGGATACAGGCATCTATTACATTTTCTATATAACAATAATCTCTTAATTGATTACATAAAGTTAAATTTACATCTTTGTTTTGTAATACTCGCAAGATTATATAGCTAAAAATTTTATGCGGCTCTTCGCCTTCTCCGAATATGCCAAAAGGTCTTAATGTTATAAGATTAATATTGTTTTCGCTAGCAATTTGATGGGCGAGTATAGTAGCAGCAGCTTTGGTACTTCCATAGATGTCCACAGGAGTTAGTAACATATTTTCATGAATAGGTTCCATCTTGTTACCGTATTCAGAACTACTCCCAAAATTGATGATTTTTTTACAATTCACCAATTTTGCTGCTTGAATAATGTTACAAGTCCCTATAACATTTGTTTCTATAGCATGGATGTAATCTGTATGGGCAGAATTTACACCATAGGCTGCCAGGTGAAAGATATAATCGGGATTAATTTTCTTTATTGCATCTTGTACTTGTTTTTTATCTCGTATATCTATTTCATAGGTTTCAATATATTTTAGAATATCCTTTAGTCTCCAAGAGTTTGATGGTGTTCTTATGAAAAGAACAATTTTTGCTTGTAAATTTAAAAGTCTTCGTGCCAAGTGAGAACCAATAAAACCGTATCCACCAGTAATAAGGAAAGTTTTATTTTTAAATGAAGCAATCATAGTGATAATCTATCCTTTATTAAGATGTATTTTTAGTTGCTGAAATAAATAGATTTATTTTTAAATAAGGAAAGTATCAGTCTTAATTGTGATGAGGGGAGGGGTATTTAAAATAATTTTTTATTGTTGTTGTATCAATTTGGTCAGCAAATAAAGAGGAGGGAGATTTTTGAAAAGTATTATGAAGGGTATGACATGTCTTGTTCAATTGTTCAATATAAGGAATGTATATATAATCTAAAACTGCTGGAGGTAATTCTAAAGTTTCTTGTTTCCATAAATCGAACTCATTTGGATTAATAATTTGCATACTTCCAAAATGAAAAGCTATTAATTCATCTTGATCAATAAAAACTTTATTATCTGTTTTGGATATAGAACTGCTATTTAAAATGACATTCCAAGGTGCTGCATCAATACCTTTATGAGTCATAATTTTTATATTAGAAAAGATGTTAGGAATGTGATTTAAATATTTTTGGTCACCCCATCTATTCATTTCAACATCATATTGATTATTGCAATATTCTAGGCATTTATCTTTCCACCATGTTAAAATTTCTTTACTATTTTGATCGTTTTTGAAGCCTACTAAACCAGCTTGGTATATACCGTGTATGCTTTCAATTTCAGTAGAGCTTCTTTGAGGGCAAAGGAATACAGAGTACTTCCACCATTCATCAAGAATGATATTAGGTGCTGTAAAGAAATACATATCAGCATCACAATATATAATGTGATCAACTTCCGGATAAAGACTAAGGACATGTAGACATAGGGGCGCTTTTAATGTCCAACAATATTCTTGTAAACTTCTATCATTTTTTATACTGAGGAGTTCATGATTTTCAATATCCTTTACCGGAATTAGTATGGCATGCTTTAATTTTAATTTCTCTAATATTTGATACGTTAGATCATCCATACAACAAATCCATACAGTAAATTTAGCGTTGAAATTTTCTAAGGAATAATAAGAAGTCAATCCTTGGATTAATCGTTCTTTACTTATAATCATGGAAAAGTTCATAAAATGATTGGATTGATTCATTTTTCTTCTTAATTGTGAATCTTTATATAAAGTTTGAGCTTTATTTATATCTTTTTTACTTAAAAATTGTTTAGTATCTTTATTGAATTTATCCTTTAATTGCTTTAAAACAAATTGAATTCTCTCTAAATACGGAGTGTAAATATGGTTTAATATATTATTGGGTATTGAAATTTCTCCCAAAGACCAAAGATCAAAATCATTTTCAGTAAAGATAGTAATACATGCAAAATGGTAAACAACTAGTTTGTCGTTTTCAATAAATATATCGTTTTTAGTCTTGTCAATTTTATAATCGTTATTATATATACAGTTCCAAGGCGCAGCATTTATACCTAAGTTATTTGAAATTTTTACTTTTGGAAAATATATAGGGATATAATCTAAATACTTTTGGTCTCCAAATTTCCCCTCCTCAGCCTCGGCACTGCACCAATCTATACATTTATTTTTCCACCATCTTACACTTTTTAGTCCATAGAGATCATTCTTAAATCCAATTAGACCAGCCTGATATTTTCCATACATTTTTTCTACCCAATCACGATCTCTTTGGGGGGTTAGGAAAATAGAATGGTCACCCCATTCCTCAAAAATAATATTAGGGTCAGAAAAAAAGCATAAATCACCATCACAATATAGAATAGATGGTAAATCATAATTGACCAATAAATATTCTATCAAGACAGATTTTAAAGTCCAACAATATTCATTTACTTTTCTTTTTCTCTTAATTGCTTTTAGTTCACGATCTTCCAATTCTTCAACTTGTAAAAGGTTTACATTAATTAAACTCATTTCTTTTAATAGTGAATATGCAAAAGGATCTATACAACAAATCCACAATGTGAATTTTTCTGAGTACTGCATTAATGATTGCTGTAAAGCAATAATTTTCAAGACATACTCACTACCTACAATGACGCAGAAATGATTATTTAGATCATGTTGTTGATTATAGAATTGGGGATCAATTCTTTTTTGAGTATTTTTTTTGGAGAGATTTGAAGCTTTAATTCCTGTTGAAAGTGGGTTAACTATTTTCTCATTAGAGGGGATATACAATCGAGGTAAACTTATTTTTTTATCATTAGAGTTCAATGCTTATTCAGTCCTCTCCACTAAAATTTATTTGGATTCCAACTTTCATTTACAGTTTTTAAATCTTTAGGTGTATCGACACTAGCCCAAAAGTCATTGTGTTCATAGACTGCGAGCTCATTGTCTTTTATTAAATTTCGAAGAGGATCTTCTTCTAGAACACAATCATCATTACTACTTAAATAATCGAATATTTCTTTGTTAAATACAAAAAAACCGCCATTAATTACTTCATCAAGTAATGGTTTTTCTTTAAAATCAATAGCAATTCCATCTTCGACCGCCAATAGGCCGTATTGACTATTTTTTTTAATTCCAGTTAATGTAGCAATTTTTCCTTTTTCTTTATGGAATGCTATTAGTTGATCAATATCTATATTGGCTAATCCGTCACCATAAGTTAATAAAAAGGTTTCACCCTGTACAAAGGATTCAAGTTTTTTTAGTCTTGCCCCGGTCATTGTATCAATTCCTGTATCTATAAAGTGTATATTCCAATTTTCTAATTTCTGAAGTAGCGTATATTGACTGGTTTTAAAATTCAAACTAAAGTCATTCTCTTTCCAGCTAAAGTCCATAAAATATTCCTTAATTTTCTCACCTTTATATCCTAAGGGCAAAATGAAATCAGAATGTCCATATTTTCTATACCAATTCATTATATGCAAGAGGAGAGGCTTTCCTTGAACTCGAACTAATGGTTTGGGAATGTCCTCTAAAATTCCTTGCATCCGAAGCCCTTTTCCGCCACACAAAATTATGACTTTCATAGATTTATTTCCTTCCTCTCAATATATTTTACTAATTTAAACTATGTAGTTTGTTTGGTAAATGTATACACGGTTGTACCATAATGACAATCAACTAAAAAAATATGTTAGATTTATAATTCAGATGTTGATTAAACGTGGAGAATACACATTGTAGTTTATCATTAATTATATGTAAATTAGGTTCTTTTAAAATCTATGCTTTAGTTTATTTAATATTAATGAAAGAAATTGCTTGTTCTTAAGATAAAAGAAGGGGAAGGAAATCAAGGGAATTGAAGAAGCTTATAATGAAATATCCAAGAAGACAAAATATAAGATAAAGTATGGAAGTAAGTAGTCGTGAATGCACTACATAAGCAGAATATGCTGATCGCATAAATGATTATACAGAAATCAACAGAAGAATAACAAAGGGAATTAGCCATTTGAAGGAAAATGGAACAACTATTTTTACATTTTATAAATTCAAAAAAGAGCACCGCATAAAGGTGCTCTAGTGATGGAACTAATTTTGTAAAGAACTATTTATTCAATAAAGAAGGACTTACGAATTATTATATGAACGTTTTGTTAATTAAGTGTGTATCAATTAGACAGGAATTTTATTTCTCTACACCTATTTGATTTTACGGGCCAAATCATGTTAAAAGTAAGAAGAAAATTATTAAGTTAATGTTATTTTGTTTAAAATAGCATTCCAATCGGAATCATCACCTTCCCATCTATCCTGATAACGTGGGAGTTCAATTGAACAAACCCTCGATATTCCCCAATTTTGTTCAACAATATTAGATATACCCTCCTTGAAATTAACAATAAGGATATTAAAATCCTTATTTGTAATTTCAGATAATACGTTTTGTAATTCAACCGCTTCATCTCGATTTCCCCAAATTCTAATGAATAAAATGGATTCACTACTATTTATTTTTTCAAGGAATTGATTAATTCTAGTGTCTAATTTAGCTTTAAAAGAAGGATAGGTTGATTTCAAATCCTTTTCTGAATTAATAGGAAAATCATGCATTGAAAAACAATTATAATAAGTGTCCTTTATACAGTAGGTAATTCGTTCTGCCCATTTAATTTGATTATCAAATTCTGATTCAATAAGACCGTAACTTTCTGAACCTTCTATAATCATATTTTCCAACTTCATAAATTTTTTAAATCGATTTTGAAGTAATCTGTTTACATCTGAAAGTGATGGATAATAAAACCAATCTAAAGGTCCAGAAAATGTTCTTAAATTGTGTCTTTTGATTTGGTTGGTGACTTGACACAATCCTCCTAAACTTACAATTACGCCATAGGATTTTTGTATATCTTCTAGGTTCATCCTCATCATCCTTTATAAAAGTAATTTAAATTATCTGTTCAGTATATGATGCAATAACATATTGATGTGGACCTATATATCACAGTACATAGAGCTAAGACATTTGTATAAATTTAAAAAGTCAAATACCTAAGTTGAGGGATTTCATCTTTGATGTTATATCATGGAGTTACTATTGGAATGAAAGCTGGTAGGGATATTGCGCCAGAGTTATATTTTCTGCAGTAACTTAATTTAGAAAACTGTTCTTGATTACTGTAGTAAAATTGTTGTTTTTTAAACATTACTTATCCGGATTCATGAAAAGTATTTTAATGTATTATTTTATATAACAATATTTAGTTTTAATATTAAAACTAAAATATGGAAGTAACATAGGGGATTTACGCATATAGTAATGTTAATGGTAAAATTAACAAAATTTTCATTTAAATCAGATAAAACTATGATGTTTTTAACTTATAATAATGTTACTACGATGAAAAAATGGCTACTAATTAGTTAATTTAAAAATCAATTTTAGATAGGAAGAGGATAATGAAGACCAGAGATAGTTATAAAATTATTGTAATTGGTGCTGGGACAGCAGGACTATCTTCTACTGCACATTTATTACGAAATGTACCCCTATTGAAAGAAAGTATAGCAATTATTGATCCATCAAAAAAACATTACTTTCAGCCACTATGGAGTTTAGTGGGGGGAGGAATTGTTTCAAAGGAAAGTACGATGCGTAATCAGGAATCGCTTATTCCAAAAGGGGCAACGTGGATCCCTAAAAGTGTTGTTAAGTTATTTCCATCTGAAAATAAGATACTTTTAGATGACGGACTGCTACTTGAGTATGAAATTCTTATTGTAGCAGCTGGTATACAAATAAATTGGGACAGTATTAAAGGCTTAAAAGAGTCTATTGGCACTAATGGGGTATGTAGCAATTATTCTTATACATATGTTGATTCTACTTGGAGAGAAATTGAAAAATTTAAAGGAGGAAATGCGCTTTTTACCCACCCTAATACTCCTATTAAATGCGGTGGTGCTCCACAAAAAATTATGTACTTAGCAGAGGAGTATTTTTGTAATAGTGGTGTAAGAAACAGAAGTAAAGTAATATTTTATTCTGCAAACAATAACATATTTCAGGTTCCACGATATGCAAATACTTTAGAACAAGTACTAGAAAGAAAGCAAATTATAACGAATTATAATAAAAATCTAGTGGAAATTATCGCCGAAAAGAGAGAGGCAATTTTTGAAGATACGCAAACACTAAAAAGAGAAACCGTACCATATAGTATGATACATGTTGTTCCGCCAATGGGGCCACCTAATTTTATTAAAGAGAGTGAGATAAGTGATCATCAGGGGTGGGTAGATATAAGCCCTTATACTTTGCAGCATGTGCAATATAAAAATATTTTTGGACTTGGAGATTGTACCAATTTACCTACCTCTAAAACTGGAGCAGCAATTCGAAAACAAATACCCGTCTTAAAACAAAATATTATGGACGTACTTAGCGGAAGAGATTTACAGGCTAAATATGATGGATATACATCATGTCCGATTGTTACAGGATATAAAAGTCTTATACTTGCTGAATTTAACTATGAACATGAGCCTCAAGAAACGTTTCCATTTAATCAAGCGAAAGAACGGTATAGTATGTTTTTACTTAAAAGATATATGTTGCCATATATGTATTGGAATTTAATGTTGAAAGGGATTCTATAGGAGAAGATAAAAAGTGGTTACAAAAATTGAAAATTAATTTGAAATAACTAATTGGAGGGAATAGCTATGCTTTTAAAATATTTTTATGATGAAAAATTAGCACATGCTTCCTATTTAGTCGGTTGTCAGAAAGAAGGCGTAGCAATCGTTATTGATCCTAGTCGCTATATAGAACAATATATAGAATTTGCTAAGAAAGAGGGGATGGAAGTAATTGCTGCGGCTGAGACTCATATTCATGCTGATTTTCTTTCTGGGTCTAGAGAACTTTCTAATCTTTACCATGCAAATTTATATGTATCTGATGAAGGAGATTGTGATTGGAAATATCAATATCTTAACGAAGGTCGATACAAATTGGTTAGAGAGGGCACAGAGTTTAAAGTAGGTCATATAAAATTTAATGTAATTCACACCCCAGGGCATACGCCTGAAAGTATTTCTTTTTTAGTAACTGATACAAGTCAAAATAATTATACGAATGATAAACCGATAGGAATATTCACAGGTGATTTTATATTTGTAGGAGATATAGGAAGACCGGATTTATTAGAAACTGCAGTCGGTATTAAAGATACTGCAAAAATAGGAGCGAAACAATTATTTGATTCTATACAAAAAATAAAAATACTTCCTGATTATTTGCAAATATGGCCATCACATGGTGCGGGAAGCGCATGTGGAAAAGCATTAGGAGCAATTCCAACTTCTACATTAGGTTATGAAAAGATGTTCAATTGGGCATTTCGGTGTAATGAAGAAAGTGATTTTATATCGACTTTATTGAGGGGACAGCCAGAGCCTCCAAAGTATTTTTCATTAATGAAGAATTTAAATAAGTATGGTCCGCCAATTCGTAAGAAGAGAAAAAGTACTGCTATTAATACAGTAGAAGAACTTCAAGAAATTTTGAAGAGCGTTTATCAAATAGTTGATATAAGGGATGTAGAGAGTTTTGCTGCAGGTCATATCGAGAAGTCAATTAACATACCTTATAACAATTCTTTCACAACTTGGTGTGGATGGTTATTAGATTATAAAAAAGAAACTTTAATAATTCTAGATGAGGAAAAAGTTAAAGTAGAGGCAGTTATTAGAGAATTTGAATCTATTGGGTTAGATAATATTATTGCTTTTGCACCCTTAAAAGTAATACAAAGACTTGATAGATTTGAAAGTTACAAAGAAAAAACATCGATTGAATTATATCCGCATATAAAAGGTGGAAGCGTTAAGGTTATCGATGTGCGTAGTAAAAAAGAGTGGGAGGAAGGACACCTTCATGATGCAATACATATCACTTTAGGTAATCTATTTGAACAACTAGATTATATACCGAAAGATTTTCCAATAGTTTTGCAATGTCGAACCGGATTACGTTCCGCTATAGCAGCTAGTATTTTACAAAGAGCTGGTATAAAGGAAGTAGTGAATTTAAAGGGAGGATTTCTTGCATGGAAAGAAGAAGGGCTTCCTTATACAACATGCAATCTCAATGTGTAGGAAAATATTATATGCTAGGTAAGAATAATTAAAAGAAGTTATAGATGACGTGTTAGAAAAGGGAATCATAATTGTCGCAGATTCAGGAAATACATTAGGATTATTAATTGATTATCCAGTTAAATATGAAAATGTAATATTTGTTTTAGCATTAAATAATTTAACATTGGATCCATCTTTTATGGAATGGCAGTGTTGGAAGTACTTAGGTATTATCAATAAGAACCCAATTTAAAATTCTCTTGGATGCAAGAGAATTTTTTTATTGGGAATAGTAAGGGGGAGGGGAGGTGCATTACATATGGGAAAAGGTAGAAGTAATAATGCTGGTAAAAAGCAACCGAATTTTGATGATTCATCTAATTTTGCTAAACAAAGCCAACCGACAGAAAAGAAGAAGAAATAAGAACAGGAGCTCTCTTGATAAAGGGAGCTCCTGTTAAAAGTGGACTGACGTTTCAGAATAACATATCGATGGATTAACCCAATAGCCATAAATACAAGGTTTTAATTTTTCGAAGGGCACCTAATTTAATATTATTGTCCTGCTTTTTTATACTTATTGACGCGTTAAATCCATTTAAAATGCTCCTTAATGGCGTTGGGCGTGACCTTCATTAAAATTTTTTAAACCTAATGGGACTTACCATTAAGAGGGCGAGGATTAAAGTAATCCATGCATTACTATATGAAAACAATGCCATACCAGCCAATGATAATCCTGCGGCTGGAATAGGTAATCCCTTAAAATATCCAATAGTTGGTTTAATACTAAATTTAGCTAATCTTAAAGCACCCATTGTTGGGAATAGGATAAATGCCAAAGAAGTTAAAATAGAAGGTGTTGCTATCGTATGAAATAAAAGCGCAGGAGCGACGCCGAAACTAACAATATCAGCTAAGGAATCCAATTCTACGCCAAACTCACTGTTCACTTTTAATTTTCTCGCAATTCTTCCATCAAGAAAATCTAAAACAGCTGAAAAGAAAATGAGAATGGAGGCTGCTCCTAAATATTCACTCATATTCAAGGTGATTGAGAAAACACCGCATAATAAATTTCCAATCGTAAATAAATTCGGTATAACTTTTACAAGCTGATTAAACAAGTTTGTTCCTCCTAAATTAATTAAACTTCACATTTCTGTAGCAATTTCTATATATTCTTCCGTTATTCTTAAAAATATATGACCACTGTATTACTGTAAGCTAATTAAATTTCGATAAGAGAAAAATTGATTTCTTAAATGCTCCACTGGTTTATAAAAATGTTTAATCATTTTCAGTACGCGTTATTGAATATTAGCACTTGATAGTTGATCTTTCGAGTAGTCAGGGATTTTCCAGTTCTGGTGCAAAAAATTCAAGGTAATTAAAAATAATCTCTAAAAAGGAGACATAATGATACTATTATTTTAAAAAGTTCGTGGTTGGTATCGAATATAAAAAAATAGAATTTTTATACAAAAATCACTTGAAAGGGTGCCTTTTGTACCTCTTAAAATGACTGAAGATGTGTTTACTTGAGTTCATTAGGTAGTTAGAGGTTGATAGACTATCTTTAACGAAAATGTTGAGTAGTTCATCTTCATTATATATCAATTTAATAATGATTGGGGATTTAGAAAGTTACATGGAAAGTACATATCAACCTGATTGGAAGATTGGAAATTTAATAACTAGTGATACATTTTACTTAACGCAACATTTTGGTGCGCAAATGAAAATTTTTA